>JAZRIS010000025.1:0-2592 GCA_045645425.1 Barnesiella sp.
CTCGACCCGTGCTTCACACGGTGGTTTGTTTATGCTTTTCTTATCCCCGCACATCGCCACTTCGTGGCTCGTACGGGGCTACTGTATCTCGTCGCTTACTGCTCCTCGACCCGTGTTTCACACGATTTAAGTGATTTTCCAACCCCTCCGGTGCGATACTCGCACCACCTCCCCTATATTTGCTTACGCAAACACAGAGGCGGAAAATATTACCTCGACCCGTGTTTCACACGGTTTTCTAACCCCTTCCCTCTTCGCCCATTTGTCTATCGACCAAGTTGCTCACGCTCGGCATAGCTTATGCAAGCATAACTCTGCTCTCGCTTAATCGCAACAGTCCCCTATCTCGTTTCACTCGCAGGGGCAGAAAATATTACCCTGAGGCATGCGCCTCGTGGCGTTGAGGTAACCTTTGTCTTCCCTTCTATACCAAGGCTTCTGTCATAAAACACTGCGCCCTATTGTCCTGCCGGACAATAGGGCGCACGATATGTTGTCATTTACGAGATAATTATCTTACTACAACCTTGTGGTTGTTGGCAATGTAGATGCCGGCGGGGAGTTCGATGCGAGCGTTGCCCTCTACCATGTCGTTATACACAACACGGCCGTCGATAGATACTACTACCAACTCGGTAGCGGCTGCGGCATTCACAACCAATGCGCCATTGGTGCCATATACTTGCACTGCCTCTTGTGCTGTGCTTTCTATCGAAGAAGGTACAATCTTGTAGGTAGAGTAGGCAATAGAAGTAACATTGGCGGGCATGATTAACTCATACACCTCGGTGCGCATAAAGCGGTCGGTGTTGGCATTGTAGGTGGCATTGCCATCCTTGTCAAGACCATCGTTGCCATAGGTGGCAATGAGATTTTTTTGTATATCTGCTCCGGTTTCGGTGTTATATATTCTCTCTATAAAGAAGCCGGCGTCGCTCCAGTTTCCTTTGAAGCCCTCCAAGTAGAATGTTATGGTAACAGCAACTTTGCCCGAGGGATAGAGTTTGTAGTTGTAACCATTGTAGTTGTAGGGCATCATCAATGCACCATCGGTATAAGTAGAGTTTTGGCGCAAGCTACCTGTTTGTGCTTTACTGTCATCTACACCCATAAATACATAGTAGTTGTAGTCGGTAGCTACACCTGTTTGAGGATTGAGGTAGTAGTTGGCAGTTTCGCCACTGTTCACACCAAAGTTGTTCTTCTTGATAGTATTGTCGTTGATAGCGGCAATGTCAGCAACTTTATCTTGTTGCAATGCATTCATAGCCCCTTCGGGATTGCCGGGGTATTGTGCATCGTAGTCTGTATTATCTTTTTGGGTGGATCCTGAAGTTATTGCAGGTGTCTTGGTAGTGTTTGCGGCACTTCCTGTTATACTATTGCCTGCAACAGCACAATCTTCAATAGTAGTATTGGTCGTCTCGGTAAATCCTCCTATTTTTGAGGCAGAGGTGGGCTTATTACCGCATGCACCGCATATACCACCTGCGTATGCGTATCCTCGCTTTCCAAAAGCTTGATACGGAGAATGTACACTTATGTTATTATGGATAGAACTACAATTATCTATTGTGCCCGAATTACTTATACCAACTATAGCACCGGCAAAGTTGTTGTAGGCATTAGTTTTTTGATAAATATAACTATCCCTTACTGTAATATTTTTAATAGTTGCATTTTGTATTGCTCCAAATAGTCCTGAAGTAACACGAACTTCATTTACTTGATTTGGCTTGTCAAAATTTATGTACATGTTTGACACAGTGTGATTTTGACCATCAAATGTGCCTCTGAAATAGTGTTCTTTTCTAATTTCTCCCGATGAGTGTATTCCTATCCATTGTCCTATTGGAGTCCAATCGGGATGATTATTCAAGTCAATATCATCCATCAAAAGAAAAGTTTCACCGTTATAGTCTATACCTCTATTTACATTAAAGGCGAGTCCTGCCAACTCTTCGGCGGTGTAGATAAGGTAATAGCCATATTCATCAGCAACCCACTCGGTGTCGATATTACCATCCCATTTATCTGCTGCTTGTGCTGAGAAACCGAGCGCAGAAATGGCCAAACAAGCCATTGCAAAAATCTTTTTCATTGTTTGTTTTCTCCTTTCATTGTGTTTGCTATGCTGCTGTGTGTTGTCACAATCTTGCAGCTCTGTTTAGTTCCTTTATATTGTTGGGGTATAGCACCGCCAAAATTGAGTGCCAAAATTATAAAACATATTTTTATCCAACAAGAAATAAAGACAATTTATAACAACTTTTTTCCGAATTTGCATTTGTTTGCATAATGTAGTGTCTTTTATATATGTTGTTTATATATTTCCCTATGAGGTGTTGAGGTAACCATATCCTCCTCTGCCCGTGCTTCACACGGAGGTTTAAAATTGCTCAAATAATTTCTCCCACCCCTCAGTCGCCTGATGGCGACAGTTGTCTATCGACCAAGTTGCTCACGCTCGGCATAGCTTATGCAAGCATAGCTCTGCTCTCGCTTATTCGCAACAGTCCCCTCGGGCAGAGGAGCAAAAATGCACCAACTTGCAAATGGTATAGAAGAGGTAATCATATCCTCCTCTGCCCG
>JAZRIS010000026.1:0-140552 GCA_045645425.1 Barnesiella sp.
GGTCGTGCTAAGGCTTACGAGGCTATCGTTAAGGGCGACAACTTGCCACGTCCAGGTGTACCTGAGGCGATGAATGTGTTGTTGCACGAGTTGCGTGGTCTCGGTCTTAGCGTAACATTAGACTAATACATTCAAGTTCTCTGCACTACCCTCGGTATAGAGGGTGGTGCGGGGCATAAAATAAGAAATTCAACTCTTTAGTAAGAAGAAAAATATGGCTTTCAGAAGAGATAATAAAATAAAGAGTAACTTCTCAAAGATTACGATAGGTCTGGCATCGCCCGAAGAGATACTCGAAAACTCAAGCGGTGAGGTGCTCAAACCCGAAACCATCAACTATCGTACCTACAAGCCCGAGCGTGATGGTTTGTTCTGCGAGCGCATCTTTGGTCCTGTAAAGGACTATGAGTGCCATTGCGGTAAGTACAAACGCATTCGTTACAAAGGCATCGTGTGCGACCGTTGCGGTGTTGAGGTGACCGAGAAGAAAGTACGTCGCGAGCGCATGGGACACATTCAACTTGTTGTGCCTGTTGCTCACATCTGGTACTTCCGCTCACTCCCCAACAAGATCGGTTATTTGTTGGGTATGCCCAGCAAGAAGCTCGATGCTGTTATCTACTACGAGCGTTACGTGGTTGTTCAACCCGGTCCCGTAGAAGAGTATCAAACATACGATTTGCTCACCGAAGAAGAGTACTTGAAAATCATGGACGAGTTGCCTCGCGAGAACCAAATGCTCGACGACAACGACCCCAACAAGTTTATCGCCAAGATGGGTGCAGAGGCTATTTACGACCTCTTGTCGCGCATCGACTTGGATGGTCTATCGTATGAATTGCGCGACCGCGCCAGCAAAGATGGCTCGCAACAACGCAAAACAGAGGCCTTGAAACGTCTGCAAGTAGTTGAGTCGTTCCGTGCCTCTAAGGAGCGCAACCGTCCCGAGTGGATGATACTCAAGGTTGTTCCCGTAATTCCCCCCGAATTGCGTCCTTTGGTACCCCTCGATGGTGGTCGCTTTGCCACTTCCGACCTCAACGACCTCTATCGTCGTGTGATTATACGCAACAACCGCCTCAAACGCCTCATGGAGATAAAGGCTCCCGAGGTAATCTTGCGCAACGAAAAACGTATGTTGCAAGAGGCTGTCGATTCGTTGCTCGACAACTCTCGTAAATCAAGTGCTGTCAAGACCGAGGCCAATCGTCCTTTGAAATCATTGTCTGACAGCTTGAAAGGTAAACAAGGTCGTTTCCGTCAGAACCTTCTCGGTAAGCGTGTCGATTATTCGGCTCGTTCGGTTATCGTTGTAGGTCCTGAATTGAAAATGCACGAGTGCGGTCTGCCCAAGGATATGGCAGCCGAGCTATATAAGCCCTTTGTGATACGCAAGCTCATTGAGCGTGGTATTGTTAAGACTGTTAAGTCGGCCAAGAAAATTGTCGATCGCAAAGGCCCCGAAGTATGGGATATTCTTGAGCATGTGATGAAAGGTCACCCCGTATTGCTCAACCGTGCCCCTACACTTCACCGCTTGGGTATTCAAGCTTTCCAACCCCGCATGATTGAGGGTAAAGCTATCCAACTCCACCCCCTTGCATGTACTGCGTTCAACGCCGACTTCGACGGTGACCAAATGGCTGTTCACTTGCCCCTTGGTAACGAAGCTATCCTCGAAGCTCAAATGCTCATGTTGGGTGCTCACAACATTCTCAACCCTGCCAATGGTGCGCCTATTACCGTGCCTTCGCAAGACATGGTGCTCGGTCTTTACTATATCACCAAATTGCGTAAAGGTACCAAGGGTGAGGGCTTGAAATTCTATGGCCCCGAGGAGGCAGAAATTGCCTACAATGAGGGTAAGGTAGATTTGCACGCTCCCGTATCGGTAGTTGTTGCCGATATTGATGCCGATGGCAATCCTATCGAACACTTGGTAGAGAACACTTCGGTAGGTCGTGTACTTGTAAACCAATATGTTCCCCAAGAGATAGGTTATGTAAACGAGGTATTGTCAAAGAAATCGTTGCGTGACATCATCAGCCGCGTTATCAAGGTATGTGGTGTGACTCGCTCGGCTCAATTCCTCGACGATATCAAGAACCTTGGTTATTTGATGGCGTTCCGTGGTGGTTTGTCATTCAACTTGGGTGACGTGATTATCCCTGCCGAAAAAGAGGCTCTCGTTAAAGAGGGTTATGCCGAAGTTGAGCAAATCATGGCCAACTATAGCATGGGTTTCATCACCAACAACGAGCGTTACAACCAAATCATCGATACTTGGACACACGTCAATTCAAACCTCTCGAATATCTTGATGAAACAGTTGTCAAGCGACAACCAAGGTTTCAACTCGGTATATATGATGCTCGATTCGGGTGCTCGTGGTTCTAAAGACCAGATTCGTCAGCTCTCGGGTATGCGTGGTCTTATGGCCAAGCCCCAAAAGGCCGGTGCCGAAGGCGGACAAATCATCGAAAACCCCATTTTGTCAAACTTCAAGGAAGGTCTTTCGGTGCTTGAGTACTTTATCTCTACCCACGGTGCTCGTAAGGGTCTTGCCGATACCGCTTTGAAGACTGCCGACGCCGGTTACTTGACACGTCGTCTTGTCGATGTTGCACACGATGTGATTATTACAGAAGAGGACTGTGGAACATTGCGCGGTCTTGTTTGCACCGAGGTGAAAGACAACGAGAACGTTGTAGCATCTCTTGGTGAGCGCATCTTGGGTCGCGTATCGGTACACGATGTATATCATCCCCTTACCGGCGAGTTGCTCGTTGCTTCGGGTGAAGAGATTACCGATGTGATTGCCAAGAAAATCGAAGACTCTCCCATCGAGCGTGTCGAGATACGTTCGGTACTTACTTGCGAGTCGAAGAAGGGTGTATGTGCCAAGTGTTATGGTCGCAACCTCTCTAACAACCGCATGGTACAGAAGGGTGAGGCCGTAGGTGTGATTGCAGCTCAATCAATCGGTGAGCCCGGTACTCAGCTTACTTTGCGTACATTCCACGTCGGTGGTGTCGCTTCAAATATTGCTGCCGTTTCTAACGTTACTTCACGTTATGATGGTATCCTTGAAATAGACGAGTTGCGCACAGTAGATAATGCCGTTGATGGCAAGTTACAACATGTTGTTGTAGGTCGTCTTGCCGAGATGCGCATTGTCGATTCCAACACCAAGATGGTACTTACAACAGCCAACATTCCTTATGGTTCGAAATTGTACTTCAACAATGGCGATACCGTGAAGAAAGGCGATATGATATGCGAATGGGACCCCTTCAACGCTGTTATTGTATCGGAGGCAACCGGTAAGATTGTCTTTGAAAATGTAGAGGAAGGTGTTACCTATCGTGTAGAAAGTGACGAAACAACAGGTTTGCGCGAGAAGATTATTACCGAGTCGAAAGACCGTACCCGTGTACCCTCGGCATCTATCGTCGATGAGAACGGTGAGGTATTGCGTAGCTACTCATTGCCCGTTGCCGCTCACTTGATGATAGAGGAAGGCCAATCAATCTCGGCCGGTGAGGTACTTGTTAAGATACCTCGTGCTCAAGGTAAGGCCGGTGACATCACCGGTGGTTTGCCTCGTGTTACCGAGTTGTTCGAGGCTCGCAACCCGTCTAACCCCGCTATCGTTTCGGAAATCGATGGTGAAGTACACTTTGGTAAAATCAAACGCGGTAATCGCGAAATCTCGGTTGAGTCTAAGACCGGCGAAATCAAGAAATACCTCGTACCCCTATCGAAGCAAATCCTCGTACAAGAAAACGACTATGTGCGTGCCGGAACACCTCTCTCGGATGGCGCTATTACACCCTCTGACATCTTGTCTATCAAGGGTCCCACAGCCGTACAAGAGTATATTGTAAACGAGGTGCAAGATGTGTACCGCATGCAAGGTGTGAAGATTAACGATAAGCACTTTGAGGTTATTGTACGTCAAATGATGCGTAAAGTTAATATTCTCGATCCGGGTGATACTCGCTTCCTTGAGCAACAAATTGTCGATAAGCGCGAGTTTATGGATGAGAACGATCGTATCTGGGGCAAGAAAGTTGTTGTAGATGCAGGCGATTCTCAAAACCTCCGTGCCGGACAAATTGTGACTGCCCGTCGTTTGCGTGACGAGAACTCATCATTGAAGCGCCGTGACTTGCGCATTGTTGAGGTACGCGATGCTATACCTGCTACATCGGAGCAAATCTTGCAAGGTATCACTCGTGCCGCATTGCAAACATCAAGCTTCATGTCGGCAGCTTCGTTCCAAGAAACTACCAAGGTGCTCAATGAAGCCGCCATCGTAGGTAAGGTAGATACCCTTGAGGGTATGAAGGAGAACGTAATATGCGGTCACCTCATTCCCGCCGGTACCGGTTTGCGTGAGTACGATCGTCTTGTTGTAGGCTCAAAAGAAGACTTTGAGCGCAGCATGGCCAATCGTAAGACTGTGACTGACTTCTAATTTTACTATTAGATACTATATAAAAGCGGTGTGCCTCACGATGTGGCACACCGCTTTTTTTACACAATTTATCTCGCTTTCTCTTGAAGCTAAATGGCTGGATAAACGATGTGAAAACTCTGTTATTTTAATTGCCTATTGTTCGTTCATATCACATAAATTGCTAACTTTGTAGCAATGTAAATAACCCAATAATAAGATATATTTATGGCAACAAAACCTTTTAAGTATCAGCCCATGTTTCCTAACGTCAAGCCCGACGAAACAGAGTATTATCTCTTGACCAAGGAACATGTATCAGTGTCAGAATGTAATGGACGTGAAATGCTTGTTGTAGAGCCCGAGGCTCTTACCCGTCTTGCCAATGCCGCTATGCGCGATGTGTCGTTTATGATGCGTCGTGAGCACAACGAGATGGTTGCCAAGGTACTGCACGATCCCGAAGCAAGTGATAATGACAAGTTTGTAGCTCTCACTATGTTGCGCAATGCCGAGGTGGCTTGCAAAGGCGTGTTGCCTTTCTGTCAAGATACCGGTACGGCTATTGTTATGGGTAAGAAGGGTCAGCAAGTGTGGACCGGAGGTGGCGACGAAGAGGCATTGTCACTCGGCGTTTATAAAACATATACCGAAGAAAATCTCCGTTATTCGCAAAATGCCCCTCTCAACATGTATGATGAGGTAAACACAGGTTGTAATCTCCCTGCTCAAATCGACCTTTTTGCCGTTGATGGTATGGAGTATAACTTCCTCTTCATTGCCAAGGGTGGTGGCTCGGCCAACAAAACCTATCTATATCAAGAAACCAAAGCCCTCATCAATCCCAAGACTCTCGTTCCTTTCCTCGTTGAGAAGATGAAGACCTTGGGTACAGCGGCGTGTCCTCCCTATCACGTTGCTTTTGTTATCGGTGGTACAAGTGCCGAGACCAACCTCAAAACCGTAAAATTGGCATCGGCCAAGTATTACGACCGCCTTCCCACCGAAGGTAACGAATGGGGACAAGCCTTCCGCGATGTAGAGTTGGAAAAAGAGGTATTGGCTGCTGCACAAGCATCGGGTTATGGTGCTCAATTTGGTGGTAAATACTTTGCTCACGATATTCGTATCATTCGTTTGCCTCGTCACGGTGCATCTTGTCCTGTTGGTATGGGTGTATCTTGCTCGGCCGACCGCAATATCAAAGCCAAAATCAATAAGGATGGTCTGTGGATAGAGAAACTTGACGATCAACCTTCGACACTCATCCCCGAAGAGTTGCGCCAAGCCGGTGAAGGCAATGCCGTGCGCATCGACCTCAATCGCCCCATGAGCGACATCCTTGCCGAGCTTACCAAGTATCCCGTTGCTACTCGCCTCTCATTGAATGGTACAATTATCGTAGGTCGCGACATCGCGCATGCCAAGATCAAAGAGCGTCTTGATGCCGGTGAGCCTATGCCCGAGTATCTCAAAAATCACCCCATTTACTATGCCGGTCCTGCCAAGACTCCCGCAGGCATGGCTTCAGGTTCGTTTGGCCCCACAACTGCCGGTCGTATGGACTCGTATGTCGATCTTTTCCAATCGAATGGTGGCTCTATGGTGATGATTGCCAAGGGCAACCGCAGCCAACAAGTTACCGATGCTTGTCACAAGCATGGCGGTTTCTATCTTGGTAGTATCGGTGGCCCCGCTGCAATCTTGGCGCAAAACAGTATCAAGAAGGTAGAGTGCTTGGAGTATCCCGAGTTGGGTATGGAGGCTATATGGAAAATCGAGGTAGAAGACTTCCCCGCATTTATCCTTGTAGATGACAAAGGAAATGACTTCTTTAAGCAAATCAAGCCTACTTGCCCCGGCAAGTGCTGATAAATGATATATTTTATCTACATTCGACGCTTTCGAGATATTTCTCGAAGGCGTTTTTTTTATTGAAGATGTAAATTTTTTACTTCTATAACGCTTTATCGCTATCATCTTTGCGAGAGATTATGTACATTTGCATAATGATGTTAATTGCCTCATTGTGTGCCCATGCAAGGGGCCGATGGGTAAGAATTAATAAAAACATATAGTAACGTGAATGTCGATAAAATACGAGTCGAGGTATTGGGAATAACATATAGCAACGTGCAGCAGGGTGCTTATGTGTTATTGTTGGCCGAAGAGGGTGGCTCTCGTCGCATACCCATCGTGGTGGGTACTGCCGAGGCACAGGCCATAGCCATACAAATGGAAAAACTCACACCTCCTCGTCCTATGACACACGATCTGATGGTGAGTATCATGAAGCACTATGATGTGCAATCGCAAGAGGTCAATATCTATCGTTTTGAAAATGGTATATTTTACTCGACACTCACATTGAGCCGCGATGGGCATATCGAAGTGATAGACTCTCGCACATCGGATGCTATTGCCTTGGCATTGCGCACACAAGCACCCATTTACATCGCTGCATCGGTTGTGCAGCAGACCGCTTTTGAAGCATCACAAATTGAGAAAAAAGAAAATACCGATAATGTATCGTCGGTGGCGCATGACAACCTCGATGAAATGACCGATGCCGAGTTGCAAGCTCGCATAGAGCGTGCCGTGGCAGTAGAGGCATATGAAGAGGCGGCCATGATACAGCAAATATTACAGAAAAGAAAATTATAAATCACAAAAAATATATGTCGTATGAAAAACATTAAGTTTCGTCTTATCGTGATGAACTTCCTGCAATATGGAGTGTGGGGAGCTTGGCTCATCTCTTTGGGCGCCTACTTGGGTGGAAGTCTGCAATTTACAGGTTTGCAGATAGGTAGCTTTTTTGCAACTATGGGTATAGCTTCGCTGTTTATGCCTGCCCTGATGGGTGTTGTTGCCGACCGTTGGATTCCCGCACAACGATTGTTGGGTATCTTGCACCTTTTGAGTGCACTTTGCATGATATATGCCGCCACACAAACCGAATATACAACGCTCTATGCAGCAGTGTTGATGGGTGTTATATTTTATATGCCTACCATTTCCATGTCTAACACGGTGGCCTATAATGCACTCACAAAGAGTGGATTGGATACGGTTAAGGATTTTCCTCCTATCCGTGTATGGGGTACGGTAGGTTTTATTTGCTCGATGATTGCCGTAGATTTGCTCGGCTTTGCTCAAAGTGCCAATCAACTCTATTTCTCGGCTGCGTTGGGTATCATCTTGGGACTCTATTCGTTTACCTTGCCTCATTGTCAAGTAAGTAAGAAAGCTCCTGAGGGTAATTGGGTAGATGCCTTGGGCTTGCGTGCCTTTGCCTTGTTTAAGGAGAAACGCATGGCCGTTTTCTTCATTTTCTCCATGTTCTTGGGTGTATCGTTGCAGATAACCAATGCCTTTGCCAACAGCTATCTTACCAACCACTTCGGTGCCATATCGGAGTATGCCGGCACATTTGGTGTTGAGCATGCCAATATACTCATTTCGCTCTCTCAGTTGAGCGAAACACTCTGTATCTTGCTTATACCCTTCTTCTTGAAACGCTATGGTATCAAGAATGTGATGCTCATCAGTATGTTTGCATGGGTATTGCGCTTTGCTCTCTTGGGCTTGGGCGATCCCGGTGCGGGTGTATGGATGCTCATTCTCTCTATGATTGTATATGGTGTAGCTTTTGACTTCTTCAATATTTCGGGCTCGCTATATGTCGAGAAAGAAACATCGCCTGCCATCCGCGCAAGTGCACAGGGCGTATTTATGATGATGACCAACGGATTGGGTGCTACCATCGGCTCGTATGCAGCCGGAAAGGTAGTAGATATGTATGGTTGGCCCAACTCGTGGTTTATCTTCGCCGGATATGCTCTTATAGTGGCTACTTTGTTTGCCATTGTTTTCCGTTACAAACACAATCCCGAAGAAACACAAGCATAAGAAAAAGAACAAATGCACCTCTTTTATACCCCCGATATTGCCGATACGCTCACACTTCCCGAGGTGGAAAGTGGGCATTGTGTGCGGGTGTTGCGATTGAGCGAGGGCGACGAGATAGGGCTTATTGATGGCCAAGGAACGTTCTACCGCGCCGAGATAACATTGGCACACAACAAGCGTTGCGGAGTGCGCATCATCGAAGCATGCAAGCAGCCTGCTCATTGGAGCGGAGAGATAGAGATAGCGATTGCTCCTACCAAAAATCTCGACCGCATTGAGTGGTTTGCCGAAAAAACCACCGAAATGGGTATCGATGCTATTGTGCCTCTGTTGTGTCGCTTTTCCGAGCGCAAGGAGATGAAGAGGGAGCGCATAGAGAAGATACTTGTATCGGCCATGAAGCAGAGCCTCAAAGCCGTATTGCCGCGACTCGAAGAGATGACTCCCTTTGAGCAATATGTCAAGGAGGAGTATGATGGACAAAAGTTTATAGCCCACTGTCATGCCGAGAGTGAGCGACAACTTCTATCACAATGTTACACTCCGGGCTCGCGAGTGCGTGTGCTCATTGGTCCCGAGGGCGATTTCAGTCCGGAGGAGGTGGAGCTTGCACTTGCCAACGGCTATCGTCCTGTTTCATTGGGCGCTTCTCGCCTACGCACCGAAACAGCCGGTGTCGTTGCTTGTCACACGATACATACGCTCAACGAGATAGCTTCTCTCGAATAATTATAGAAAAACAAGAAAAAGATGAAGATAACATTTCGCACACTGCTTGCACTTCTCTGTGTCATACCTACAATGGCCATGGCGCAAGATGGCAACTACATGAATAACCCTATGGTGCGTGTCGTATTGGAAACATACGCACAAATGTTGCAGGAAAATCCACAAGATTATGCCGCCTATTTCAATCGTGCCAAGGAGTATTATCGTTATGGCGATTATACGCGCGCCATGGATGACCTCAATGAGGCCATACGCTATTTCCCTCGTCAAGAGGCATCGGATCTCTCGCAGGCATATACGATACGTGGATTGATATATCAAATGCAAGGCGATAATATGAAGGCGCTTGCCGACTTTAATGAGGCGCTTGTTTTGGAGCCTACATCGAGATTTTCGCTCATAAGCCGTGCCGACCTGCTTCGTGATATGGGCGACTATGTGCATGCCAAGGAAGATTATCAACTATTGTTGCGCCGTGATGTGCGCTCGCAGGAGGCATACTTGGGACTTGCTATTGTTGCTTATAAAGAGAATAATATGGGCGTGTGCCACGATAACTTGGCCAAGGCCCAAACGGCCAATCCTTCCAATGCCGACTTCTACCTTGCAAGAGCAGCCATATATGAAGAGATGGGCGAGTGGCGTTTGGCAGCCGACGACTATGTGATGGCTATGATGTATGGCGAAAATCGTCGCTCGGTAGCGGCTATCAACAGGCTTTCGTCGATAGCCTATGAGCCGGTTGTGGCGGCTCTTTCTACGGCAATAGATACAGCCGAGGAGAAGGGTTACTACTATTTTATTCGTGGCTCGATACATATGAACAACAATCATTTCACGGCATCGATACAAGACTGGAATACCATTGTAGAGGAGAAATATCTGCACTATCATGCGGTATATTACAATCGCGGATATTGCTACATGCGTTTGGGACAGTTTGAGTATGCCTTGGATGATATAAGTGCGGCAATAAGAATGAAAAATGACTTGATGTCATACTATGTTACTCGTAGCAAGTTGCATAGAGTCATGGGCGACTTTGACAAGGCTACCGAAGACTTGTCTATGGCATCGACTTTTGATATGACACACGTCGATGTCCTCACACAACGTGCCATGCTTGCCATTGAACAAGGCGACCAAGAGAGTGCCTTGAACTACTACAATGAGGCCATCATGTACAAGGCCGACGATGCCATTCTCTATTTGTATCGTGGCGATTTGTGTGCCTTGATGGGCGATGAAGAGGGTGCATTAAGAAACTATAATATTATATTGAGTTTCTCGGAGGAGTCGCCTAAGTTCTCTTCTTATTACGGATTTGCTTTGGCTCGTGTAGGTAACGTTGTTGAGGCTGAGGCTTGGATGGAGCGTATTATCTCTTCGATAAAAGGTATTCCCGCTGCCGAGGATTATTATAACGCTGCTTGCTTATATGCTCACACAGGCAATAAAGTGAAAGCATATCAATATCTCGAAAAGGCACTCAAGGCCGGTTATGGCGATTATTTCAACCTCTATTTTGAGTATGACATGCCTACCTCATTGGCACCGTTGCGCAATGAGCCCGAATATCGCGAACTCATCCAAAATTATAAAGAGGTTTTCTAACCTCATGCAGTAAAATGAAAAAATGGGCGTACCACAAATAATTGCAATGGTACGCCCTTTGGTTTTTAAGCCGACAATATTATTGATTGAGGATTTTTATCTTGCAAGGTGTTTCCAACTCCTTGCGCCATGCCACAACATGTGCAAACCACTCTTCACTGCTTTTATACCCGAAGCTCTCTTTCATTGAAGTAAAGGTAATGTAGTAACGGATAGATGTTGCACCCGGACTACTTACTTGATAGAGGTAGTTGGCCTTGTCTTTCACCTCGCCAATGATTATCTCTTGGGGTAGGCAGGTGGCCAATCCTACTGTTTCTTTGGCATATTTGATGGTATCATTTACGGGCCAATCTGTTCCCCAGCAGGCTATCAAACCACGATTGTCACTCATGCTCACCGAGCCTTTTATATCCTGTACTCCGGTGCAGAATATCTCATTGCCCAATGGTTGCGAGAAGATAACATCTACTTGCACATCACGATGTTGGCCATACAGTGTGTATCGACAATTCATGTCAAGAAGTTTGCCATTGTATTGCCAATCTTCTACTGCCATCTCGACAATCGTGCGTATGGGGCCGTAACTTACTATTGTGGCACGACGGTTGCCAACGGGGTCTATGTGTGTGGCTTTTTTCTTTTTCATATCCCAGCCTTTGAGTGTGCCCACACCGCAACTACCGCTCACGCGCAGTACATCGTCGCCATAGCCTTGTGCCAACTGCTCGTCGTTGGGATACCATCCACTTGGCCCAACCTCAAATCCGGGGTTAAACTTGCCATATATATCTACCGTTTGTTTGCGGTCGAAGTAGATGCGATAGGCTACCAATTCGCTCTCGAATGCAGGGCCATGATGATGCAGATAGTTGTATAAATCGCCTGTTGGCGATGCTATATTGTTGATGGGTGCATGCGGTCTTTTCTTGCTTTTGGTGGCAACGAGCATGTCGGCATATACTTGTGCCGGGTAGCGGTTGGGCGATGTTGCGGTGTCGCTCAATGCAATGTGTGCCACAATAGTCGATTGTGGTGCGATGTCGATGAGGAATGCTAATTCATCGGCTCTTTTATCTCCATCAAGGTCGTCTGTTTGAGAGGGTATCTCAAGGTTGTCGATATATACTGTTGCCGATGCAACCTCGATAGGAGCCTCTATCTCGTCGATTGCTATTGTTATAGGCACCGCAGTGCGGGCTATATTCATTGTATTGGTTATTTCGATGTCTATGTTGTGTGTTGTGGCAGTTGCTATCAGTGCCACAAAGTACATGGTGAGTGAGAGCAATCTTTTCATAGTGCTATTTATTTGAATTTTACAACCCTTTTATCAACACCCTCGGCCAAGGTGGTGTTGGTGTTATCAATGTCACATTTGGTAATTGTTATTTTATCGCAGTTCTCTCCAATGTGAGCCGCAGCCGATGTCGCACCCGAGTGTAGCGCTTCGATATAGATGTCGGTAGCACCCGAGAGGGTTATAATATCGCCCTTGCGAGGCTCAACGATTGTGTTTTTAATAGTTATGTCATCGGCCTGATTGATAACAATGCCACTCTTGGCATTGAGTATCGTAACGTTGTCGATAGTAATATTATTGATTTTCATTTCGGGTAAACCATTGAAATACATGGCACGGCCGGCACCTCTACATACGATATTGTTGATGTGTATATCTCTGAAAATGGGTGTTTCTTCGCTCACTTCGGGTATTTGATTGGCGGTTTCCTTGCCTTTCTTTCCATAGAAAAGGTCAAAGAGTAGAGGCTCTTCGGGAATGTTGGTCATGACAATATTTTCGATGTAGATATTCTCTACAACACCACCTCGTCCGCGCGTACTTTTAAATCTCAATCCTACATCGGTGCCAATAAAACAACAATCTCCAATGTAGATGTTGCGTGCGCCTCCCGACATCTCGCTACCTACAACAAATCCACCGTGTCCATGCAACACTGTGTTGTTGCGAATGATGACATTCTCACACGGTATGGCACGTTCGCGCCCGTCTTTATCCTTGCCCGACTTGATACATATAGCATCATCGCCGGCATCAAAGGTGCTGTTGATAATCATCGCATTGCGACATGACTCCAAGTCGAGAGCATCGCCATTCTGTGCATACCATGGGTTGCTCACCTGTACGCCGTCGATAGTGATATGAGTGCACATGAGGGGGTGCAAGCACCATGCCGGAGAGTTCTTGAAAGTAGTGTTGGCAAGCAGAACAGTGTCGCAAGCGATAAAGTTGAGCAGGGTGGGGCGCAACCAACGTTTGATGTTTTCCCATTGCTCGTCGGTGCTGATGTTGTCGGGTACGTTAAAGTCGTAACATGCTTCTGCGCCTTGTCGTGAAGCCTCGGAGGGATACCATATATCGCCTTTTTCGTTGGTGATATTGCTCTTTTTGAGCAACTCTTTCCATTGTTTAGATGTTACTTTGCTCTTCTTTACCGGTCGCCAATCCTCGCCGCAACCATCAAAAGTGCCATGACCCGTGATGGCTATGTTGTGGGCCTTGTATGCATAGAGTGGCGATTGACAGCGACGGGTATTCAATCCCTCAAACGAGGTGTCAATAATTTTGTAGGCATCCAAATCGCTTGTAAAGAGTACCAATGCGCCATATTCGCTGTGCAGACACACATTGCTCAATAGCTCAATAGGGCCGGTGTACCACAGTCCGGCAGGAATGACAACCGTGCCTCCTCCATGAGCATTGACATGTTCGATAGCGGCCTTAAAAGCGTCGGTACACAGGGTATGTCCGTCACTCACCGCTCCAAAATCGCGAATATCTACCCGATAGTCGGGAAATGAAGGAGTAGCTACACGAGGCATATCAAAAGGTACACCCTCGTACATATTATCACTCTCGTGTGCGGTGGCAGTCAAGGCTATTGTTACCAAGAGCAGTGCCCATAAGTAATGTTTTGTCATAGCGTAGAGATTAATTGTGGTTGTGTGTCTTGATGGTGAAAATGGCGTATGATAGGGATATTTCCATCATACGCCATTATTACATTCTTTATAGATATAGCTTAATGGCGACCTTTGCCATTGTGCTTGGCTTGTTGCTTGCGTTGTTCACGCAAGAGGGCCTCTTGTTGGCGTTGAGCCTCTTCGAGTCGAGCCATAAAACCGCTTTTTTTGCGAGGTTTCTTGGCATTGGCTTCCATCTGTGCCAATACTTTTTTCTCATCGACGAGCTTACGGAATGCCCATGTTTGTATGATGGTAATAAGCAATGACAAGAAGTAGTAGTAGCTAAGACCGGCAGCGTAGTTGTTGAAGAAGAACAAGAACATCAAGGGCATGAGGTACATCATCCACTTCATGCCGGGCATGGTGTTTTGTCCGCTTTGGTCCATTGTGACCTTTGTATAGAGTATGTTGGTAATGGTCATCAATAGGCAGAAGAGGCTGATGTGATTGCCAAATGTGCTGCTGATGAGGGGTATGTAGGTGTCCCACTCGACAATAGCATCGTATGAAGAGAGGTCTTTGGCCCACAAGAACGACTCGCCGCGCAACTCGATAGAAGAGGGGAAGAATGAGAACATAGCCACGAGGATGGGCATTTGCAGCAACATAGGCAGACAGCCTCCCATCGGATTGACTCCGGCCTTGCTGTATAGCTCCATCATGGCATTTTGTTTCTTCATGGCATCCTCGGGGTTGGGATACTTCTCGTTGAGTGCTTGCATTTGCGGTTGTAATACACGCATCTTGGCTTGCGACTTGTACGACTTGTATGTGAAGGGGAACAAGATGAGCTTGATAAATACAGTGAGCAAGAAGATGATAAGACCATAGTTGCTGATAAACTTACCGAGGAAGTCAAATACGTTGATGATAATGAGCGTATTGATCCAGCGGAACAAGGGCCATCCCAAGGGTATCACGCGGTCGAGGTCGAGGCGGTCTTCTTTATCGACACCTTTGTCGTAAGAGCGGAACAACTTGTAGTCGTTGGGACCAAGGAAGATAGAGAAATTGGCAACGTTGGCATTGCTCGATGAGTAATCGATGAATGCTTCAGAGTGGAATTTCTTGAGGTATTTGGGGTCTTTCTCAAGGTCTTCGGTTACAAGGAATGCCTCATTGAAGTTGTTGTCGGCAATGAAGGCGGTAGTAAAGAATTGGTCTTTGTAACCTATCCATTTAAGACTTGTCTTGACATACTTGTCGTGATTGCCTTTCTCGCGAAGTTTTTCAACATCGTCACCGGCATACTTGTAGTAGAGGGCACTGTTGTTTTGCTCAAACATACGACCCTTTTCCTGACGAGGCATCTTAAGATCCCAATACATGTCGAGATTGACAATGTTTTGAGGAATAACCTTCTGCATGCCGTTTTGAGTGATGTCCATTTGCAAGCGATAGCTGTCTTGGGGTAGGGTGTATCGTACATTCCATGTAGAGCCACCTGCCAAGTTGAGAGTCATATCGACAATGCTGTCGCTTACGGTGGGTGTGAAGTATAGATTTTGAGTGTCTATAACACGAGCACCTGTCTTGAAGATAAAGCCATAGTGGTTGTCATTCTCTTCAAAAAGTACCACGTTGGTGGTGTCCTTGCCGGTATAGTTTTTATAATCTTTGAGAGTAGCCTTGCGCAAGTAACCGCCTCGGCTCGAAAACTCAAGTGCAACAACGTTGTTTTCGAGAGTGATTGTTTGCTCCTCGCCTTCGGCAACTGTTGCAAATGCTCCATATTGAGATATTAACTCGGCTTTGTGTAGCGAATCGGCCGTGAGGCTATCGACTTCGATAGCATTCATGGCTGCTTGTGCTTGTGCATCGGCCTCTTTTTGCCATGCCTCAAGTTCAAGCATTTTGGCTGCTTCGACAGCAGCAATAGAGTCGTTGTATCGTTGTTGCGCTTGTATCTCCTCGGCCGATGGCTTGGTAAACCACGAGAAGCCTATCACAACGGCAATCATCAATACAAATCCAATGATCGTGTTTTTGTCCATACTTATTATAACTGTTGTTTTCTATATCTTATACAATTATTTGTTGATAGCGGCGCGTATGAAATCAACAAACAAGGGGTTGGGACGCAATACTGTACTATTGTACTCGGGATGGTATTGTGTACCTACAAACCAGCGCAATGTGGGTATCTCTACCACTTCAACCAAGTTGGTGTCGGGATTTATACCTACACACTTCATACCGGCTTTTTCAAATTGCTCGCGATAATCGCTGTTAAACTCAAAGCGGTGACGGTGACGCTCGCTGATGCGTGTTGTACCATATGCTTTGGCGGGGGTAGAGTCGGCTTCCAAAATGCAGTCGTATGCACCCAAGCGCATGGTTCCTCCCATGTTCGATATGCTCTTTTGGCTATCCATGAGGTCTATGACATTGTGCTTGGTCTTAACGTCCATTTCTACCGAGTTGGCATCTTCATAGCCCAATACATTGCGGGCATACTCGATAACCATACATTGCATACCCAAGCAAATGCCGAATGTGGGTATATCATTCTCTCTGGCATATTTGATAGCGACAAACTTGCCTTCAATACCGCGTTGTCCAAATCCCGGAGCAATGAGAATACCATCCATGCCTTTGAGTGTCTCGGCTACATTGCCATCGTTGAGTTTTTCCGAGTGGATAAAATGTATCTTGAGCTTGCGGTCGTTGTAGGTGGCTGCTTGCAAGAGCGACTCGTTGATAGACTTGTATGCGTCGGGTAGCTCTACATATTTGCCCACCAAGCCTATGTGAACAGTTTCGGTTGCATTGTTCATGTGGTGGAGGAAGTCGCACCATTGAGCCAAGTCGGGCTCGCCGTCGGAGGGAAGTCCGGTCTTGTTCAATACGATTTGGTCAAGGCCTTGTTCGTGCATCTTCAAGGGTACCTCATAAATGGTGGGTACATCGAGCGATTGTATAACGGCATCGGGATCGACGTTGCAGAAGAGTGCTACCTTGCGACATACCGATGATGATATTTCGTGTTCGGTGCGTAGTACCAAGATGTCGGGTTGGATACCCAATTCTTGCAATTTCTTTACCGAGTGTTGTGTGGGCTTGGTCTTGAGCTCTTGAGCAGCGGCCAAATAGGGAACGTAGGTGAGGTGAATGCAGGCACAACGCTTGCCCAACTCCCAACGCAACTGACGTACGCTCTCAAGGAATGGGAGTGACTCGATGTCGCCTACTGTACCACCTATCTCGGTGATAACAAAGTCATACTCTCCTTTGCTACCCAACTTGAGCATGTTGCGTTTTATCTCATCGGTGATGTGAGGTATCACTTGTACAGTCTTGCCCAAGTAGTCGCCACGACGCTCCTTGTCGATGACACTTTGATATATACGGCCGGTTGTGATGTTGTTGGCGCGTGTTGTAGGTGTGTTGGTAAATCGCTCGTAGTGTCCGAGGTCGAGGTCGGCCTCATGACCATCTACTGTAACATAGCACTCGCCATGCTCATAGGGGTTGAGTGTACCCGGGTCGATATTGATGTACGGGTCAAACTTTTGGATAGTTACTCTATAGCCTCTGGCCAACAATAGGCGTGCCAATGATGCCGAAATAATACCTTTGCCCAACGATGAGGCAACACCTCCGGTGACGAAAATATATCTTGTTTCCACGTTATAAATGTGTTTGTTGTGTTATTGCTTTATGTGTAAAAATACGAGTACAAAAGTAGGAAAAATAATCGATATTACCTCGCTATATATGCCAATAAATAAAAAGAGTTTTATTTGTCTGGTGCACACGATATTGCGTATTGCTGTTATACGATACTCTTTTCATTCTTATGGTAGATATTATTTCGTTTTAAACCAAATTTATATTATCTTCGCATCTGAAAACATTTTAACAATCAACATACAGCTATGCGACGAGTAAGTTTTTTATCTCTTATAATCTCTCTTTTTACAGTATCTTTATTTGCGCAAGAGGTTGCCAATGATAGTATTGCAGCCGCTGTACCCGATGTGGCCAAGTGCGACACACTTGTGTCCGAAAGTACACTTATGCCCGATACTGCAAGTATTGATGATACTTTCATTTGCCTCGACTCTATATTGTGTGCCATGAATATCGATTCTATCCTCGATACTCCCGATGCCCGATATGCGGCAAGTGTGTTGTTTATGCCTCTTGTTTTTGAGAAGCACGAAACGATACCTTATGAGCAACTGTTTGTTGCCGATGTGCAGTTTGTGCCTCGTGCATATATGATGCAAAAAGAGTCTATAATGCCCTATAAAACAACATGGCTCTATCGTGCTGCATGTCAGTCTAATCGCCTTCGTGCAGCTCGTAACTATATGATTATCAATCGCCCCGATTTGGTAAAATATAATCTCGAAAACTTGCCCAAGGCTCCCAAAGAGTATGTCTTGGTCAATGACCCCACGAAGCAAACGATAACCATTGTAGAGAAGCCTCGTGAGATTATTGCATCGGACTTGGAGAGCAAGCCCGTGAAGATAAAGAAATGGAAGCTGTCATTTGGTAGCAATATACAGATTTCTCAAGTATATGTGTCTAAAAATTGGTATCAAGGAGGTAATAGCAACTTGAACTTGCTGAGCGACCAACTCTTCTCAATCAATTATATCGACCCATCGGGCAAGTTGTTGTTTGAAAATCTTGTGCAATGGAAATTTAACCTCACAACATCGGCCGAAGATACCGTACATAAGGTGCGAGTGAGTGAGGATTTGTTCCAAATCAACTCAAAGTTTGGTTACAAGGCTTTCGGCAAATGGTACTATTCGGCATCGATGCTCTTCAAGACGCAGTTGCTTACCAACTACGCCCCCAATTCAATGGTCAAAGAAACCGAATTTTTATCGCCCGGTGAGTTGAATGTCGGCCTTGGTCTTTCTTACTCATTTGCTTATGAGAAGCCTGTTAAGTTGTCGCATACGCTCACATTGTCACCTTTGTCCTACAATCTGCGCTTTGTGGCCTTGCCCAATATTTCACCCACCAAGTTTGGTATAGAATCGGGCAATACTCGTAATGAGGTGGGTTCGTCTTTGGACTATACCATGACATGGGACTTGCGTTACAATATACGTTGGATGACACATTTATATGCTTTTACCAACTATAAAAACGCATTGTTGGAGTGGACCAACTCGCTCGACTTTTCGTTCTCTACCTATTTCTCGGCTCGCCTATATGTCGATTTGCGATATGACAATAGTGTGGCTCCCGATCCTACATTGGGCTATTGGCAAATCAAGGAGTTGTTGAGTATTGGTTTCTCCTATAAGATATGATATTGATGGATGTATAGACGTGCGATACATACTATATGGTGCATAGTTTTACTTCTGTTGTTGGTGGGCTGTTTCCCTCTATCCTATCGAAACGACCCTACCCGGCTTCCTATGGCCGAGTTGTCGCCTCCATTCGATCGCGAGCAGTTTATTGCTTACATTGATACTGTTGCAGTTGATGATTGGGAGGGTGTGTGGCTATTGACAGGCCCCGACTTGCACTACTACTTGGCAATAGAGCGTATCAATAATATGACTTACGATGCCTATTATTCGCATCGTATAAGGTTGTGGAATTCGGTAAATCCCTATTTGGAGTTTATATATCCCCATGGACAAGTAATAGGATATTTGGGTCAGGGGTTATATGAAAATACCAAGACGATGGTACTTTTTTCGGGGCTGTATTTAAAGAGTAACCTGTTTAAGAAAACTGTCAAGATTGACAAGACTCGCAAGTATATCTATATAGATAGAGGCGACAAGATTTTGGATGCCATAGGTTTGCGACGTATCTATCCCATACGTTCGGCCGAGGAAGATGAGTATAGAGTGCGTTACTTGTAGCCTTTATAGACAGAAGTTCCCTATATTTCCCTTGGGCAAATCTCAGTTGAGTTTCTTGAAGAAGTACTTGTAGTCGTTGTATTGCAATGTCATGTATTGGTTGTTCAACTCCAATACCTGAAATAGCGGTGACACGGTATCTATGTGCAATGATACCAAATCGTTGAGCATGGCTTGTTTCTGCTCTTGGCTCACGGCATCTTGACCATTGTGATTGTATATGTTGAGTTGGAGATAGTCGTCGTGGTGCTCATATAGACCCATAAAAACGGCATAGTCGTATGAGTTGTATAGAACTCTCTGAATTTTGAAAAGATTGGACTGGAATGCGAAAAACACTGTATCACATTCGCTTTCAATCTCGTTGTAATCAACGTGTTCCAGTCGCCATTGACCATATAGATAGCCTATGTTGCCATCATTTTGCATACATGAGGCGAGTAGAGCGCATAGTGCGATAATGACGGTATATAAGAGATTTTTCATTTTTTGTCCGATTTTTTGTTGAACTTAAATAGGGTTCCTCCTTTGATGATTTTGATGCTGATACCCAGATTGTCGCCTATGAGGTTGCCTGCATCAACTGCTATTGCTGCACGAAATTGCCATCCTTCGAGTTTGGCGGGTCTGTATGTACATTCGAGAAGTGCTGCAAATTGGCTCAAATCATATCGTGCAGGGATAAAGGGTGTTCCCCATGCCTGACGGTATGAACTCATAAAACGATACTGCCATTCGTTCAAGAAATATCCTTGCAAAGCTACATGATAACCTCTGACACGGGTGTTGAGATACCGCATATAACCATCGGTGTTGTACATGATAGAGGGCGACATGGGGCTACCCAATCCCAATCCCTCTTGTTGCCATCCATTGAAGAAGTAGTTGTTGTAATAGTCGTCGCCTCCCGATGTGGCAGTTGATACCAATGTGCCGGGGCGGTCGGTGGGTTGCCAAGGTATGGGGCCACTTTGATTGTCAAGACCTATATACTCTACCAAAATATCCGAAACGATGCTGCGACGGTTGGTGTGATAAGACAACCCCCATAAGCCATCAAATCCGTTTCCCTTGCGCATGCCCGAGCCATCTTCATATATCCATTGTGTGTAGGCTCGTATTTGCGAATTGTCCTTGAAAGTGTATTCAGCCGCCATATTGATAGAGCCTACATGATTGCCATACACAAATAGTTGGTCGCCCGATGCGGCGTTTTCGTCGCCGGCACTCGGAACAAATGCCTGTATAAATGACATGAATGTAATGGGCGATTGGTATGACGATTGCAGTACTCCATCTCTATATACTACCATGTCGCCACCAAATTGTACTCCGTCTTCCAGCCCGAGCATGAATACGAAGGGTTGGTTGGGATTGCTGCGAAACATCAGCGACTTGTAGTGATAGAAGGTATTGGTGGTGATAAAGGATGAGTAATAGTTGTAGTGGTCGCGCAGGTAGTTGTCGCCCAGAAACTTACCATAGGCAATATCGCCTTTTATTTGCACCCAACCATTGGTGAAGGGTATATCGACAAATCGGTGAAAACCTATTCGCACTTGAGGTATGGGACGAGCATTGCCCGAAAGAATAAAGTTGCCTGACGATAGTCGGTGGTTGGTGATGTCGTTCTCGTGAGCATACTCCCGCATACCCACCGACAAGAATACAGCTCGATACTTGATGTCGGCATAGAGTTGTTGTATGCGAAAGATTTGTGGGCGGTTGTATATTGTGGTGAAACTTCCATTATCCCAACGACGAGTGGGTGACGCTGTTTCGTAAACGCCCATAAGGTCAATGCCGGCGGCGTACGAGAAGCGTTGAGTCGTGTCCATCTTGATAAATGCACCGGCTCGCAAGTAGCCTCCGCTTCCATTGGTTACAGTACCATAAGTGTTGGCTGTCATGTAGTAGGGGGCGAATGTGCCTGTGGCCGCATGTCCTGCAATTTCGGCCGCATAGGTGACTCTATCTTGCGATAGTGCTACCGGTATGATGGCTATAAGCAGTGCGAGAGCGATGACTATTTTTTTCATTCCCATGATTTGTCGTTATATCACTTATCAATGATGGCAAAGGTACAATTTTTTTGATATAAGACAAGCCTCCAATGAGTTGAAAAGCTCGTTGGAGGCTTGATTTTGATATTCAATAGGTGTATATACTGCTTGTGTTATCAGAATGTGATACCGAGATTGAATCCTATGTTGTTATATCCGTTGATGTCATATACAAGGCATTTTGTTTGATTGGTTGAGTAACTGTAATACAAACCCAAGTGTATGCCGGTGCGATTGATAGATGAGGGGAATATAGATACTCCTACCTCGGGTTGCACGTTGAAGCCCCACGCCTCGCTATAAAACTCCAAGACACTGTTGGTCGATGACATGCGGGTGTAGTTTGCTCCCAATTTCAATGTTGCATAGGGCTCAAAAAGGGAGTTCTCGACAAAACGATATTTTACCAAGGCACCAAATGGTATCTGGAAGAGGCTCTGGAGCTGGTCGGTATATAGGTCGCTCGATGACGATAGATGTAAAACTTGCGCTTCTACATATTTGTTGTTGGTATGGAATGAGCCATAAAGACCCACTGCTACTTTGGGAGCGACATAAACTCCACTTTCAAAGTTCATACCCCATCCGCTGGCTGTGTTGGCATAGTCGGTGCATACGGGGGCACTAAATTGCCAGTCGATATTGAAGTAAGTATTTTTGACAAATTGTGCTTGTGTTGTTGTGGGTATAATGGCGGCGCATAGGAGTAGCGCAATACCCAATATCTTTGTTGCCTTCATTTTCTTCTATTTTTTGAGGTATTGTGTATAGTGGTTTATTGTGCTTGCATATAGGGCGATTGTTCAAACGCTTGATAGATACCTGCTATGGCGTGTGAAATGTTGAGTTGGTTGCTCGATTCGGCACCAACCATGCAAGCAGTCCATACAAAGGGGAGTTTCTTGTTGGTATGGTCGGCTTTATTGAGAGCCATCATCTCTACAACAAGTGTTCCGGTTGTATATGTGTATGTTACCGGGTAGGGATAGTAGGGGTACCAGTCGATGTAGTAGGGGTCCCAATAGTCAAAGGGCCAATAATAGTAGAAATCATACCACCAATAGGGGTAGTAATAATCGACATAGGTATTGGAACGCTTGACATAGCTGGTTATAATACCCAAGTCGGCTTGTGTGCGGTCATATACCTGTGTGTAGCCGCATCGAGTCATCTCGTTTGTCAGTACTTCTATGATGTTGCGGGCACGCGGGTCGTTGTCGTCTATATACACCGCCTCTTCTTGGCTGTTATCGAGCAAGAGAATACTATCGGGGATATAGAATGTATAGTTGTTGCTATAATCAAATTCTTGGTCGTAATGGGTATAAACCAGCAATTCGTTTGAGAGTTTGCCCCAATCCGGCTCCTTTTGGCAACTTGTGAGAGCTGCTGCAATGATAAGTAGTGTGAGTAATTTTTTCATCTTGTGTGATTATAATATGGTTGTTATGAATGTGTAGCAAAGATAATTTTAAATTGTCAAAAATAAAATAATAAGTGAAGAAAATTAACAACTATAATAACTCGAATTGTCATTCGGTTTGTGCCTTGTGCTGTTTCGGAGTAAAGTGGCAGTGTGTATATATAATATCCCATAGCCGTTGCCTCGGCCATGGGATATTGTATTGATAAGGGGTGTATATATTCAATTTATGATGGATATGCTCTTTCTTTTTGATATCAGAACGAAAGTCCGAGCCTAAATCCTATGTTGTTGTACCCGTCGATGTTGTATATGAGCACCTTGCTCTTGTTGGTGGAGTAGCTATAGTATAGGGCAAGGTGTATGCCGGTGCGATTGTAGGGCATAGGGAAGAAACTTACACCAATTTCGGGTTGTACGTTAAATCCCCAACGGTCGTTGTAGTAGCTATATACTTGAGTATCGGACTCCATGCGGGTGTACATGGCTCCAAGTTTGACACCGATATATGGCTCGAACATCTCATCTTTGATAAATCGCCATCGCGATGCTACACCAAAGGGAATTTGAAACAGAGAGTGCTGTTGGTCGGTATAGAGGTTTTCGGTATCGCTCAGTTGCAGTACTTGTTCGCCTATGTACTTGTTGTTGGTGTGGAACGACATATACAAGCCCAATGACATATTGGGGATAATGTAGTATCCACCTTCAAATCCCATGCCCCATCCGCTTGCAACGTTGGCAAAATCGTTGCTCACCGGTGCATTAAATTGCCAATCGACAGTCATGTATCCTCCCTTGATAATTTGAGCATTGCTCATCGTGGGTATAAATGTAGCTATTGCAAGCAATAGTATTGCTGTTATTTGGGTTATCTTTTTCATTGCTGTAATTGTTTATAGAGTTAGAGTTTACAATGTGTATGCCCTCTTTTTATTGTTCTACACCCGACAATAAGTAGGGCGATTGTTCAAATGCTTGATAGATGCCCGTAATGGTGCGGTTGATGTTGAGCTGGTTGCTCGATAATATGCCGGCCATGTATGCTGTCCATATAACCGGTATTTTCTTGGTAACGGGATTGGCATCTTCGAGAGCAATTATCTCAATAATCAACGAGCCTATGGTGTAGGTGTAGCTTATAGGATAGGTATAGGAGGGAGTCCAGCCCCACCAATAGGGGTTCCAATAGCTACCCGGCCAATAGTAGTCGTACCCATACCACCAATAGGGATTGGTCGATGCGTAGGAAATAATGGTATTGGTGTCTTTGACATAGCTCACTTGTATGCCCATGTCGGCATCGGCATTCTCTATTACCTCGACGTAGCCGCGAGTCTTCATTTCGCTGTTTATGGCATTGATGATAGCGGTAGTGCGAGGGTCGTCGGCGGCAAAATAGGTGGGTTTGCTCTTGTCATCGAGTACCAAGATGCTATCGGGGATAGCATAAGTTGCGTACTTGCCAAAGTTGGCATTTTTGTCATGATTGGTATAAACGATAAGATCGCTCGACAATTCGTTGAAGTCGGGATCTTTTTGGCAGGCGGCGCATGCTGCCACCAAGAGTAGAATGGGAATTACCTTCTTCATAACACTGTTTTTTGAGTAAATGAATAGATATTAGTTTACCCTAAAACAACGTTATGTAAGGAATAGTTTGGTCGTATGGTTGATATGTTATAGACCTATTGTTTGTTTATTGCCTGTTGCAACTCTACATAGAGTCGTATAACTCTTTGATTTGTTGGGCTATGTTGTCCCAATCGTATGGCGAGAGGTCGTATTGTCGAGGAGTGCGCAGGTTGTGTATTTTCTCTTCAAGTTTTTCTTTTAAAGAGTCTATATCGCTTGTCTTGTGGAAGTCTTGCGCATCAAGACACGATAGTGTGTTGGCGGGGATATCGCTTACTGTGACATCAAGATTGTAACTGAGAGCCTCTAAGAGCGCAATAGGCAATCCCTCATGTGAGGATGGTAATACATATAACGCTGCATGTGACAGTATTTCGTTGAGCTTTGCACCTCTGATAAAGCCTGTCAGTACCACATTGTTGTCGTGAGCCTTTTGTTTGAGTTGTCGGCTATATTCGTCGGGATGGTCGGCATCACCGGCAATGACAAGTCGATACTCGGTTGTAGCCAAGCGACTGTAAGCATCTATAAGTTTGTCAAAACCTTTTTCTTTGACAAAACGACCTGTGGCAAGGATATACTTGCGAGGTTCGAGTCCAAGCGATTTGATGTATTCGGTTGATGTGGCGAGTTGAGGCGTGTTTACTCCGTTGTATATCAGGTTGGTGTCGTGTCTGTTGTGCTTGTTGCTACATATTTGAGCTATAACCTTTGATATAACAACGACTTTGTTGGCGCAGCGTACGCCCCATGCTTCGCCTGTGCGAAGAATGAGTTTGGCGAGTTTTCCCCATTTCTGACGGTCGTAATCGGGGCCGTGATGTGTCATGACAACCTTGAGGCCCAAAAGTCGTGCAAATGGCACCAATAGAGAGGGGCCAATGGCATGAACGTGAACAATGTCGGCGTTCACTTTTCGTGCATATAGTAGAGCCAGAAAGGTGTGGATGATTGCTTCAAAACTTTTGCGTCGAGGAGCATATATATCATGCAGCTTTACGCCCTTGTAGTTGTTGCTTTCAATATCGGGAGTTACATAGCACGATCGGCGCACAACTGTTACGTCGCATCCCAATTTTACCAAGCGAGGATATAGCTCTTCGCAGTGAGTCTCTACGCCTCCCATTATATTGGGTATGCCTCGCGTGCCTATAACAACAACTTTCATATCTTCTTATTTGCGTGGTTGTAGATCTCCTTGTCGGGGGTCTTGTCCCACATCATACCATTTCTTGTCTATACATACGGGTTTTCCGCGCATTACATTCCATTTGTTGCGCAGTACCCATGCCAAAGGATGCTTGATGTAGGCTTTCTTTTTCATGACGGGCGAAGCGGTACCAACCATCCAACAGTTTTTGGGACAGGTGCGCACCAATTCTCTTACATGTTGGGCTTGTTCACTTTCCCATATCTCGGCAAAGTTTTTGGCCTTTTTAATGTTGCCCATGCTCTCTTTCCAAAATTTTTCTTCCAGACCATTGCATGGATATACTTCGCCATAGGGATCGACAAAGAAATTGACCATACCCGCCTCGCAAGGGAGCATGCGGCGGTTGCCTTCGATATAATTGATAAGACCCATGTTGAAGAATGCACGGAACCACGATTTGGGGTGCTTTTCCTTGAGCTGCATCTCAATGAGCTTGGCAAAATTGCTGCAAACTTCTTCTTTGTTGCTTATTGTATTGTCGTCTTTGTGGAAGTAGTATGAGTTGTGAAAAGCCGCCGTTGCAAATTCCATATTGAGCTTCTTTGACAAGCTGTATAATGATAGCATGTCGGAAGAGTTGTTGTTGGATACGGTGATGCCAAAACCAACATCTTTAACACCCATTTCGCGTAATTTCAAGAGTGTACGCAAGCCTTTGTCAAATCCTCCTTCGCGACCGCGCAACTCATCGTTTTTTTGTGAGAGGCCCTCTATACTGATGCGGATACCAATGTTGGGAAATCGCTTGGCAAGGGCAATAACTCTATCCTCAAACCATCCTGAAGTCGAAATGACAACACGGGGTGCCTTTCGGAAGGCTACCTCGACAATCTCTGCAAGGTCTTCACGAACAAAGGGCTCGCCTCCTGTGATATTGATAAATTTTACTTTGGGTAAAATTTCCAAATCTTTGGGCTGTATCTCATCCTTGGGGTTGGTGGGATTATTCCATATATTACACATCTTACAGCGCATGGGGCAACGGTAAGTGGTAATGATACTTATATCGGTGGGTGCTGGAATTTTCATGTCTAATATTTTTACAAATATTTGCCGGCAATATAGAGTGCTCTATTTGCATGACAATGTGCAAATATAGTAAAAAAATATTAGATAGAAGCCCGTAGATGTTTTTTTTAGAAAATTGTCAGAGGGTGTGCCGAGTTGTCTTTGCTTTACAGACTTTGTAGATATTGGTCGATGTGTTGTGCAATATTCTCAAAGGATAATGTTTCATTACCGATTATCTCGTTCTTGAACGCATTGTTGTTGTGAGTTTGAAGATTGGGGTATGAATTGACCGGTATGTAGGGGCTTTCTTGTGTCGATTTTATCGCATTATAGTCGATAATCCAGATTGGCTTTTCAAAAAACAGCGGGAACATTAATGCTGTGCTATAGTGCCCTATGGCAAGGTCGCAATAGGCATATTCCTCTTTATTGGTAATGTATTTTACGGCAATGTCGGTATCGCTGTATAGTTGTGCGTATCGTTGTAATGATTCGCGTGGGTGCAGGGCTACTACCAATGAAAGATTGTGTTGCTTAATATCATTGTTGAGTTTTATAAGCATCTCTTTCTCTTGGTCGTAGTTCCAGTCGGTTATCGTATCTAAGATAAACGGCTGATGTATGTATATGGCAACTCCATTGCGGGTGTCATTGCCTATTAATTGTTTTATATTGTTGTATTCTGTGTTATTTTCAACAAGCGGATAGCCTATAAACTCGACACTGTGAGGCGAGTGGTGAAAATATTGATCGATGTGCTTGTAGCCGTATGGTGCAAAGAAGAAGGCACGAGTAAATTGTGTGCCACTGTAATCTTTTTTGCGAATGGCTTTGTAGAGTATAGACAACTCTTCCTTGAGGCGTTTGCTTTTTACAGCCATTTCTATGTAGCGATATAGAAAATATATATTGCGCGATAGAATATTGAGTACCTTGGAGGTGAATGCCTTCTTGTATGCTATATGTGCCGTGTCGCGCGAATATATGCCGTGTTCGAGAAAGAGGGTGGGCGTGTTTGACATTTTGGCCAAGCGCAACATATATAGCTCGTATATAGATATAAATCCCGGTAGAACAAAGGCTATGGGCTTGTCTTTGTGGAAAAGGTCTAAAATTTGCCGGGTGTTATAGTCCGAGATATCTATTTGGTGTATGTGGGCATACTCCTTATTGGCAAATCCATTCTTTTTGTTCAAGTGCAATATGGTGATATTGTACTCTTTCAACAGGAATTTGCAAATAGGATAGATAAAGTAATCTATAATACCTGTCTTGTGTATGTAGAAATATATATTTCTCATTCTTGCAATATAAATTCTATAAATTCTCTTACACAGCCTTCACCGCCTTTGAGCGAAAGTATTTTGATGCCCGGAATTTGTTTTATTTGCGACATTGCGTCATTGGGACAAGCCTTCAATCCGGCAGCCGAAAGCAGGTCGAAACAGTTGATGTCATCGCCAATGTATGCTACATTCTCGATAGAAATATTCTCTTTATCGCATATTTCAAGTGCTGCGGCGAGCTTGCCTCCGTGTCGTTTGCCTTGGTACAAGTAGTCGATATTGAGCTTTTTGGCACGTCTGCTCACTATGTCGGTTTCTTCCGATGTGATAATTGCAGTTTTGATACCGGCGTTTCGCAACAAGCTCATTCCCATACCGTCGTGGGTATTGAATTTTTTCAGTTCATCGCCGTTTTCCGAGTAGTACATGCCTGCGTCGGTGAGAACTCCATCTACGTCGGTGATGAAGAGTTTTATGTTGTGCTTGTTGTCCTTATTGTGCGACAAGACGTGCCTTTGCATCAAATTTTCTATAATAGCCCAGTCGTCGGGTTCATCTATTTCGGTGGCAGTATATTCGGGCATTTCGTAGATGCCTATTTTGCCACTGAGCCTATTGCCCGAGAGTCGTATGTTGGCAACGGTATTGATGTAGAAAGCTCCGTTTTCCATCAACTGTCCGTCGAAGTTTTGACGGCGCGGGCGGTTGCGATAATCATAGTTTTGGCTTGTGCCATCGCTATTCCAAAAGAAGCGGAAGTTGCGCACACAGGTGAGCATAGAGTCGTAATTGTGCATCGAATAGCTTTGCAGCGCTTCGGCAAAATGCTTGGTCTGTGTGAGCGGCGAAGTGGCTTGGACAAGCATAAATATATAGTCGTCGGGTAGTTGGGCATAGTCGATATATTCCAACATAACACTCTCGGTAGAGGCGGTGTCGGTTGCATTTTGAGCTTGGCGACGATATAGTTTTGTTTTTTTATAATTGCGCGATTGGACCGTTTGTTCTATCTCGTCAGAGTCGGTTGCAACAACAATTTCATCGACAAGCTCGCATGCTTCGAGAGCCTCAATGTTCCAGCAAACCAAAGGCTTGTTGCATAGAGGTTTTATGTTCTTGAGAGGGATAGATTTACTGCCTCCTCTCACGGGAATAAATGCCACGACTTTACTCATCTTATTACCACTTAACTTGGTTCCTTTTCAATTTGTTGCGTTGAACGGCTTCTATGTCGAGAATTTCTTTCTCTTTGTAAGTGAGTGATTTGGCAACGGCACGACAGTCACGGGCTAATTTGCGCACACCATCAGGCTCAAGTGATGCTGCATGGTCGGTACCTTTCCATGTTCTATCGAGGGTGTAGTGACGCTCGATATATTCAGCTCCGAGCGCTACGGCAGCCGAGTCTATGGCAATGCCGAGGTGGTGTCCGGAGAAACCTATTGCTTTCACTCTGTGTGCAAATTGGGTTTTCAATCGGTTTATTTCCAAAAGGCACACATCTTCAAAGGGTACGGGGTATCCCGATGTGCAATTATAAATTACAAGATCTTGGTTGCGTCTTTTCTGCTCAAAGAAGGCAACGATTTTCTCTTCCTCCTCATGTGTAGTCATACCAAAAGATAGGTGAATTTCGCCATGGAAATTATCGCAGAGGTATTCCAGCATTTCTCTGTTGAGGTTGCAAGCAGAAGGAACTTTTATAATCTTGGGGTTAAGAGAGGTTATTTCGCGAGCCGAAGTTACATCCCATACCGATGTCGAATATTCGATATTAAACTCGTTGCACCACTCCAATAGTTGTTTGTGCTGTTCGAGAGTAAATTCGAGAAATTCTCTATGCTGACCGTAAGTGTCACCATAGGAGTTGGAGGGATTGGGGTGAGGTGCATTGTATTCTTCGGGAGTTAATAACTCGGTATTGCATCTTTTTTGAAATTTAACGATGTCGGCATTGCAATATGTGGCTGCTGTTTTTATCATTTCATACGCAATAGACATGTCGCCTTTGTGGTTGCAGCCTATTTCTGCTATTATTTTGGGTGTTTTCATTGTAGTAGGTCTTTATATTGTGTTTGTATATATGTATTCATTTGGGTTATATAGTCGGTGGCTTGTTGTGATAGTTGTACTCGCCACTGTGGTTGTTCTATTAAGTCTATGATATGTTGTGCATATTCTTCGTATGTATGTCCTACCAATGCGGGCAACTCTTGTATTTTGTATAGCCCTTCTATGCTGTGGGCATCTACAACGATTGCCTTTCCGTATGAGAGTGCTTCGAGTGTCTTTATCTTTAAGCCGGTGCCTTGATATATGGGATTGATGACAATATCACCTTGTTTGTAGAATTGACACACATCGTCAATGCGGCCTTGCAGTGTTATGTTGCTGTGTGTAATGTTTTGTAGCTTACTGCATATATTGCCTGCAATGATGAGGTGAGCTTGAGGATGCTTGTCGAGGACTAACGGGAATATGTTGTCGATAAATCGTCTTATTCCATTTATATTCAGCGCACTATCGCCCGAGAAGAATAGAATGTTCTTGTTCTCGGTGGTGCATTTTGCCTCGTGAACGGGAAATACCGAAAATACGGTTTTTACGTCGCTATGAGGTGCCAAGTACTTGAAGAGGGTAGTTTCGTTTTCTTGTATCGACAACACTGTGTCGCAACGGCGTATGGCTTGAGCCTCGTCGTTGGGCTTGAGGTTGAAGAATGTCTTGTTTGTTTGCAATCGTTCGTTCTTGTATGTAAAGCAATCGTGCGAGAATAATACCTTTTGACAGTCTATTTGAGCCGTAAAGAGCCTTGATAGAGTGAGATAATTGATGATGATAATGTCAAAATGGTGTTTCTTTTGCAGTTTCTTTACATACGATGTAAGACCGAATGGGTATTTCTCATCCAAGTAGTTGAACGGAGTGAAAAATGACCTTACTTTTCCCCACATTCTGAATGGTATTTCCCACAATAAATTTCGGTTGTAGATGTGTAACTTTTCTCCCCAATAATTACGAAGGGTTTCAAGGTCGTCTTGGCTCAACTTCTTGGCTCCTTGAAGGTACAAAAAAGAGACATCGGCATTCAAATTTTTGAGCATTTCGCAATATTCAAAAATGCATTTTTGATTGCCGGCATACATGGGTGGTGTATGATTTTGCGATATAACCAAAATTTTTTTCATCTCTTTTTGCCGTTTTTACAAAGATACAATTTATGTTTGATATGTAAAGGAAAAGTGAGATTTTCTTATGTGTTTTTATCAAATGATTTGTTGTATGGGGCGCAGGCAACTATGAAGAATGCAAAAATCCAAATATTTCTCATAGGTGCATTCATCGGTGCCCAGTCGCTCATACCATGTACCAACAGATAGCAGAGAACTCCAATGGCAAATAATGCCGCAATGTGATAATTGGCCGGTGCTTCTCGGCGTAGTTGTTTCTTGATATTTGTAAATTTTTTTATTATAAAGACTATGATGGGAATAAATCCTATAACGCCCAATTCGGTGAGGAATATGAGAAATATATTGTGAATGGGGTTGCTGAATATAAACTCTTCGGGGCGCCACGAGGATGTATTCAAGATTGTAAATATATCGGGGTTGATATTGTTGCGTATGTATTCGAGGTGTGCATTAAGACCTACTCCAATGAATGGATGTTCGCCTATGGTCTCAAATGCACAATAGAAGTGCATAAGACGCGCAATAAACATTTCATTGACGTTACTGCCTACAAAGCTCTCTTTGATAGGTGTGAGAAATATGAGTGCAACTGTCAAAATGATAAGTGGCAGGATACGATACATGATATTTTGTACCGTAAAGATAGAGCCATTGCGAGTATTGTATATCAAGTACATGATACCCACTGCAAATATACTTGCCAATAGAGCCGAGCGTGAGAAGGTAAAAAAGAGTACAAAACCTGCTAATAGGGCAAGCACGATGCTCTTCTTCTTTTTATAACCATATAGTGCGCAGGCTGTAAAAAAAGTTATTGCGTATGAAATGTATCCGCCCAATACGTTGGGGTGGGCAAAAGTACCCGGGGCACCGGGGCGTTCCTCTGCTCGTATTGATACACCTTCTCTGAATAGTTCGGTGACTTGATATATACCCAATATGGGGTAGCAAAGTGTAAGAACCGATTCGAGAATGACGGTGTATGTAAACCCCTCATATATACCTCTTATTATCACCTCTATCGAAGTGCTTGAGCATACAATATATAGGAATAATAGGTAGAGTAATAGTTGGGTAATGGCTATTACGGTAGATGGAACAGCCATATTGTTGGGGTTGAATATGTTGAGAAGGGCGAAAATGATAATTCCAAGTACAACGTACCATGGTATGGGCAACATCTGCCATTTGTGACGATGTGATAGTACGATAAAGAATATAGGGGCAATAATCATGAATACTTCCAACCTTAGCATATAGCCAAAAGTACCATCGGTATATTGATTGTCTAAGCTGAAAAATGTGAGGCCGAAGTTTACACAGTTGGTAAATATAAAAAAGGAGATAAAAATCTCGCACCATTTGTCAAAGGTGAGATGACGGGAGTTGTGTAGGATTTTGATACCATACACCAATACCGATATGACGATAAGTAGTATTGCTCCCATGATTTACTTCCCTTTGGTTGTAATAAAACGCTTGGCATATACCGCCAATGCGATTGTACCTATAATGAGTAGTATGATGTTGGCATATATGGGCATGGTTATGTAGGCCAATATGCCTCCTATTGCGAGTATCAGCAACGACAAAAGGAAGAGGTGGTTGGGCGCAATCTTAAAGAAAAATCGCGTGTCGAACATGCGATATACCATCAGGTAACCATACGATATGACGAGCGATATAGATATACCCATAAGCCCCCACCGGCTGGCTGCAAAGTAGTATAGTGCAACGGCAAGGAAGGCGGTAGATATGATTGAGGGTAGTCCGCGATGGGTCTTGCGTGAGCATTGATATGCAAGGTCGAGAAATGAGCCCATGGCGTGTAATAACACTGCTATGAAGAGAGGGAATATGTATATATAACTCTCTTGATAGGCCTCGGCTACTATGTGGGGATAGAGAAGGCGCAGAGCCAATGTGCTCAACACTACTGTGGAGCTTAGTAGCAAAAAGTAGATGTTGAATATCCGTGAAAAGAACTGATTGCTATCCTTTGAGTTCATCTCTTTGATGGCTGTTTCTTGCCATGTCTGGTAGAATATGCTGGCAGCAATTTGCAGGATGTTGGAGAACTTCACCGCTATGGCAAAGATGCCATTGTATTCGAGTCCCAAGTATCGCTCGATAAATATTTTGCTCGAACTCTCTATAATCCACCATGCCAATACGTTGGGCAATAGGGGTATAGTGTATTTGAGCAACTCTTTGCCAATGCCTTTGCTGCACTCTTTGCGATGCTTGAGGTATATGGGTATAAACTTGAAGCGTACCTCGATAATAATGAGCGATATGACTCGGCTGATGAGATTGGCCAAGAATATAGCCAGCACGCCCATCTTGCATACTACCAAGAATATAATACTGAGTACAAGTATGAGCAGTGTGTTGATGATGCTGATATTGACAAAGAAACGTGTGTGTCCCAATCCTCTCACTACCTGTATCATCACTTCGTAGCAGGCATAAGCAATGAGTGTTGCTACAATGACCGGATAGTAAGGTAGGTGTGACAGATAGTAGTAGCCAATGACCGATACAATAGCTATAACAATGCTGTTGCGAGCAAGTGTGCGTATGACGTAAGAGATAACGTCTTTTTGTGGATGTGGGCAGGTCTTGTCTATGAGAAATCGGAAAGCACCGTCGCGCAAGTCAAATGTCACGAAGGGTACCAACATCATAATGAGCGTAATAGACAAGTCGAAGTAACCCATTTCTTCCTTTGCAAGGAAAAAGGTGTACAATGGCATCAGAGCAAAGGCTATGAGCTTTGCTCCTATTGTTCCTATCGCATAGATAGAGAATGTGTTGATAAATGCCTTACCTCGACTTTGACTCATCTTGTGTCAGTTGAGATTGTTTCCCGATTTTTATCTACTCTCCTTTTTTATTGTAGCCATATCCATAGCCTTGCTTGGCTGTTGTGGCGTTGATTACGAGCGATACGTTGCGCAAACGTTGTTCTGCCACGAGCGAGTTGCAGTAACGTATAGCGTCAATCTCGGTGTAGTTGGCACGGCATACATATATCACTGTATCGGCCAATCGCATGAGTGAGAACGAGTCTGATACCATGCCTACGGGAGCCGAGTCAATTACGATGTAGTCGTAGCGACTGCGCAACTCCTCAAAGAGCTTGTCCAAACGACCATTCAACAACAATTCGGCAGGGTTGGGCGGAATGGGACCGGCAAGAATTACATCAAGCTCGGGATTGATATTCGACGGCAAGATGATGTCGTCTATAGTGATATTTTCGGATGACAGATAGTTGGTCATACCATATTTGTTCTGCAAATTCATGTATGAGCCCAACTGAGGACTGCGTATGTCAAGACCAATGATAATGGTGCGCTTGTTAAGCAACGAAAGCGAAACAGAGAGGTTGGTGCTGACAAAAGATTTTCCTTCGCCACTTACCGACGAGGTGAGTAGTATAACCTTGTCGTTCTTGCCGGTGAGGAGGAATTGAAGGTTGGTGCGCAATAGACGGAACAGCTCGGCAATAGAGCTTGTGTCGCCTTTGTGAACAACAATCTTTTCTTTGGTAGTGTTGATACATACCTCTCCCAAAACAGGGATGTTTGTGATTTTTTCGAGCTCTTCCTTGGTGCTGAATTTGGTGCGGAACAGAGCCTTGACATACAAGTATGCCGAGGGAATAACCACGCCTATGATTGCCGCAATAAAGAGGAGCATTAAGGTGGACATATTAGATGGCTCGCTGTAGTTAAATGCGGCATCTACAATTTGACCCTTGGGTGATGCCATTGCCAATGTGATGGCGTTCTCTTCTTGTTTTTGGAGAAGGAAAATATATAGTTCCTCTTTGATTACCTTCTGGCGGTAGATAGATATAAATTCGCGTTCTTGCGATGGCATGGTGCGTATGCGAGAGAGGTATTTATCTTCTTGTGAACGCAAATCGTTGAGTGCTATCTCGGCGCTCTCTTTGGCAGTGTGAACGCTTGCTATTACGTTCTTTCGTGAGGCATCAATCTGATTTTCTATTAATTTCATTGCAGGGCTGCCGGGCTTGGCGCTGCTTATCATGTTGATGCGAGAAAGAGCCAATTTGTTGTATTCGCTGATGGCATTGCTGGGTGAGTCACCTATGTTAGAGGTGAATGGTATGAGCGCATAGCGATTGTCGGGTTGTGAAATAAATTCCAATATATAATCCAATACCTTCACCTCGGTTTCTGCCTCGATGAGCTTGGTGCGGAGGATGATATCGTTTTCGAGAATTGCTTTGGCTTCGACCTCTATGTCCGACAAGTTGTTCTCTTTTTTATAAAGTTCAACAGCGCGTTCGGCAGTGTTGAGCTCGGCTTCGATAATGGCGAGGCGTTCATTGATGAAGAGAGCGGTGTTGCTGGCCTCGATATTTTTCTCTGTTATACCGCGTTCGTTGTATAGCTGAACGATAGAGTTGAGTAGGGCTTTACCTTGCTCGATATAGGGTGTCTCGTAGCTCAATCGTATCAAGTTGGCCATTTTACTTGGCATAAAAATTTCGATGGATTGAGCCAAATCCTCTGTGGCGATGTCGTAGCCTTTTACTATCAAGTTGTAACCATACTTCTCTCCGGGTATGTAGCTGTCGGTTGTAGTGATGACAAAATCGCCATATATACAGCTTACTGTGTCGGGTAGGGTTACGTTCTTTTTGTTTACCAACTTTTTGAAAAAGTTCTTTTTCAAGGTAATATCGGCAAGGCCGTCTTTGTCAATGAGTACCTTGAAGTTGAGCGAGCGCTTGAGTGTATCGCAAACGTTGTTGATGTCGATAATATCAAGAGCGTAGTCGGAGTGTTCTTTGTAGCGCACGAAGAAGTTCTCACGATATATGTGCTCGATGTTGAGATCCATTTTTTCGGCAGTTTGGCGCAACAATGAGTGTGACGATATGATGGTAATCTCGTCATCTACGCTTGTTCCTTGTCCCATGATGCTACCCAGACCCATTTGATGCATGAATGCTCCTGCCATATTGCTGGATGATGACATATCGGTGCGTATCATCACGTTGGCTTCGACAATGTATTTGTCAAGCGTTATTTTGGAGTATGTAAATGCCAATGCTACGCAGATAAATATAGAGATGGCATACAAGTACCAATTTTTGGCAATAGAGGCAACTATATCTTGAATATTGATGCTTTCGTTATTCATATTGTTGTGCGATGAATTTTCCATATATCGAGCAGATATTTAAGTCAGTATTATTTAACAAACAAAGCGATACAGAGCGATACAATAACCGATGCTGCCGATGTAATGGCACTAACAATAGATACGGTGTATTGCTTGTCTTGGCTATATCTTGCAACACCTTGACGAGCATCATTGGGCTCTACATATACAATGTCGTTGCGTTGTATGTAGTAGTAGGGCGATGTAAAGATGTCGGGTTGTGTGAGGTCGAGGCGGTGGAACGAACGTTCTCCGTCTTTCTCTCGGATGAGCAGTATGTTGGTGTGGTTGCCATATATGGTCATGTCGTTGGCCATGCCTAGAGCATCGAGGATGGTGAGGCGCTCACTGCCAAATTTGTATGAGCCGGGGCGGGTTACCTCTCCCAATATCGTGAACTTATAGTTGGTGCATTGTACGCTGATAATGGGGTTATCGACATAATTGCTTATCTCTTCCTTGAGCATGATGGTGAGCTCTTCGCGAGTCATGCCGCCTACCTTTATCTTGCCGAGAATGGGAAAGTCGATGTAACCTTCGTTATCGACAATGTATGTTTGCATTGAAGGTGTAGTTATCAACTGTGTTGTTCCGGGCGTAAGGAAGTTTTGTGTCGGGAGGTTGAATATGGCTACCGCGTTGGGGTCTAATGCCGACACTGTTATGGCTAACATATCATCCGGCTCTATGATACTTTGAAAGTTCTTGAGCGAGTCGGGTATGGTTTGTACTACATCTGCTGTTTCTGCCATGCCGGGAAAGTATATCATTTCCTTGTTGGGGGCGCAAGATGCGAGTAGTATGATTGTGGCAACGAGTGCGAGTATGTATTGTTTCATAGGCCTAATTTTTTTAAAAACGGGGCAAAGATATTGTTTTTTTCTTTATTATTCTCTTTTTTAACGTACAAATAGAGCCGTTTATTGTGTTTTATTTCAAATATTAGTGATGCAAAAATTTGCTCTGATGTTATTATGTTGATATATAGTGTGATAGGTGTGCTTGTTTTGTTTGATTTTTACATTTTTTATGGCATATTGTTTGTTGCTTCGATTTTGTTGATAAAGCGATGTTTTTTATGCTCTTTTTTGCAAATATTTTTCTAAATTTGTGCAACTAAAATTGGATATTATTGAGTATGTTTTTGACTGCCTTATGGGGATTTTCTCCTATACAAATTATCGTTTTTCTGGCACTTTTATTGCTGTTTATCATAGAGCTTTTCTATCTGTTTGCGATATATAATTCGTTGTATCGCTACACGCGTCGAGCGCAAGCCGGAGGTGTGAGCTATTTGCCCGACTTGCCTCCTGTGTCGGTGGTTGTCTATGCGCATGATGACGAGGCCGAGGGGTTGCACGATTTGTTGCCTCTCTTGTTGCAACAGGAATATCCTTGTTATGAGGTGATTGTGGTCAATGATAGGGTTTCTTTTGAGGTGCAGAATATGATTGCTCTCTATGAGTGTGAGCATAAAAATCTCTATCAGACTGCGGTGCCCGAAACGGTCTATAATGTGAGTCGCAAGAAGTTGGGTATCACTCTTGGTGTGAAGGCTGCCAAGCACGATATAATAATTCTCACCGAGGCGTGTTGCAAGCCGCAGAGCAACAGTTGGTTGAGTAGTATTGCTCGTAATTTTGTGCCCGGTGTCGATGTCGTGTTGGGGCATACTCGCATGGTGGCAAAGGATGGCTCTCAACGACGTGGATTTGCCTCTTTCGACAGGATGCTTTTTGCGTTGCGTTATTTGGCTTATGCGGTCATCAAAAAGCCCTATATGGGCATGGGTTGCAACATGGCCTATCGCCGGTCGGTGTTTTTCGATAACAAGGGTTTTTCGGCAACACTCAATTTGCACTATGGCGATGACGATTTGTTGATAAATGAGATAGCCCACGGCGGTAATACTCGTGTTGAGTTGTCGCAAGAGAGTCTTGTAGATAACATTCGGGAGGATGTAGGCGAGGCGTGGAATGAGTTGCGTGCAAGATACCATTTTACATCCAAGTATTTGCACACTTCATCACGCTCGGTATATCTTATCGAAGATTGTTTGCATTTGCTTTTTGTACTCTCTTTTGCAGTTGCTATGGCTTTGCTTTTGCCCGGAGTTATTGCGGGGCTTGTGCCCGCTATAATAGCGCTCGCTGCGGTGATAGTGACAGTGTTGCTGTGGTGGCTCATAGAGTGGCGCGTGTATCGTCGCATAGTGCGGTTGATGGGAGAGCCTGTAACGCCTTTTGTGGTGCCCTTGTATCAGTTGTTTCGACCCTTCTATCGCCTCTATTGCTCGTTGCGTGACAAGGGCAATAAGAAGAGCAATTTTACATGGCAACATCTGCGTTGATGTTGTGTTTGAATGATTACTTATAATAAAATATTGTATATGAAGCGAATTTTGTTTTTTCTTGCACTTGTTGCATTGATGCAATCTTGTGTAGATCGCAATGGCGTTGTAGTTGAGGTGCATAATCCTACAACCAAAGTAAGAATGAATGAGATGGTGGAACTTGACTATTCGGACCTCTTGTCGCGTTTGCAACTTGTTGATACCAATACTGTTGAGGTTCTCGACCATAGTGGTGAACAAGTGCCATATCAGATAACACACGACAATAAATTGATTTTTATGCCGGCTCCCATCGAGGCGGGTATGGTGGGTCAATATAGGGTCGTTGAGGGTGAGCCTCAGGCCTATGATGTGCGTACCGTAGGAGCTCACTATCCCCAGCGAGTAGATGATATTGCTTGGGAGAATGGATGTATTGCATTTCGCACTTATGGCCCTGCCTTGCAGGCTTCGGGCGAGCGTGCGTTTGGATATGATGTGTGGGTAAAGTGTGTCGATTATCCTGTTGTTGCCGACAGATATGCCGATGAGCTCGATCCAAGAGTTCTTGCCGAAATAGAGGAATTTAGGGTTACTGCTCCCAAGGTGGCAGCATCTCTTTATAATACTATTTCGTATCATGTCGATCATGGTAACGGCCTCGATTACTATAAGGTGGGCCCGACATTGGGTGCAGGTACGGCTGCTTTGCTTGATAATAATGGCGAGATTGTCTATCCCTATTGCTATGAGTCTTACGAGATACTCGACAATGGCCCGTTGCGATTTACAGTGAGCTTGCGATATGTTCCGTTTATATACAATAACGACACGGTGACCGAGTGTCGTGTCATTACGCTCGATGAAGGCAGTCAGTTGAACAAAATAAGTATCAAGTACTGTGGTCTTACAGCACAAGCTCCCGTTGTATCGGGCATTGTATTGCATGATGTAGATAGTGTGATGGATTATAGTGCCGAGGCGCATTATGCCGCCTATGCCGAGCGACCTGACAGTATCAACGGGCAAATGTTTTTGGGCATGGCATCGGCACAGCTGGTGCAAAGTGTGTCGCCCTGCTATTTTGATGATGCCGAGCGTGCCGATAGAGGTGCCGAAGGACATTTGTTGATGCACTATCTCTATGAGCCGGGCGAAGAGCTTACCTACTATGCCGGTGCCGGTTGGAGCAAATGGGGATTTGAAAGTGCCGAAGATTGGTTTGTATATATGCGCCATTATAGCGAGGCATTGGCTACTCCATTGCAAGTAACATTGCGCTGATATTGTAGTTGTCTATAAAATAATGAGGCATGGTCACTTCACGCTGACCATGCCTCTATTATTATATGTATATGTCGAGTGTTATATTTCTATTGCCAATGGTATTGTCGCTTATAGGTCGCGAATGTTGAGTTTTATTTTTCCATCGACTTTGTTCAGTACATAGATACTTGAACGCAGTATGATGTATAGTTCCTCTTCTTCATCTACGATGGCGTAGATGTTGGCACGAGGAATATTGTTGAGGGGCGATTGTTCGTGTTCGAGAATAATAGCACTATCGGTAATGGTAATGCCAAATTGTTGTGTATAGGGAGCTAATATAGTCTTAGCATCTATCTCTGCACCCGATGGTTGTGTAGAGGTATATTTTTCGTAAAGAGAGTTGAAATGTGCCATGATAACAGTATGAGTAAAACGAGGTAAGAGGAGTAGGTTGATGTGTAAATAATAAAAGACTGCCCCGTTGCGGGGCAGTCTTTTATAGAGAATAAATATTACAATAAGAAGCCAAGCAATACACCGGCGGCAACAGCCGAACCGATAACACCGGCCACATTGGGACCCATAGCGTGCATCAACAAGTAGTTGGTGGGGTCATATTCCAAACCAACGTGTTGTGAGATACGAGCCGAGTCGGGTACAGCCGATACACCTGAGTTACCAATGAGGGGATTAATTTTGTTCTCTTTCTTCAAGAAGAGGTTGAAGAACTTCACAAACAATACACCCGATGTGGTAGCGATGATAAATGAGAGCGCACCAAGACCAAAGATGAGGATTGAATCGACGGTGAGGAACTCAGAAGCTTGTGTAGAAGCACCTACGGTAACACCGAGCAAGATAGTGATAACGTCGATGAGCGGACCGCGAGCAGTCTCGGCCAAACGGCGAGTAACACCACTTTCTTTCAAAAGGTTACCGAAGAACAACATACCCAACAAAGGAAGACCTGAGGGCACGAGGAAGCAAGTGAGCAACAAACCGATGATGGGGAACATCACTTTCTCGGTGTGCGATACGGCGCGGGGAGGTTTCATGCGGATAACACGCTCTTTTGATGTAGTGAGGAGTCGCATGATGGGCGGTTGTATTACAGGCACAAGAGCCATGTAAGAGTAAGCCGACACTGCGATAGCACCCATCAAGTTGGGAGCAAGTTTCGATGAAAGGAAGATAGCAGTAGGACCGTCAGCACCACCGATGATACCGATAGCACCTGCTTGCATGGGGTCGAAGCCGAGCGCAAGAGCAATCATGTATGCACCAAAGATACCAAATTGGGCAGCTGCACCGATGAGCATCAATTTGGGGTTGGAGATAAGAGCCGAGAAGTCGGTCATAGCACCAATGCCCAAGAAGATGAGCGGGGGATACCATCCTTGTTGTACACCTTGATAGAAGATGTTGAGTACCGAGCCTTGTTCATAAAGACCTACTTGCAAACCGGCATCCATGTTGAAGGGGATGTTACCGATGAGCATACCAAAGCCGATAGGAATAAGGAGCATAGGCTCAAATTCCTTCGCCACGGCGAGGTATATGAAGAATATACCGATGGCAATCATGGCAAAGTGTTGCCATGTAGCGTTATAGATACCGGTATATGTCCAGAAGTCGCCGAGGTTTTGTACTAAAAATTCACCAAATCCTCCCATATTACTCGATTGTTACGAGAGCGGCACCTTCGAGAACCGATTCTCCTTGTTTAACACTGATAGATGCAATCTTACCATCGCGGTCGGCTTTGATGGCATTCTCCATTTTCATGGCTTCGAGAATGATGATTGTGTCGCCTTTCTTCACGGCGTCGCCAACATTAACCTTAACGTTGAGGATAACACCGGGGAGGGGCGATTTGATAGTGCCGGCACCGGCTGCTGCCGAGGGGCGGTTGAGTTGAGTAGTAGGAGCTGCGGGAGTTGTGGGGCGAGCTTTTACTACGGGTTTGGCAACAGTTTTTACCACTTTTTCCATTTCGACAAGGTAAGGAGTACCGTTTACCTCTACGTGAGCAACGTTTTCTTCGATATCTCCGATTGTTACCTTATAAATATTGCCGTTAATGGTATATTTATAGTCTTTCATTTTTCTTAAATTTAAATGTTAGGGATTAGATTATTTTCTGGGAAGGTCACGCAAAGAGTAAATCTTAGAGTTCCATGGAGAGTAACGACGCTCAACCTTTTGGATGGTGAGCACGGTATCCTCATAGTCGTGTGCATCTTCTTGCATTTCGTGCATTGCCATGGCAATCGCAGCAAATACTTCACCGGGAGTAGCACCCTTGGCCATAGCCTCTTTGGTTTCTTCTTCGTTGAGGCCTTTGGCTTTACTTGCTGTGCGCATAGCCCACCATGCCGAGATTTTGCCAATCGTGCGGAAGATGATGTAGAGCAACAACAAGCCCGAGAACACAACAGACATAGCAGAGATAGCCATACCTATACCGTTGGCATCTTGAGTTTTGAATTTATCGGTCTTTGCATTCTTGTCGAGCGTGTAGTTGTTGGTGCTGGGTGTTACATACTTGGTAGTACCTGCACCGCGTACTTCCCACTCGCTCTCGCCATCGATGGCACGAGCGTATGATTGGTCGGCCGAAAGGATGTTGGCGGGAATAGTCACTTCGTTGAGAAGCTTGTTACCACCATCATAGATACCTATCCACGATTCTTTGGTGGGGTCGAGTGTGAAATTGACGTGGAATGTACCGCGATTGGGTTGTCCGTCGGCCCAGAAGAGAGTGTGCTGACGAGGAGGAACGAGTGTGAGCACGTCGCCTTTGGGGATAAAGTAAACAGCAGTATCACCGGGTGTGTTGCTAAACTTGAGCGAGTGAGATGCTACGTTGTAGCTACCGTATGATTTGTTGAATAACTCTACCCATGCGCTGTGCATGCCATAGTCGTCTTGGTAGTTGGTTTCGTTGATCATCAATATCTCGTTGATGAGAATTTTGCTACCAACTTCCTCGCCTTCTACCGCGGGCTTACATGATGTAAATGCCACGACAACAGCAAGCAGCATGCTCAATATTCCAAATTTATTTTTGTTCATATTGATATGTTTTTAAGGATTATAGAGGAATGTTACCGTGCTTCTTGGCAGGATTTACGAGTTTCTTGGTGCGTAATTGCTCCAATGCGCGGATGATGCGGAAACGAGTATTGCGGGGCTCGATAACATCATCGATGTAGCCGTAACGTGCTGCATTGTAGGGGTTGGCAAACAACTTGGTGTATTCTGCCTCTTTCTCTGCAATGTATGCTTTGGGATCGGCTTGTTCTTTTGCCTCCTTGGCATAGAGAACGGCAGCAGCACCCGATGCACCCATAACGGCGATTTCGGCAGTAGGCCATGCGTAGTTCATGTCACCACGGAGTTGCTTACAGCTCATCACGATGTGTGAGCCACCATAAGACTTGCGCAATGTTACAGTTACTTTGGGTACTGTAGCCTCACCGTAGGCATAGAGCAACTTGGCACCGTGTGAGATAACGGCATTGTACTCTTGACCTGTACCGGGCAAGAATCCGGGAACATCAACGAGTGTTACCAAAGGAATGTTGAATGCGTCGCAGAAACGTACGAAGCGAGCAGCCTTGCGTGAAGCGTTGCAGTCGAGTACGCCGGCGAGGTATTGAGGTTGGTTGGCAACGATACCTACCGATTGACCATTGAAACGTGCAAAACCGATGATGATGTTGCGTGCAAAGTCGCGTTGTACTTCGAGGAACTCACCATTGTCGATGATGGCACCGATAACTTGGTACATGTCGTAGGGTTGGTTGGGGCTGTCGGGAATAATCTCGTTGAGAGAGTCTTCAAGACGGTCGATGGGGTCTTCGCAAGTGAGTACGGGAGCTTCTTCGAGGTTGTTTTGGGGAATGAAGCTGATGAGTCGGCGTATCACGTCAAGACCTTCGTCACCGGTTTCGCAAGCAAAGTGTGCTACACCCGAAGTCTTAGAGTGCATTTCGGCACCACCAAGTTGCTCTTGTGTTACATCCTCGCCTGTTACAGTCTTAACAACTGCGGGGCCTGTGAGGAACATGTAAGAAATCTCTTTTACCATCACGATAAAGTCGGTGAGGGCGGGAGAATATACGGCACCACCGGCGCAAGGACCAAAGATACCCGAGATTTGGGGTACTACACCCGATGCCATGATGTTGCGTTGGAAGATTTCAGAATATCCGGCAAGTGCGTTGATACCTTCTTGGATACGTGCACCACCCGAGTCGTTGATACCGATAATGGGAGCACCCATCTTCATGGCCATATCCATTACTTTGCATATCTTCATGGCCATTTGCTCAGAGAGTGAGCCACCAAATACGGTGAAGTCTTGTGCAAACACATAAACAAGACGACCTTCGATTGTACCATAACCTGTTACAACACCGTCACCGAGATAAGATTTTTTCTCTTGACCGAAGTTGTAGCAACGGTGGCGTACAAACATGTCGATTTCTTCAAAACTACCTTCGTCGAGGAGTTGGTTGATACGCTCACGAGCTGTGTATTTACCACGTTCGTGTTGTTTGGCAATGGCTTTCTCGCCACCACCCAAACGAGCTTCATTGCGCAGTGCGATAAGCTCTTTTACTTTTTCGAGTTGATTGCTCATTTTGTATTATTTGTTAGGATTTTCACAAAGTTCTGTTAATACACTGCCTGTCGATTTGGGGTGAAGGAATGCGATGTTAAGACCTTCGGCACCTTTGCGAGGGGCTTTGTCGATGAGGCGTACGCCTTTGCCTTCTACTTCGGCCAATGCGTTGGCTACTCCGTCGGCTACGGCAAATGCGAGGTGGTGGATACCTTCGCCGCGTTTTTCAATGAAGCCGGCGATGGTGCTTTCGGGGCAGGTGGGCTCAAGCAATTCTATTTTTGTTTGGCCTACTTTGAAGAAAGCTGTTCTTACTTTTTGGTCGGCTACTTCTTCGATTGAGTAGCATTTAAGACCCAAGATGTTTTCGTAGTAGGGAATAGCTTCTTCGAGGCTTTTTACAGCTATACCCAAGTGTTCAATGTGAGAAAGTTCCATTGTTTGTTGTTATTAAGTTAAACAGAATTTTTGGCTTGGTCGTCGGATATTATACCCGATGCGATGCAAAGATACTATTTTATATCCAAATATGTAAGCCTTTTTAAGAAAAAACACATTATAAAATAATCGCTTTTTCTCTCTGTTTTTTCTATGCTCTTGATACAGTGTGTCAATCGTTCCAAAATCCTCTTGAGCATTCCGATACTCTGAGCTTGTAGCGGGGGTCTTTTATATCGGTGATTTCTTCTTGTTCTTTTGTCTTCTCGGCTTCGCGCTTTATGATTTCTTTGAAGTCTTTGATGTCGGTGAAAAGGTGTATGTTGGGGTGCTTCTCAAGGATGGTAAATGTGATGTCGTTGCGCTTGTCGGGCGATAGTATGTATTCCCACAGATTTTGCTCTCTGTTGTTGAACATAAGTAGCAGAATACGAGGTATTTTCATCAGCGTTCGCTTGGATATTGTGGTGTCTGTTTGGGGGCTGTTTTGCTCTTGTATGGGGTAGTAGCTTGCACTTTCTCTTTTCCTGTCGGAACCCGGAAAATAGGAGCCTATACTGCCGTCGCTGTTGATGGTGAGAATGGCACAATGAAAGGAGGAAATAATCCATCTTCCCATGAATGATTTTCTTGCCTCGTCAGAGTTGTAGGGATAGTAAATTCCTTGTGTGTAGGGTAGGTTTGCGGCGTAATATTTGGCGCTCTTTTCGTCGCTTTCGAGAGATTCTATCATGTGTATTTGCGAGGTGGGTATTCGCCCCTTTCTGAAGAAGTAGTGTTGCGACCAGATTTTTCCTCTTGACTCCTTGTATTGTGGGTTGTATCGCTCGTTTGTCTGGTAGTAATTTATCCTTTTCCAGATGGGGCGATACCTGTGATTTTTGTGCCAGAAATCGAGCAGTTCTATGCCGGCTTCTTTGCCCGGTAGTGCCAGATTGAAGGTGTTGGAAATTCTTTTTCTCGTGTCGAGATCGTCGGGTATCGGGAGGAAATCCCGAGGCCATGTGTCAATGTCGGGTCTTACAAAATGTGTTGTTTCTATGTGCTTGAATAGCTGTTGTGTAAGTCCCTCGTAGGCATCGTTTTTGTTGTCGTATGTGTGTAATCTTACCATGATGAAAAATATATAAATTGTGTTGATATAGTCTTTATTATATAAACACATTGAGGGGCTTGTTTGTTCCATCGTTTATGTAAAAAACATCGACTTTATATGTCTTTTTTTGTGAGTGACATATAAAGTCGATGTTTCTTACAATCATATAACCTAATATTCCAACTGCATTGAGTTGTGGTCTTCTCGTTGTCGCATCGCGCGTGTGCCGAAACAAACCCTGTCCTTTCTCTTGGACACTGCAAAGATAGCTCCTTGTGTTGCTATGCGACAATAACGCAATGTAGTGAATTTGCATTCGTTTGTTACCAATATATGATTAGTGCATGAAAAATGCCTGTGTTTTGCGGTGCTTTCTGTTGTTTGTGGTTATCGGTTTGATATTCAATGTGTTGTGCTGTTGATAAATTCCTTGAAAATTCTTCTTATATTATTGTGTAAAAGCTAATAAAAATTAGTATTTTTGCCGACACATAACGAAAGAAAACAGTGATGGCAAATCAGAAAAAAATAAAAACCGCCTTGGTGTCGGTTTTTCACAAAGATGGTCTTGATGACATTATAAAAATGTTGCATGCCGATGGTGTAGAGTTCCTTTCAACCGGCGGCACACAGTCGTTTATCGAGTCTTTGGGCATTCCTTGCAATGCCGTAGAAGATCTCACGGGTTATCCTTCTATCTTGGGAGGTCGTGTAAAGACATTGCACCCCAAAGTGTTTGGTGGTATTCTCAATCGTCGCGACAATGCTACCGATATAGCTCAGATAGCCGAGTATGAGATACCTTCGATAGACTTGGTTATTGTCGATTTGTATCCCTTTGAGCAAACAGTTGCTTCGGGTGCAGAGGAGAGTGCGATTATCGAAAAGATAGATATAGGCGGTATATCGCTTATACGCGCTGCGGCCAAGAACTTCAATGATGTGGCTATTGTGGCATCTAAAGGACAATATGCTATCTTGTCGGATATTCTCAAACGCAACGGCGCCTCAACAACACTCGAAGAGCGTCGCTTGTTGGCACGAGAGGCGTTTGCTGTTTCGTCGGGATATGATAGCGCTATTTTCAACTACTTTGATGCCGGCGAGGGCTCGACATTCCGCGCTGCTGTCAATGGTAGCAAAGCCTTGCGATATGGCGAAAATCCTCATCAACAAGGAGCTTTCTATGGCGACTTTGAGGCTATGTTTGAGCAGTTGCATGGCAAGGAAATATCGTACAACAACTTGCTCGATATAGATGCTGCCGTGTCGTTGATATCGGAGTTTGACGAAACAACTTTTGCTGTGCTCAAGCACAATAATGCTTGCGGAATAGCCTCGCGCGATACCATTCTTGATGCGTGGAAGGCTGCGCTCGAATGTGATCCCGTATCGGCTTTTGGCGGTGTGCTTATAGCTAATCGCCCCATCGACTTGGCTACTGCCGAGGAGGTGAATAAGATATTCTTTGAGGTAATCATTGCTCCCGAATATGCTCCTGAAGCATTGGAAGTGTTGAAACAAAAGAAAAATCGTATCATCCTCGTTCAAAAGCAAGCCAACAAAACAACCAAGCAATATCGTTCGTTGTTGGGCGGTGTCTTGGTACAAGACCGTGACTTGCACACCGAGCAACCTTGCGAGTTGCGACAAGCTACCAACCGTGCGGTTGAGGCTGATCGCATTGCCGACTTGCTCTTTGCCAATAAGATTGTGAAACATAGCAAATCTAACGCTATTGTGTTGGCCAAAAATCGTCAGCTATGTGCCAGCGGTGTAGGCCAAACTTCGCGTGTGGATGCTTTGCGTCAGGCTATCGAGAAGGCTCATTCGTTCAATTTCGACCTCAATGGTGCAGTGATGGCATCCGATGCCTTCTTCCCCTTTGCCGATTGTGTAGAGATTGCACACAAGGCCGGAGTGGATGCAGTGATACAACCCGGTGGCTCGGTAAGAGATCAAGAGACCATAGACTATTGCAATGACAATAATATTGCGATGGTAATGACCGGCATACGCCACTTTAAACATTAACAGAAGATTAACCCTTAAAAAAAGTAAGAAAATGGGATTTTTCTCATTAACACAAGAAATAGCAGTGGACCTCGGAACGGCCAATACCATTATCATACATGATGGCAAGATAGTGGTAGATGAGCCTTCGGTGGTAGCATTGGAAAAGAAGACCGAGAAACTCGTGGCGGTAGGTGAGAAGGCTCGCCAGATGCACGAGAAGACAGCGCCCCATATCACTACCATTCGCCCCTTGCGCGATGGTGTTATTGCCGATTTCTATGCGGCCGAGCAGATGATACGCGGTATGGTGAAGATGGTCAATCCTCAACGTCGCTGGTTTACTCCGTCGTTGCGTATGGTGGTATGTATCCCATCGGGAAGTACCGAGGTGGAGATACGTGCCGTGCGTGACTCGGCCGAGCATGCCGGTGGTCGCGATGTCTATATGATATATGAGCCTATGGCGGCAGCCATTGGTATAGGTATTGATGTTACTGCCCCCGAAGGTAACATGATTGTGGATATAGGTGGCGGTAGCACCGAGATTGCCGTAATCTCATTGGGTGGTATCGTTTCTAACAAGTCGATACGCATTGCGGGTGACGACCTCACTGCCGATATACAGGAGTATATGCGCCGTCAGCACAATGTGCGCATCGGTGAGCGTACTGCCGAGTTGATAAAAATCAACGTGGGCTCGGCTTTGACCGAGTTGGCCGATCCTCCCGAAGACTATATCGTGCATGGTCCCAACCAGATGACTGCATTGCCCATGGAGATACCTGTGTCATACCAAGAGGTGTCGCACTGCATCGAGAAGTCAATCTCGAAAATTGAAGCGGCTGTCCTCAGTGCCTTGGAGCAGACTCCTCCTGAGTTGTATGCCGACTTAGTGCGCAATGGTATCTATTTGGCCGGTGGTGGTGCTCTGTTGCGCGGTCTTGACAAGCGTCTTACCGACAAGATTGGTATTACCTTCCACATTGCCGACGATCCTTTGCATGCCGTTGCCAAAGGTACAGGTGTTGCACTGAAGAATATTGACGAATTTAACTTCCTTATTCGATAATAATAGTTGTGATATTGCTCCGAGTTACACGCTTTGTAATAAAGTTGTGTAACTCGTTGCGGTAAAACACTATGTCGTAATAGATACCCCATATACTTCGATGCGCAATCTTATAGACTTTCTTATCAAGCATCACACATGGATATTTTTTATATTCTATGTGGTGATAAGTTGTATTCTGTTGTTCTCTTCCAATCCCTATCAGCGCAGTGTCTTTTTTGGCTCTTCCAATAGGGTGGTAGCACAGGTTTATGAGTTGTCTAACGAGGTGTCGGGATATTTTGGATTGCGCAAGGCCAATGATGAATTGTTGATGCAGAATGGCGAGTTGGCTATGGAAAATATGCGCTTGCGACGCATGTTGCAACGATATAGTTATGCCGCCGTGGCCGACTCTATTGCGGTGAATGACCCTATGTTGCAACAATACGATTTCATTATGGCGCATGTCATCAACAACAGTGTGGCGCACCTCGAAAATTATATCACACTCGATAAGGGCAGTGCCGATGGTGTGGCACCGGAGATGGCTGTGGTAGATCATCGAGGTATAGTAGGTATTGTCAATGTAGTCAATGAACACAACTCGGTGGCCATATCGGTGTTGAATACCAAGTTGCATGTGAGTTGCAAGGTAAAAGGAACAGATTGTTTCGGCTCGTTGGTGTGGGATGGACGCAGTGCGGCTTATGCCGTTCTTGAAGAGATGCCTCGTCATGTCGAGTTTGTTCCCGGCGACACAATCGTAACGAGCGGTTTTTCGGCAGTTTTCCCCGATGGTGTTATGGTGGGAACAATTCACGACTATGCCAAGCAGAAAGATGATAATTTCTATGCCATGCAGGTGAAATTATCTACCGACTTTACACAATTAGGAGCTGTGCGTATCATCAATAATCACATGCAGGACATGCAACAAATGTTGGAGAAGGAGGCACGACAATGAACATCAATGTGTTGCGAGAAATATGTATTGCGCTCCTGTTTGTGTTATTGCAGGCAGTGGTTTTCAATCAAATATACCTCTTTGGTGTTGCTGTTCCGTTGGTATTTATCTATGTGATATTGCGCATGCCTTTGTCGTTATCTACCGCATGGTTGCTCACGGCTTCGTTTTTCTTGGGCTTGGTGGTAGATATTTTTGGCAATACTCCCGGAATGAATGCCCTTGCTTGTACGATATTGGCCTTTGTACGTCGTCCCATCCTCTCGCTCTATCTGCCTCATGGTAGCGACTATGTTGCCGAGATACCTTCGATAAGAGGTTTTGGTATGTGGCTCTATGTGCGTTATTCTCTCACGCTTACATTCGTTTATTGCTTGTTGCTGTTTGCCATCGAGTCGTTGTCGCTGTTCGATTTGCCTTATATGCTCGTGCGCATTGTGTGCAGTACGTTGCTTACATTTATCCTCATTCTTTGTGTCGATAGTTTAAATCAAGGTCGTGAGAAAAGATTATAATCTTGAAAAGAGAAAGTATGTCATAGCGGCAGCATTGCTTGTGGTTGTGGCTGTGTTTCTTGTGCGCCTGTTTTCGCTGCAAGTGGGAGATAACGACTACAAACGTTATGCCGACAGTAATGCCTTTCAACGCAAGGTGCTATATCCCTCGCGCGGATTTATCTATGACCGCAATGGCGAGCTCTTGGTGTATAACCAACCGGCCTATGATGTGATGATGATACCCCGCGAGATGCGCTCGATAGATACGCTCGATTTTTGCGCAACGCTGGGTATCGATACGGTGCAGTTCAAGCGCTATATGCTTGACATGAGAAAGAGTCCCGGTTATTCGTCATATACACCGCAAGTCTTTATGACGCAGTTGTCGGCTCGCGATTATGGACGTTTGCAAGAGAAGTTGTATCGCTATCCGGGTGTTTATATCCAAAATCGCGTATTGCGTGAATATAGCCGTCCCATTGCGGCCAATGTGTTGGGAAACATTCGAGAGGTGTCGCCCTCCGACATTGAGCGTGACGAATATTATCGTCGAGGCGATTACACCGGCGATTTGGGCGTTGAAAAGTCTTTTGAAGAGGTGTTGCGTGGTGTCAAAGGCGAGGAGATACTATTGCGGGATGTGCATGGACGCATCAAGGGCAAGTATGAAGATGGTCGTTATGATATACAACCCGTGTCGGGCAGAAACGTAACTCTCTCGATTGATGCCGATTTGCAAGCCTATGGCGAGAAGTTGATGCAGAACAAGACCGGTGCTATTGTGGCAATAGAGCCCTCTACCGGTGAGATATTGGCTCTGGTATCGAGTCCTACTTACGACCCCTCCATCTTGGTGGGTAGGGAGCGTGGCAAGAATTATGCGCGCCTCACTCGCGACCCCGGCAATCCGCTTTACGACCGTGCCATCATGGCCGTCTATCCTCCCGGCTCTACATTCAAGCCTACTCAGGGCCTTATATTTCTTGAAGAAGGCATCATAACACCGCAAACACACTATTCTTGTACAGGCGGTTTTGTAGTAGGAGGATTGCGTGTAGGATGTCATGCCCATGCCGCTCCATTGCCGTTGATACCCTCATTGGCTACATCGTGCAATGCCTACTATTGTTGCGGATTGCGCTCGATGCTCGACAATCGCTCGCTCTATGATAGCACTTCCGAGGCTTTTGAGATATGGAAAAACCATCTTGTTTCGATGGGTTATGGCTATAAATTGGGTATAGACTTGCCCGGCGAGAAGCGAGGCTTCTTGCCCAATAGTGCATACTATGATAAGTTTTATGGACAAAATAGATGGAAGGCTCTCACCATCATATCTATCGCCATAGGGCAAGGTGAGATATTGGCTACACCATTGCAGATAGCCAACCTTGCTGCCACAATAGCCAATAGGGGATATTTCTATACACCTCATGTTGTGAAGGCTATACAAGACACGGTGATAGATACGACCTATACGGTGCGTCGTTATCCTACGGTAGATGCTCGTCATTATGATGCGATAGTAGAGGGTATGCGTATGGCAGTGACCGATGGTACTTGTCGTACGGCCAATCTTCCCGATATAGAGGTGTGTGGCAAGACAGGTACTGCTCAAAATCCGCATGGACGCGACCACTCGGCTTTCATGGGATTTGCTCCGATGGACAATCCTCGCATTGCTATTGCTGTGTATGTCGAGAATGCCGGTTTCGGTGCTACCTATGGCGTGCCTATCGGTAGTCTTATGATGGAGTATTATCTCAATGGCGAGATAACAGACCCTGCTCGTAAGGACTTGGAACAAAGAATGTTTAACTCAAAAGTAGTAGGTAATAGTGGCAAGAAACGTTGATGTGTGGAAGTCGGTAGATAAGTTTACCATCTTTCTTTATGTTATACTTGTTTTCTTTGGCTGGGTGAGTATATATGCGGCCAGCTACGACTATGATCAGGCCAGCATTTTCGACTTTGCCGAGCGCTCGGGCAAGCAGCTTGTGTGGATAGGGCTTGCTTTTGTATTGGCTTCGGTCATTCTGCTTGTCGATTCACGCATGTTTGAGACGTATGCCTACTTGATATACATTGCTTTTATACTCCTGTTGCTTTTTACCTTGGTAGTTGCCGATGATGTCAAAGGCTCCCGATCGTGGCTCACCATTACCTCTTCGATACGATTGCAACCGGCCGAGTTTGCCAAGTTTGCGACGGCATTGGCGGTGTCAAAGATGTTCAATGGCTATAATTTCAAGTTTACCGAGCCGGCCAACTTTTTCAAGATTGTAGGTTTGGTATTGTTGCCGATGTTGATTATTGTGATGCAGAAGGAGATGGGGTCGGCATTGGTATATCTGTCGTTTGTCTTGATGATGTATCGCGAGGGTATGACAGGCTTGGTGCTGTTTGGCGGTATATGTGCCATTGTCTATTTTGTATTGGGTATAAAATTTAGCTCGGAAATGTGGATGGGTGCCCCGTTGGGCGAGAGTATTGTCCTCATTCTCATTTGCCTTGTATTGGTGGGTATCATACGATTTTTTGCCCAAAATCGCATCGTGGCGCGCAATTTGTCCATATTCTACATAGTTGTGGCAATAGTAGTGAGTGTGCTCGGTGCGTGTCATGTCGCTGTGCCTATGTTGTATGTGCTTTTGGGCGTTATAGCGCTCTCGTTGCTCTATCTTATTGCCATCTATTTCTCTCACTTTACCTCAAAGATATTGATTGCCGTAGCGGTTACGATTGTTTCGGTGGTGTTTATGTTTTCGAGCAATTATATATTCAATAAACTCGACGACCACCAACGCACACGTATCGAAGTATTGTTGGGCATAAAGGAGGACTTGCGTGATGCCGGTTATAATGTCAATCAGTCGAAGATAGCCATAGGCTCCGGCGGGTTTTGGGGCAAGGGCTTCTTGAATGGCACACAAACCAAGCTCAAATATGTTCCCGAACAAGATACCGACTTTATCTTCTGTACGATAGGCGAAGAAGAGGGTTTCTGGGGGTCGTGTCTTTTATTATTGCTATTTACGGTCTTTATATTGCGTATCATGACAATAGCCGAGCGGCAACCGCGACCCTTTGGACGTGTGTATGCCTATTGTGTCTTGGGTATTTTCTTCTTTCACCTCTTTATCAATGTGGGTATGGTGATAGGATTGTGCCCTGTTATAGGTATTCCGTTGCCATTTTTTAGCTATGGAGGCTCGTCGTTGTGGGGATTTACCATTCTCTTGTTTATACTCTTGCGCATTGATGCCTCGCGTAGTGAGCATTTCTAAATTGCGCATGCGAGCATAACGCAACAGAGGCAGTACCTTGTGGCGCTGCCTCTGTTGTATTTATAGATTGATGGAGTTTTACTTTTCTTTTTCTCTTTCGCGAGAGATAGCAATAGAGGTGTATAACTGCAAGAATGCCGATATGGTGAGTAGTACAATCCAATCGTTACCACCTCTGAACATCAAATGGGATGCAAACAACAACATCAATGTTGCCAACAACTCGATGAGTACAAGGCGACGCATGCGGGTGTTCTTGCCCTTATAGGGTGTGATGAGGCGTATTACAGACATGCCGGCAGCACCTACTGCAAATATATAGGGTACCCATGCTTCAAATACAATGAGAGGTAGTAATGCACCGGCAACCACAAGCATGGCCGATGTCTTGAAAATAATCTCTTTAATATCTATCTTCATTTCTATACTCTTGTTATTGAATTGTTGTCGTGTCGGTGGGCGACTCAACAATCATGAAAACGTCTTCGTGAGGGCGTTGCATGCCATGCTTTTCGCGTGCAATGCGATTGATGGTGGCAACATCCGACTCGGAGTTGTTTATCTCTTCTTGAAGTTGCTGTATAGTCGCCTCCTCTTGTGCAATCTCTTGTTTCAATGCTCTTATGTGTGCATCGTTCTTGCAGATGTCTATATAGCTGTTGTCTTTGAGAATGAACAGATGCCATATAACAAATCCGACTATGAGTGCTACCGAAAGGTATGGGCTGATATATTGCTTGATAAAATGCAACGTCTTGGCCAACTTCTCATTCATATCTTCTCTTGTTGTGGATGCAAAACGGTATTACAATAGCAAAGCGTCGTCCTTGATGTATTGGTCGAGAAATTGGGCTACAAGAATAAGACTGTTGAAGTCTTTCCACTTGATTTTGTTCTCTTTGATAAACTTGTTGAACTCTTTCTTTTGTTCGCGAGTGAGCAACTCGTTTACACCGCGCTTGGTTGCTTGGCATATTGCACGGTCATTGACAACCATCACGGTGTGGGTGATGGTGGGTATGGGGTTGGTATTGTATTTGTCCTCGGTCAATTCCTTGAAGCGAAGTACGGCTACTGTGCCATAATCTCTCAACGACGAGAGGTTTTGAGTGGCGGCAGTGGTAGTAGGTGAGCCATATGCGCCATTGCTGTCGGTGAGCGCATTGAGGTCGCATTCGCATGTTGTACCTATAACGACATACTCTGTTTTATATAGGCAAGTCACATATTTATTGCCTCGTCTTATGAGTACGGTTTTGTCTTCGCACACCACCGAGTCAATCTTGTGTTTGTCGCGCACAACCTTTATCTGTACGCTGTCGGTAAAGTGCAATTCGTTGCTTATGAGGTGCACATTGATATTGGCGCTTTCGGCTTTATTGTCGTTGTAATATACGATAGCGGGTTTGAAGTCGTGGTAGAGGTAAGGCCATCCTTCGGTAGGCTCATATTCTTTGGAAAATCCTGCAATGGCAGCACCGATAAACAATGCGATGAATATAAATTTTTTCATAATCGTTTTTTGTGTTTAAAATTTTACTTCAAGGTACGAATTTACGCATATTTTTCAATCTGCTGTCATTTTCTCTCATATTTTATTGCTCGATGCTCGAATTTAATATTTTTTAGTAGCTACATTCAATCACCGTTGTGCGAGAGATAACTATAATTTTAGATATGATATATTAATTTTAATAAAGAAGCAATGGATGCAGGCAAAAAATAGCGTATATTTGCACACAAGAAACAATTATTATCAAATATTTATGATTATGAAAACAAGAAAATTAGCATTGCTGTTGCTCTTGCTTGTTACCACCTGTTTCTACTCGGTGGCACAGTTGAGCACATTTACATTGCGTAACGGAGCAACCGTGTATATCTGGGAGGACAAGTCGCAACCCGATGTGTATGGTATGGTGACATTCAATGTCGGCTCTATAGATGACCCCGTTGAGTACACAGGTCTTGCTCACTACCTTGAGCATGTGATGTTTAAGGGTACACAAACCATCGGTGCTCTCGATTGGGAAAAAGAGAAGCCTTTGTATGAGCAAATCATTGCCAAATATGACGAGATGGCTGCTACTACCGATGCCAAGGCCAAGGAGGCTTTGGGTCTTGAAATCAACAAGCTGTCGGTAGAGGCTGCACAATATGCCGCCGCCAATGAATTTACTTTGTTGGTAGATGGTATGGGTGGTCAAGGTCTTAATGCCGGTACCGGTTATGATCAGACAATGTACTTCAATACATTCCCTCCCACACAGCTCGAAAAGTGGTTGGAGCTTTATAGCGAGCGCCTTATCGACCCCGTTTTCCGTGGCTTCCAAACAGAGCTTGAGGCTGTATATGAGGAGTACAATATGTATCAAGACAACATTGGCTCCAACCTCTCTCAATTTATCTTTGGTGAGGCTTTCAAGGGTACTCCTTACGGACGTCCCATCATCGGTTTGCCCGAGCACTTGAAAAACCCCAGCCTCAGCAATTTGATTAACTTCTACGAAAATTGGTATGGCCCCGAGAATATGGCTATTATCCTTGTAGGTAATCTCGATGCCGCTCAAGCCGTTTCTCTCGTTCGTCAAAAGTTTGAACGTATTCCTCGCCGCGGTGTACAAGCGCACCAAGAGGTTGTTCGCACTCCCTTCAGTGGCCGTAAGGTTATCTCGGAGAAACTTTTCTACCAACCCTTTGTAGCTATGGTATATAATGGTGTGCCCTCAAATGCTCCCGATGAAATTGCATTGTCGGTGGCTACACAGTTGCTCACCAACGGACAGTCGAGCGGTATTCTTGACAAACTTGCCGTAGATGGTACTATCATGGGCGCTGTTGCATCGCCGGTATCGTTCCGCAATGCCGGTATCGTGATGTTGCAAATCTTCCCCGCTTACGACCAAAGTCAAGGTAAGTATGATAGCCACGCATCGGTCGAGAAGAAAATGGTCGATGCCATCGAGCAGTTGCGCAATGGCAACTTTACAGTAGAGCAGTTGGAGGCTGTCAAGAATGCTATGATACGCGACTTCCAGCTCAGTATGGAGTCGAACGAAACTAAAGCACAAAACCTCTCTAACGTCTTCAATACAGGTACAAATCCCGTTGAGATTGTCAATTATACACAAAACGTAGCCGCTGTTACTGCCGAGGATGTAATCAATGTGGTAAACAAATACTTGAACTCGGATGTATTGGTGGTTAATGTACAAGAGATAAGAGGTGACCGCAAGGTGTCGAAACTTGACAAAGTAGCCAAGCCCGGTTATATGCCCGTAGAGGCTGTGCGCGGTGTCAAGAGTGACTATGCTCAATATTTGGAGTCGATGGAAGTTCCTGCTCCTCAACCCGATTATTGCGACTTCAACTCGGTGCAAACTGTTCCCATCAATACTCGCAGTAAACTCTATTATACTGTCAATCCCGAGAATGATGTGTACAGCCTCACACTTCGCTATGGTGTAGGTACACGTCGCATGCCCATCCTTGCCTATGCAGTGCCTTTGATGAACAATGCCGGAACAATGGCTCATCTTTCGCCCTATGAGTTTAAGCAAGCATTGGCTCACCTCAACACTACCATCAACTACTCGGTGTCTGATGATTATATGACTGTTACGCTCTATGGCTCTGAAAGTTCATTGACTGCTGCTTGTCAGCTCTTGCAACGACAAATTCTTATGCCCCAATTGGATGAGCAACAATTACAAGGTATCATCGGTCAAGAGTATAGCTCTCGTATGAGCGAGAAGGAGAGTGTAGAGTCGCAACAACAAGCCTTGTTGCAATACATGTTGCATGGACAGAACTCTGACTACCTCACTCGTATGCCTCTCCAAAAGGTTGTTGAACTCTCTGCTGGTGAGTTGTCGGCTGCTTTCCGTGAGGCTACCAACTATGAGTTTACTGCTCACTATGTGGGTACAATGCCCTTTGAGCAAGTTTCTCAAATATTGAGCACCAACTTGCCTCTTATCGAGAACGAAACAGTATCGCTCTCTCCCGAGGTGATGGATCGTGAGGTATATACCGAGAATACTGTATATTTCTTGCCCAACGACAAGGCTAAACAAAGCAATATCTACTTCTTTGTAGAAGGTGAGCCTTTTGATATCGACAACTCTATTGTAATGGAGGCCTTTACAACCTATTTCGGTGCCGGATTTGGTAGCCTTGTGGTTGATGAGATACGCGAAAAACGTGCTATGGCCTACTCGGCTTACGGTGGTATCAGTGCGCCCCAGCTCCCGGGTAAGAATTGGATGTTGATGGGTTATGTGGGTACTCAAGGCGACAAGACTGTTGAGGCTTTGCAAGTATATACCGACTTGTTGAAGGATATGCCCCAAGCTCGCGAAAACTTTGATGTTATCAAGGTGAATATGCGTGAGTCGCTCTTGAGCGAGAAACCGAGCTTCCGTAGCCGCAGTATGGTGTTTGAGTATTGGAAGCGTATGGGTTATACTCAAGACCCCGCTATCGACAATATGAAGCGTATTGAGGAACTCACTTTTGATGATGTTGTGAAGTTCTATGAGGAGAATATCAAGGGCAAACCTATCGCTATTGCTATCGTAGGTAGTCCCAAAGATGTGAAGGAGAAAGACCTTGCCAAGTTTGGTAAAGTTGTGAAAGTACAACGCTCTAAACTCTATACCGACGATACTCTCTCGTTCTAAAACCTCCTCTTATGGTAATAAAAAATCCTATCGCGCGAGTTGCGATAGGATTTTTTTTATGTCACCATCTGTGTTGTTGATGGGTGTCATGTTTTGTTATTTAAATCCTTGAGTGGCGATAAAGTCGGTCCAGATGCGAGAGAAGTGCTCGTTGTCTTTCTTGTTGTATCGTATGTCGGTAAAGACCTGTGCAAGGCTCTCTTTGTTATTCTCCTCGACGTATTGTTTATTGATAGGCAAGGCTTCTTTGTCGGCATATAGCGCCTTTATGCGCTCGGTAGAGTAATCGTTGTACTGCTCGTGGTGTATGCAGGCTTCGATGGGGAGTCGCTCAACCTGTTGGGGTGTGCCATCGGGGTATCCCACGGTGAGCGTTGCTACGGGCACAACTCGTTGGGGGAGGTTGAGAATTTCGGCTATCTGTGGTGCATTGTAGGTAGTAGTACCCAAGTAGCAGCATCCCAATCCCTTTGCCTCGGCCGCTGTGTTGAATTGCTGTGCAACCAAGAGGGCATCAATCATGGCGGTGTTGAACGATATGAAATTGTCGTATCCGGGTTGAGCGTTACTTGCTTCGCACCATTTGACAAATCGGTTGAAGTCGGCGCAGAATGTGAGTACAACGGGTGCGCTTGTCACGGTGGGTTGGTTGAAGTGAGTGGGGGCAAGGCGTTGCTTCATCTCTTCATTACGTGTTACTATCACGCTGTATAGTTGCATGCCTCCGGTAGTGGGCGCACGGAATGCGGCTTCAAATAGTTTGTTGAGTAGCTCGTCGCTCACGGGAGTATCGTTGTAACGACGAATGGTGCGTCGGTTGCGCAAGAAATCCAATGTATCCATAGGGTGTGTATATTGAATAGTATTTGTATTATTTTTATGGGGTAGGGGCTATGCGCCATCATAGGTAATGATACAAAAAAAGCTGTCGGTTGTGACAGCTCTCTTTGTGGGCGAAGATGGATTCGAACCACCGAAGGTAAAAACCAGCAGATTTACAGTCTGCCCCATTTGGCCACTCTGGTATTCGCCCATTGCGAGTGCAAAGATAAGAATAAATATGTCAATTATGCAACTTTGAGAGCTACTTTTTTGTATTTATTTTTCTTTATTTTTGCAATCTCTTATACTTCAATATCTTACAATGTAACTTCCTTTTTGCTGCAAAGTGTTGTTGCTTTCAATGCGGTCATTTTGAGTGCGGTTGCGGCACACTCGCTACCCTTGTTGCCCATCACACCACCGGCACGGTCGTATGCTTGTTGCATGTTGTTGGTGGTGATGACACCAAATATTACGGGTACTTGTGTGTGCAAGTTCAATTCGGTAACGCCTTGTGTTACGCTATCGCATACATAGTCGAAGTGTGGGGTATCGCCACGCACTACACATCCCAACACGATGACAGCATCGGGTGATATGCTCTCAATCATACGCTTTGCACCGTATGTGAGTTCTACTGTTCCGGGTACGCGAGTTACATAGATATTATCGGGATATACGCCTTGTTGCGAGAGTGTGTCTATTGCACCTTGCAGCAGGGGCGAGATAATATTGTCGTTCCATTCGGCGGCTACGATGCCTACTCTTAGCTTTTTGCAGTGTTCGGCCGAGGGCATTCCGGCAGTGAATACTTGTGTATTGTCGTTTGCGTTTGCCATATTACGAGTGTTAAAAAGGGGCTGAAATCTTGTGCAAAGATATCACAGCCCCTTGTTTGGTTATTGATGAAATCTATTATTTCACGCGCTCAATGTAAGCATCGATAGTAGATGCTTGTTGTGATGCGGGATATTCTTTTTTGATTTGCTCATATACTTTCAATGCAGCAGCTTTGTCACCAAGTTTCTCGTAAACGTTGGCAGCCTTAATCAAGTATATGGGAGAGAATATGTCGTTGTTGGCGGTTTTGGCAGCTTTCTCAAAGTATTTAACAGCTTCGGTAGCGTTGTCCATATCAACAAGAGCATTACCGATAGCGGCTGTCACGGCGGGAGCTAACAATGCGTCGTTGGCGCTGAACTTGCTCAAGTAAGTTTTGGCACTTTCATACTCGCCTTTTTTGTAGTATGCCAATCCTGCATATACGTTTGCGATGTTGCCGGCGTCGGTTGAGCCATAGTTGTCGATAACGGTAAGAAGACCGTCAAACTCTTCGTTGCCGTTCAAGGCGAGGTCGAGAGAGTCTTGTTCAAAGGCCAATACCGATTGGAACAAAGCCTCTTGAGCCTTCTCTTCGCGGGGCTCAAAGTAGAATTGCTTCACTGCCAATATTATCGCTATAACTGCGATGATTGCACACAAGACTGTTACGATTGTCTTTTGATTTTTTACTAAGAATTTCTCTGATGACGATATTGCTTCTTGCATTACTTCGTCTTTTCTTTCTTCTGTCATATCTTTGTATTATTTTTTTATTCCTTTTTTCAGAATGCTTATTTTTCGACCGACAAAAATAACTCTTTTCTTTTGATATACGAAATTTCACGCTTGTTTTTTTGCTTCCAATTTGTTTTTGATGCTTGCGAGGCCTGTTGCGCTCTATATTTTCTCTTTTTTTCTACTATCGGCACTATGCTGTGAGTTGTGTCTTATGAGTAGAACAATGCTTGTCAGTTGCGAGGCGAGGCAGAGTGTAACGAACAGATACTCCCATTTGTGCGGGCTGTCGCCATTGCCCTCGTTGATGGGTATTGCGTAGGGTATGGAGTCGATGATGTGTACCTCCTTGGTGTGTATGGCAACGCTGTCGCGACGCGGCTCGACGATGAGGGTGTGCAGTAGCGTGCCGTTTGTTACCGAGGCTCGGCTCGACACTCCGTTGCCTTGTAGGAGGCTTGTGGTGTCGATAGTGTGGTTGTAGTATGCTTCGCCATTCGATATTATTTCTACAACGGTGTCTTTTATCAAGACAACTTCGCTATGATGTCTTTCTGCGGGGATATAAGTCCTCTTGTTGCAACTTGTTATTGATAATATCATGCTTGCAACGATAGCGAGGTATGGTAGCCATTTCATTGGTATAACACCTCCTTTCTGTTTTCTCCGTTACGCTTGTAGCTCACGTGTATCCATGCCGGTCCCTGTTTGTTGCCTCGTTCCCATATAAGTTGGTCGAAAGGCAGTTTGAGAAGTATCTCAAATAGCCTTTTGTTCTCGGCCGGATGTCCTGTGTCGATGTCGGCCGCTTCTCCTATGGTGTGCTGGCTGTTATCTACACCTCCTACGCATTTGTTGAGTCGAGGACAACGATAGCCACTGTTCACTCTGATGGGCTTGCCCAAGGCTTCGCGTGCGGGGTCAAGAACATGCTCCACCAACGCTTGCAAGTTCTGTATGCACATCTTGTCTGGCGTGTTGTCGATGTGCAGTTGGCGAGCTACGGCACTGTCGGTGAGTTCTTCGATAATAAAATATTTCATTCCTCGCCTCCTTTCTTGTCGCGATGAATGTGCGTGCGAATGCGGTAACTGTAATCGACCCCAAACAGTGCTCCGGCAAAAGTCACCACTTCGCCAAAAGCTACCAATACGCTGTTGTGTATTTCGCCTTCAGGAGCCACCCAAAATCCCGAAAAAATAAGCACCAATCCCGCCAAGCACATAATGCAAGCGGTGATGAGGTGTATTGTCATTTTGTCTATTTTCATTTTGCTACTTTTTTATGCAAATATGTAGTGCCAAAAGTTGTATTTTATGCGATAAAAATAGATTTGGATGAAATATTGTGGTTACAATTTATTACAATTACTTGTTTATTAATATTTATATGTATATATTTGCGGAGTGTATAACCCTTTAAAACGTTAAAATCATGGGCTTATTTGGTAATAATGATAGCGAATTGAGAAGCTTTGAGCAGACAATAGAACGCTTGAAAGTGGAGTATGCTGCACTTGAAGACGAAAACCGACGTAAAGATGCCGAAATAGAACGCCTGAAGACAATAGTTGAGGGTATGGGTAGCACTCCCGAAGTTGTGGTGCCTGCTCCTGAAACTGTGCCCGCAGAAGAGCCTGTGTCGGGTGTTGATTGTGCACCGGCAATGGAGGCTATCAACGCATCGCTCAATGAGTTGAAAGAACAAACGCAGGCTCAAAAGGCATTGATGGACGAGTTTAAAGTATTGTTGGGACATCGTGACCGCCAAGACGAGAACATGCGTGCCATGCACAAGGAGCTGGAACAATATAAGGGCGACTTTTTTGTCAAGATTACACAGCCCTATTTAAAGGCATTGCTCGACCTCCACGGCCGTTTTTATGGCACATACACCCATTTCGACCAGCTCGACAATGCCGAGTGCGATTGGGCTGAGTTGTATGGCAACCTGATGCGCGAATTTAAGAGCGCCATTATGGCCCTGAGCGATAGAGCATACAATGACTTTGGTGTAGAATATTATGAGCCGCAAGAGGGTGAGGAGTTCAACCGTAAGTTGCATCAACAACTTCAAGGCGACTCGGTAGATACAACCAACCCCGAATTGAATGGCCGCATCGCCAAGGTGGTATGTGGAGGCTTTATCAATGTCGATACCGAGAAGGTGGTGCGTTATGCACGCGTGAAAGTCTATAAATACACCGAGGCAACACAAACACCCGAAAACAACGAATAAACAAATAAAAAATATATAACTATGGCAAACGATAAAAGTAGAGCCGTATATGGCATAGACTTGGGTACAACATTTAGTTGTATCTCACAAGTAGATAGATATGATCAAGCAGTGGTACTTCGTAACTTTGAGGGCGATGCTACCACTCCATCGGTCGTGTACATTGAGTCGGAAAATAACATGATTGTGGGTAAAGAGGCCAAAAACCAGTTGGCTGTCGAGCCCGAAAAGACTGTTGCCTTTATCAAACGCGAGATAGGTAATGACGAGGCTTTTGACAAGAGCAAGAACACTACTCCCATGCACCTCGACCCCGTTGAAATTTCGGCTCTTATTCTCAAAAAACTCGTACAAGATGCCAACAACTTGGGCGAAAATCCCGAGCCTATCACCGACGTGGTGATTACTTGTCCGGCCTATTTTGGTAACAAAGAGCGCTTGCAAACCAAGCAAGCCGGTATCAGTGCCGGTCTTAACGTATTGGCTATCATCAACGAGCCTACTGCTGCCGCTATTTCTTACGGTTTGAAGGTAGATGAGCGTCGTACTATCCTTGTGTATGACTTGGGTGGTGGTACATTTGACGTTACTATCATTGCTGTCAATGGCGGTGCTATCAAGGTAGTTGCTACCGGTGGCGACCACCATTTGGGTGGTGTCGATTGGGATACCGAGTTGGCCAAGTATGTTCTCAATACATTCAACTCGCAAAATGGTACTTCTTACGACTTCGATTCTCTCTCTCCCAATGCTCGCTATGAACTCTTGCTCAATGCCGAGAACTGGAAGAAGAATCTCACTGCTCGTCAAACCGCCAAAATCAACTTCTCGTACGAAGGTAAATCGGTTAGCTTTGATCTTCCTCGCGAAACATTCAACGCCATTACCGAGGATCGCTTGAATGAAACTATCGATGCTACTCGCAAGATTATTGAAATTGCCGAGGAGAAAGGTTACAAGAAAATAGATGAGATTATACTCGTGGGTGGTAGTAGCAAGATGCCTCAAATCAAGACTCGCGTTGAGGCCGAGTTTGGCTTGCCTACACACATTACCGACCCCGATGAGTGTGTTGCCAAGGGTGCCGCCATCTTTGCCATGAATGAGGCTTACGATGCAGCGTTGAAGAAATCGGAGGAGGAAGGTACAAAAGCTCCCGAACCTCTTATGACCAAACGTACTCGCATTGTCAATGTTACAAGTAAGACCTATGGACTTGGCCTTATCGACAACCAAGTGGGTAATATGATTTTTGCCAACACTACCTTGCCGGTGTCGCGTACACGCGTGTTTGAAACCGTGCGCGATGGTCAAACAGGTGTGACACTCCCCATCTACGAGAGCGACTTTACCGATGAGGAGAAAGACCAAACCGTAGAGGACCGCTTCTGTAACTTGGCTACCGAGGATATATCGGAGTTGAAACTTACCGGCAACCATCCCAAAGGTACCGAAATCAAGGTTACGTTCAGCATCAGCGAGGAGGGTATTCTCAGTGTCAATGCTACCCGCGATAGCGACGTTATAGATTTCCAATTAAAAGTAGCCGGTGTGAAGAGCGAAGAAGAGTTGAGAAAATCTCAAAACTTCATTGCCAATGCTACTGTCGAATAAGTAATAATATACCCTACCAATAGAGGTTGTGTCACTCGTGACACAACCTCATTTTTGAATGAATATAGATGGATAAGACACTTCTAAAGCAGAAAATTGCCGAATGGGAGAAGGCGTGCGACTTCTTTGCATCGCCCGCCATTGCCAAGCAACTTGACAAAGACGAGAAAGAGGCTATTGTGTTCTTATGTAACTTCTGGCGCGATAAAGAGTTTGACAAAGAGGTGTGCCAAAAGCGAATAGACCTGCTGAAACATTGCGATAAACTCCACTCCAATAATCGTGAGATTATAGAGAAGAGCAAGACCTTGCGAGGTATTGCACAGACATTCTATACCAAGGATGCCGCTTCGTTTGACGAGTTTCGCAGGGAATTGGGCTGGACACCCGGCACCAAGAAGACACCTACTCCCGAAACAAAGAAAACGCCTGTGCCCACTCCCAAGCCCGACTCTACACCGCAACACGACGAGGCGTTGATTATAACCAATGTACAGAAGTGGTCGCGTTCATTACAGTTTCTCAAGAGCGAGGAGATAACACCGCAACTCGATACCGCCGAAATTACTGCCATAGAGGTGTTGAGCGATATGTGGCGACGTCCCACTTTCGATGCTTCGATGAAAGAGGAGGCTGCCGAGATGGTAAAGGTGTTGGTCAATTCGCACAAACTTCATTCAAATAATCGTGAAATCATCGAGCATAGCAAAAACCTTTGTGCTGTGGCTCGTAAGATGTATGAGGATAAGAAATCCTTTGATGTATTCAAGAAGGCTCTCGCCGAGTATTATCAAAACAACAAGCCTCCTCGTCGCGATATTCCTGTTCCCGAGAAGAAAAAGAAGCCCATACCTCAATCGCCGCATAAAGATAGCGAGTTGATTGTACGCGATGTGCTCTTTGCCGATACTACATATAACAACGAGATTATTAAGGACTTTGGTAGGGTACTCTTTACCAATACGCAATATATAGTGCCCCGCTTGTCGGTATCGAGCGACTACTATGGTACCGAGACGATTGAGATTATCTTGAAGTATCCCAATGGCGAAACTTGCAACTATGATACCGAAGTAACATTCAACGGTAAGGGCGATTATACATTGTCGGGCTGGGGTAGCAAGAGTGGTACGTCGTATGCTTCATACGGTTATGTCGAATATACTTTCAAGTGCAAGGGTAAGAAATTGTGGCAGGGTCGTGTGACAATAGGTCGCGACGCTAACAGTCCCCGCTTGCCCGAAATTTCCACTGTCAAGTTTGGTGCAGTAGATTACGATGGCAATATCAAGGTGAACTTTGGCTCGCCTATTCCCACCGGTATTCCCTACTTGAAGCCTCGTATTGTGGTGTCTAACAACTTCCGTGGTGCGGTTACTATCGATATAACCTTTGAATATAAAGATAGGGCTACCGAGCGTACATCGAGCGATATAAGCATACAAGGCCCCGGAGAATATAATTTGACGGGATGGGGTCGTCGCGATTGTACATCATGGACCAAGAACGAAACCGTTAAAATCACCTTCAGTTGTGAGGGTAAGGTGCTCTATACCGCACAAGTGAAGATAGGCTCAGGCAGTGGCTGGGGCCCTAAAAAGACCAATAAGACTCCCTACCGACGCAGTAGTTCGGGCGACTCGTTGTGGGCTCGCTTTGATGACAAGATAAGATCGATAGGCGATAGCCTTGAAGATAGCAGTGAAACAATCACCAGTATCCTATCGTTCCTTCTTTTCATTATCTTGGTTGTCGGTGTGATATTTGAGTGGATAGATGAGGGATTTGGGGCTGCTCTATTGACCGGTGTGATAGGCTTCATCATACTATCTATTATTATAGCTGTCATGAGTTATATTATGCCTTTGATAGTATATGTACTGCGATTGGTATTTAAGAATGCTTGGACATTCCTCATTGCGCTTATTCTTATCTTTGGCCCATCGATAGCCGGCATTGTGACAGGCGTGGCCAAAGGTGTATTTACTCGTAATGCAAGCAACTTACCCGCCATAGAAGAGATAGCAACTTCTACTACAACAACCTACTATTGCATTGCCCAATCGGGTGTGAGGGTGCGCCAAGAGCCCTCGGCAAGTGCTGCACAGTTGGGTGGTTTGCAATACAATGAAGAGGTAGAAGTGTATGAAATAAGAGATGGATATGCCCGCATAGATTATTACGGCAATGAGGCCTATGTAAGCAGCCGTTACCTTACCATGGTAGAGGGTGAAGAATTTCTGAAAGAGAATGCTTCTCGCAAGGGCGTTGTGACCCTCAAAAGTGGATTGCAGTATGAGGTGTTGGAAAAGGGTAAAGGGAAAAAACCTGCCGAGAATAGCGATGTTTTGTGTCGCTATAAGCTCTCGCTGCTCGATGGTACAATAATTGATGATACCTTCTCATCGGATCCTATCAAGCTCAATTTGGGAGGTACGATAAAAGGATTTCAGCAAGGTGTGCAGTTGATGAAGGAGGGAGCCAAGTATAAGTTTTATATCCCTGCTTCACTCGCTTATGGAAGTAAGTCGGTAAGAAATATTCCTGCTCATGCCACGCTTGTTTATGAAGTAGAGTTGGTAGAGGTGTTGTAGCGCTTTACCCATCATACATAGCATTATCGCCCCGCAAGAGAGTTATCTCCTGTGGGGCGATGACATTTATAGCGTTGGTTGCTCTTCTTTGAAATGAGGATATTTACTTGACAAGGTTTTGTATGCCTGTTGTGTCAAGCACAACTACATCGCTGCAAGGCTCGTACTTGTAGGGGATATATTCAAAGAGTTGCAAGTATGCTTTGTCCAGAGTCTTGTTATAGAAAATCTCCAGACGTATTGCATTGCCATTCTCGCCATTATTGGGCAATATGGTGTCGGGGTTGGCAGTGAGGGCTGCAATGAGTTGGGTTTTCATATTGGCGGGGTAGAAGTACTCTTTCTTGATGTATCTCTCACCTGTATTACTATCTTTATATCCGTTCTTGAGAATAAGTAATAGCACCAATCCTGTTACGGCTGTGAGAATACCTGTTACATTCATAGCTCCTCCGATAGGGGTTATTGCCATGACTATGCCTGCTACGATGAGTGATGCGCCTATTGTAATATCTTTGGTCGATTGTACTTTAACAAAATTCTTTTCCATGTTATTTTTATTATTTAGCTGTTTTTTTAAATGATATTTGTATGTGTTGATGCCTTGTTATATACATTATATACAACAAGAGATTGAGGCATTTCGCCGGGGTGAAATGCCGTGATGAACGTAAGGAGGAAAATGACAGCTAAATAATGAGCTTTCCGAGGCAAATGAGGCGGTGTGATGGCTCGGAAAGAATGGCATTGCGTAGTTTAATGTGGTTATAAGTAGTGTAATATATGCCGGTGTGAATAATCTTTCCGGCCTTGAGGTAGCTTATGTTGTGTCGGCTTTCGGTATCGGCTCTTCTTGTGTTGGAGGGAATGCGTAGAAGTATTTCGAGGTGTGATGTGCGTTGATTGCACAACTCGGCCAATGGCTTGTTGGTATCCGGTGCATCCACGACAGCCTCATTTGTAGCAGGTAGCTGCGTGTGTATAGCATCGGCTGTATGTCGGCTTATGCCACTATTGACATATAGGACAAGGCAGAGTATGGGGAGGATATATTTCAACACGCATTTCATGCTACAAATATAGATGATTTTAATAGAAAATTATCCAATATATATAGTAAAAAAGATAGCCGACTGTGTGAGCCGGCTATCTTTATGAGAGTGTGATGTTACTTATCGAGTCATCAAGAATTTTACGCCATTGATGATGTATATGCCTTGGGGCAAGTTCTTCACTTCGTCGCGATTGCTTGTTTGAAGCACGAGAATACCTTGTGCATTGTACACGGTAAACTCTTGTGTATCGTCACCAAATACCTTGTCGATACCTGTGCTGCCTATCTTGTAGTCGGCAACAACGTCTTGGCTGTGGTCAAGACCGTCGGCACTTTTGAGATTGTAGAGAGATACTACAACGTCCCAACTTCCACCCATTTTGGGAACGGGAACATAGAGAATGGCGGCGCCCTCAAAGAAAGGATCGGCCTCTTTGGTAATTTGGTCGTTGAATACGATTACTTCATTTGTACCATCAATTTCGCTGTTGAAAGTAAACAATACACCATCGTATTGCAATTTTGCCTCGTCGGTTATCCAAATTTCAATCTCGGCAACATCATCAATATTGGCACCGGGGGCAGGGATAAATTCGCACATTACTTCGGCAGTAACAACCTCCAATGTTTCGTATGTGAAAGAGAAGCCACCAATAGCGCCATCTTGGTCAGAATAGGCATATTGACCTGTTTTGTCGAGCACTCTGTTTAACGAGATAGTCATGTTGTTGTAGTTCTTGCCCGAAGCTACTATGTTTTTGGGATCGCGATGCTTGCCTGTGAGGTCGATTTTGATAGTATTACCCTCGATGACGGGTGTGAGTGTTTCGATGTAATAGTCGCCCTCAACGTCGGTAGAGCCGAAAGAGAGAGAGGCCAATGCCGAGGCTACTTCGCCATCGAATGTGAGTGTTACGATACCTGTGGGGTCGTTGTCCAAGTAGAACGATTTGAATGTACCCGAGGCGTTCTCGGTGTTGGTGAGTTTGATGGGCATCTCGCCAATGATGTACTCAATCTCAGCAACGCCATCAGTTCCGTATTTAACAGATGCGTCCTCTGCTGCAGCAACGTCAAAGAAGCGGACATAGAATTTGTCGCCACCTTTCAATGTACCATCGTTGAGCCAGCCCATTAGTATCTCTTTGATTTCTATCGAGTAGATGTTGGTTTGACCATTAACAGCAACAGTAGCTTCGCGCTCGCCGGCTATCACCTTGGCTTGATGGCTCAATTGAACGGCACGGTTGAATTGTACCGATACCAAGCCACCGCCCGATGCACTGAATACGCTACCGGCTGCGGGAGTGCATTGGGTTATCTCAATACCGGCACCACTATCCATAGACAAGCGGAAGGTACAAGGACTCATACAGAAGTTGATGTAGAAATAGTAGGTAGTACCCTCTGTGACATCAAAGTGGTATTGTTTATTTCCGTAGTAGTTGTCGTAGTTTACCTCTATGTGGTTGCCTTCGCTCTCCATGTTGTTGAGTTTCTCGCGGTAGGGCTCAAGTATTGTTGAGTTGGTACCTGTGGCAATGATTGTGCCACTTGCAGGAGCAACAAATGTGCCAATATAATCATTGAAGTCGTCGGAAATTTGATAGTCGGTGTCAAGTTGCAATTCGCCCAAATCTACCAATCGGGCGTTGGCTCCAAGTGCTACAACAGCGAGTAATAAGAGCGTGTAAAATTTTTTCATGTGTGTAAAATTTTAGAGATTAGAATTTGCACACCCGATGTGCCGTGCACATCGGGTGTGCGATTTGTTGTATTATTTAACGAGTACCTTGTTTACGATAACTTCATTGCCGGTAACCACCTTGACGATAGCCACGCCGGCGGGAGCATCGAGTGTTATTGTGCCGTTGCCTTGTGCTACATTGAGCAACATACCGTTGATGCTGTAAGCCTCAATGCGAGCATTGTCGGTGGTGGTAACAACAATTTCACCCTTGGTAGCCGATATGGCTATGTTGGTGTTGTTGTCGATGTTCTCAACACCGGTGAAAGTGTTGCCGAGAGCTGCATTGATGTATGCACCTGTATTGCCATCAATCAACATCACTACTACCTTGCAGTTGGCTATGTTGTTGATAGTTGCGGGGATGGCTGTGCGTATCTCGGCGGTGTATTCTTCGCCGGCAACTATATTTTGGGGCAAGTAGCCACCTGTACCATTGACGGTAAGACCTTCGTATGAACGGCATAGATCGACAAGTTTATAGTCCATAATCATGCTTTGTCCATAGATACCGCCTTTGCCCCATTCTCCAAGGCTTTCGAGTGCGAGAGAAGCGAAACCATTCTTTTGTATGGTTGATACATAGTCTTCCATAACAACTGTAAAGAGGTTGATGTTGCAGTCTTGTGCGCTCAAGGCATATTTAACGGTGCAGGGGATAACAAACTCATTGCTCTCTTTGTCTATATCCAACTCGGCGATGCTGATGTCGGCTTCGGCGGGTATTTCAAGTTCGTCGGCTACTATGTCGAGCCAGAGTTTTTCGCTACCCTCGGGGAGTTGAGTATTGGTGAAATAGAAGTCGTTATTGAACGAAGAGGCGGGGAAGCTCACACCTTTGCGGTTGATGACACCGGCGGGAGCTGATGAACCAAGACCTATACCTGTTGTATAGTCGGTAAGACCTGCACCAAGGGGGTCTTGGAATGTGCGGATACAGATAGGGATGAACAAGTCGCCATACATCTCATGTATCTTCTCGATGCTGAGGAAGCCCAACGGACAGTTTTGGCAACCCATACCCGAAATCTCTTCGAGAACAACGCGCTTAACGGGCTCGAATGCCAAGTTGGTGATTTTGCCTTCTACCTCATATTGATTTTCGTTGCATACAACTTTGATGCTGTATTTATTGACCATACCGATAGACAAGGGAAGAGCTTGGTTGAAAGCAAACTTGTACACGTCACCCTTCTTGAGCGAAAGACCGCTTTGGGCGATAGTTTCTATCTCGTTTCCTTCGCTATCGACAAGAGTGAGGCTAACAGTGTTGTAAACGTCGGTGTCAGTGTCGATAGACATGGCGCCGGCGATGAGGATGCTCTCTTGTGCAACTACCGATGTCTCGTTGGTGAAGGCGATGCGGAAGGGCTTGTTGTGCGATACAGTAACATTGTCGATGAATACGGCACTTTGATTTTCGTTGTCATTGACAAATGCGATATAGATGTTTTTGCCGGCATATTGGGCGAGGCTCAAGTAGTTTTCTTTCCAATCACCTGCGAGAATGTTGTCATCCTTACCGGGCGATTGCAATTCGTTATACACGAGGTCGGCCTCGGCGGCAAAACGAGCTACCAACTCGTCGCTGGGCATGTTTATCTCTTCTTCATTAGCCCAAATATATACCTTCAAATAGTCTTGATAGCCTGTCAAGAAACTTTGTGACAAGAATGTAAGAGCGCATTTGTCATCGGGTATGTAGAGTTGGGGGAAGATGAGCCAGTCGTTGCTCTTGCCTGCGGGCGAGTACATAGAGTGTGACGATGCGGCAATGTCGCTATCGTTTTCGTCCCATACGATAGCCCAACCATAGTCGTTGCGGTCAAAACCGATGGCTTGTGCTGTTGAGTTGGGTTGAAGACGGTCGGCATCCCAAGGCAAGCAGTTGCTTACACCTACGGTGTTGAAGTTCTCGATGAGCAATGAGTTGTCATCATATACAATCTCGCGTTCGTAGCTACCTTTGTAGTGGATGGTGATTTTTTCGTTTGCACCATTGCCGGCAACGTCGGTTACCGAGCCGGGCATTACCTCAACATAGTAGTTGTTGTCTTTAAACAAGTATTGAGTGTTTGTGGGATATACCGCTACGGTGTTGCCACTGTATGCCATGAGCATAGTAGCAATAGGCTCTGTTTCGGCCTCGTTGTATAGATAGGCTATAGCCGACTCGGGGAGGTAAACAGGTACATCGAAAGTGAGAACGATAGGATTGGTGCTGTTGTCAATCTTGGCAATGGCACTGCCATCGGCAGGGTAGATGCTGGTGACTTTGACAGGAGCATTTTCACGTCCGTTGTAGGCTATATTGATTTCTTTATTGCTCATCTCCTTGTCGGCAGCCAAAGCAATGGCACCGGCGGGGATGTGCAAGGTGTAGTGTTCGCCGGCGTTGAGTGTGCCGTTGCGATACACGATAGTGGCTTTCTTGCCTGTTGCTGTGAGGCCTATTGATGTATATACTGTCTTGCCGGCAGCATCGCGTATCTCCACGCAATTTTTGGCACCCAATATTTGTATCTCGTGTTCAAAGGTGAGAGTAATCTCTTGAAGACGAGATATGGTAGAACCGGCCTTGGGCGATACGATGTATGAGCCAAGCAAATCTACTCCGTTGCAAGCATCGGCAAATGTAGTGGGCATTGTCACGATGTAAGTGGTGTAGGGATCGACCATCACAGCGGCACGCTTGCAGTCGTCGCTGAGGAATTGGGGCGTTCCGGTATTCTCAAACAAGGTGCGGGTGTAGAAGTCGTAGTTGTATTGTTGCTTCAAGATTTGGTTGAAGGGGAACCAATATGCTCCATTGCGAATACTCCACTCGCGGATAGGAGTACCGCTGGGAGTTGCTGCCATTGCGTGGCCTTCGTTGTCGATAACACTTGCTACCATATCGCTGTCGAGAGCTGCATCGTATAGCTCGAAACTGCCTGTCTTGACATTGTAAACGTAGCTTGTTTCGTATTGGTTGCCAAAGCTGCTTCCTTCTACATGTTTATACATATAGGCACGGCCGGTTACCCACTCGGCATTGTTGCTGAATGTGGCGCTGTTGATAAAGAGAATGTTATCAACTACGGGTGTAAATCGCTTGTTGTTCTCGGTGAAACCTATGGGAGTGTAAGTAGCATTATCTACATTGTATATGTAGTAGAATTGCTCCGAAATGTAGCTGTATGAAATACAACCCAAGATGAGCTTGCCATCGGGCGATATTTGGTTAAACCAGTTTTGGTCTTGGCTTGAACCTGTCATGTCATACTCGGGAATACCGGGCACTTCTATCAACTCACCGGTTGTCATATCCCACAACGCAGGGATTGAATAGAAACCATCTTCGTCGAGCGATTGACGACCAACAGCATACTTGCCATCGGGGGTAATGGCTTTAGCCTCGCCCCAATACTCGCTATCTTCGCATGCAAGATGAGTCCATGTGCCGGTAGCTTTTGACCAATAGGCGGGCTTGTGGTTCAACTCGCCAACTACAATGCTACCATCGTTGGTGACGTCGGCAGTACCCATAGAGGCGAAGCTGCCGGCAGCATAGCCGGCTGCCAAGTCGGTTACCTTCTCGGTGTCTATCTCTATAAGACGAGCACCGGTGTGTATCAACATATCCTCTGCATTGGATGCGTTGGCACAGGCAAATTTTCCATTATCTGACATGCCGTTAATAAGGGCACCGTCTTCAAAAATAAATTTCTGAATTGTGAAATCTTCTTGTGCCCATGCCGAGGCGATTGCCAACAACGAGCACACAATAATAGATAGTGCTTTTTTCATAAGGTTTTATTTATAATAGTTTCTTGTTTTCGAGTACTATATACACATGATTTTTCCAAGTTGCAAAAGTACGAAAGTTTTCCTGAAATGCACTCTTCTTTGCGCTATAAACTTCTTCCTTTTTGCAATATCTAACACTTGTAAGGCTTTGATAGATGTGCGCTTATGTGTCAGAATAATTGCTATTGAGTCGTTTCATCGAACAATATGCTATAATATCGTTTTTAATGCAGATGATTGAGAGGTGATGTGGATGTCTTGCAACCAATAAGTCGGTGGGCGATTGTATATATATTTTTCTCTAAAATATTGATATATATCATGCACGAATGAGATAAAAAAAGGAACATCCGCACGGATGTTCCTTTGTGTTATAAATTATATTCTTGTAGTATCAAAACGCCTTGAAGCCCATTACTTTACGCACTTCTTCAAGAGTGCGGGCGGCACTTTCGCGTGCTCGCTCGGCTCCTTGTGCCACTACACGGCGCAGATACTCGTCGTTGCTGCGAATATCGAGGATGCGCTCGCGTATGGGTGTTGTTGTCTTGAGTATGTCCTCGGCAAGTTGTTTCTTGAGGTCGCCATATCGGATAGAGCAGTTGTTGTATTGCTCGTCAAAGTAGCTTACGACATCGGGGGTAGATACGATCTTGAGAAGTGTAAACAGGTTTTCGAGGGGCTCGCTCTTGGGTGAGTTGGGTGCTTGAGGGCCTTCGTCGGTAACGGCTCGCATTACCTTCTTGCGCAATACTTTCTCCTCGTCACACAAATAGATGCAGTTACCTTCGCTCTTGCCCATCTTGCCACTGCCATCGAGTCCGGGTACTTTGATGCTGGCTTGACCGAAGTTGTAGCTGGCAGGCTCGGGGAATAGCTCTACACCATATACCGAGTTGAAGCGACGTGCAAAGCGACGTGTCATTTCCAAGTGTTGCTCTTGGTCTTTGCCTACGGGCACTTTGGTAGCCTTGTGAATGAGGATGTCGGCGGCCATGAGTGTGGGGTAGGTGAGCAATCCGGCATTGACACGATTCTTGGATGAGTCGCTTATGATTTCTTTCTCTATCGCCTCCTCGCTATCGTCGGTGCGAGTGTCGAGGTGTAGTTGCTTGCGGGCTTTGTCTTTGAACGAAGCGGTGCGCATCAACTCGCCTATACCCACATGCATGTTCATCAAGAGATAGAGTTGCGATATTTCGGGTACGTCACTTTGAATAAAGATAGTCGATTTTTCGGGGTCAAGGCCGGCTGCCAAGTACTCGGCAAGTATGTTCTTGACATTCTCGTGAAGTAGGGCAGGGTCGGGGTGTGTGGTGAGGGCGTGTAGGTCGGCAATGAAGAAGTAGCAGTTGCTCTCTTCTTGCATCTTGACGAAGTTGCGTAAAGCTCCGTAATAGTTGCCCAAATGCAGATTTCCTGTTGAGCGAATACCGCTCACTACAATATCTTTCATATATGATTTCCTTAATTTTATTGATGAGTGTGCGAAGATAGTGAAAAGTTGATATATAGCCAAATGGTGGCTCTTTTTATTGATGCTTTTGTGTTGCGAGGGTGTAGCCGGTGGCTTGCAAGGTTGTTACAACCATATCTTGATAGAGTTGCGGACATAAAAAAAGCAGGTGAGCCGGGAAGTCAAAAACGTTGCTTGGAGAGCATTTGGTAGAAGTAACTTCGCCGATAGCCTGCTTGTATGGTGGCAACCCTTTGGGTCGATTGCTGTCGTATTGTGTTGCAAATTTACACTTTATATTTCAAACATTGGGTATATTGAGTCGTGAAATTTTCATAATCCATTACTATATCGGCATCTTCGGCACTTTGCACGATGGTGCCGCGAGCCTCGGCGTGCCACGATAGCAGGGTGTACATGTCGAGTGCAGGTGTTTGGGTATAGAGGCGTATGAGGTCGAGCATCAGCGGGGTGTCCAAGTAGGCTATGGGGAGTGAGGCGCTGTCTATGTCGAGTACGATATACTCCATTTGAACAAGGTCGAGAATAACCATGTGCACACCTTGTGCCTCGGACGAGAAACGGAAGCTGTTGGCTGTTGTTTCGGGCATCCATGTCGTATTGGCTTCGGGATGTTCACGCTCCATGTATCCAAATGCGGCATCTACACTATTCATAGGACGACGCTCAAAGTTATTGGCCGTAACAACGACGTAACGAAATTCCTTGCGTGCCTCTTCGAGCAACACATCTATATACTCGGCGCAGTCGCCTTTGCGGTAGCGCACATCGCCCGAATGGGTGGCATAATCGCTTTTGAGCCCCGTTGTCCATGAGATGGTGTCGAGTGAGTCCTCGCCTACAAAGGTGGCCGATAGGTCGAGGTCTTCATCTCCTACCTTGTCTATCCAATGCAGATAGAAACGCACAACACGGGCTTGGGGGTTGTCCAAGGGTACTCGCGTGCCCCGAACAAGAGTTTTGAGTGCGGGGTTGAGTCCTCGCATCTGCATGGGTACAGGGATGGCTTTGAGTCGCTCGTCGATATATACCTTGCCCATAGGCTCCAAGAGGCTGTAACGTTGCCTCATTTCGGCTTCTATGGGTGCAATGAGGCGGTCGGACAGCTCCTCTTCAAAGGGGTCGTTGCCTTCGAGAAATATAGGAGTGCGCTTGTGCTTGAGCATAATGGGGCGCACCACATTTTCTTCTCGACGGCGCAGGAAGTGGTTGTACAATTCGTATAATACCTTGCTCGATGTGTGAGGAATAGCCTTGTGGTAGGCATGCAGAATGGCATTTATTTCCTCCTCATCCTCGGCATAGCGCAACATAGCATCTATGCGACGTATCAGCTCGCCGGGTCGTTGTGACAATATGCTCAAATATCCTTCGAGGTCTTCGGCGGCATCTACTTGGGCATACCAGCTGCGGGCATAGTTGCGCACGGCACAAAATGCCTCGGCACTGCGCGGATAACGTGTTGCATACTCGCCAACGTGCAGTATCTCGCCCAATCGTTTCCATCTCTCGGCTCGCAATACCATCTCCGATGCGTCGCAAGAGGATTGTTCCAGATAAGAGAGGAGCATGCGTCGCTCTTTGCGAGTGAATTTCTTAAAACGGAATTTCTGTGCCGCTTTGTTTGCAAATTTTTTCACTACACCATTGCAGTTGAGGGTAGTGTATGAGGGAGGTACGGGAGGTAGCGAAACATCGCCTCCCGACATATATACTGCCAATCGCAACACATCGGTAGCCGTAGCCAATCGCACGGGCATACCCTCGGCGGCCAACATGCACATGGTTTCTTTGAATGGTACTTGTGTGGGCAGTAGTTGTTGTGCGTTGGGATAGTTGCGAACAAACCATAAGATAGTGTCGCGGCTTTGTTGCGTAAGTGCTTGATTGCTTGCGCACAATGTGGAGAATAACGACTCAAATTCCTCATGTGTGGTGCAACGCAACAGGGTATAGCGTGGATGTTCAAAGGCTTGCGGACGCTCGCCTTTCCAAGCCTCGGGGGTAAAGTTGCCGTTGGTCCAATAGTATATAAGCTGGTTGATAAACAACTCGGCATGGCTCAACTCCATTACTTGTTGAGGGAAACCCTCGTAAAAAGGCTTGAAGTTGCCGGTATCTCCCAGCATGGTGCGTAGGTATTCTATTACTTCATGGTGAAATTGCACCGCCGCATCATATGGTGCGTGTTCTACTTGTCGGTATGCTTCGCTGTCGAGCATATATCCGGCCTGCATCAATTCATATTGTATGGTGGCTGCCAAGTTGTTAGGCGTGTCGCCTTTTGGTAGCAATACCCACCCTTGTTGTAGTGCGATGATATGTTGAGTCGTTTTCATAAAGCAAATGTAGAAAATATTTTATGTATTATGATACAATGTAACGTAAAAAGTGATAACTTCGCTGTTATGGAAGATAACGGAACATATAAAATACTATTTGTGTGCCTCGGCAATATATGTCGTTCGCCGGCAGCCGAGGGTATAATGCGCCATATCGTGCGCAAGAACAACCTCGAACATCGTTTTTATCTCGACTCGGCAGGGACGTATGGAGGCCATGCAGGAGAATTGCCCGATCGTCGCATGCGCAGTGCCGCTGCAAGCCGTGGCTATTTGCTTGAGCATCGTGCGCAACGTTTCAAAGAGTCGATGTTTGCTCGATTTGACCTTATTGTGGCAATGGATGATAGCAACTACTATGACTTGCAAGCGATGGCACCAACGATAGAGGATGAAAAGAAGATTGTGCGCATGGCCGATTATTGTCGCCATTATACGGCTACCCATGTGCCCGACCCCTATTATGAAGGTGCCGAGGGATTTCAATATGTGCTCAACCTACTCGAAGATGCCTGTGAGGGTCTGTTGGCAGAATTGGGATATGAATAAAAAGTGTCAAAAAAATTATTTTCTTGTGAAAAATATGTATATTTGTTCCATAATATCGCTTGAGTAATAATAAAACAATCATGTAAAATGAAAAAATTATCAATTCTAGTATTGGCATTGGCTGCTTTTGTATCCTCTGCAAGTGCGCAGTATGGTTTAATGGCCAATAAGCTCACCGAGATGCTTACACCTGCTTTGTCGGGTAGTTTCAATTACAAAGGATTTTTCGACGTGGCATATCTTGCCGGTTTCGATAGCCCCGATCTTTTGGAATTTACCACTACTCATGGTTTTAAATATTCGACTTGGTGCTTTATGGGTGCCGGTCTTGGTGTTGAATTGGCATTTCCTCAATCAATCTATACTGAAATAAGAAATGATGTGAGCGTCTTGGTTCCTCTTTATGCCGACTTCCGCTTCAATATTGGTAATCCTGCCAAAGTAGGATTCTTTATAGACATGAAGTTGGGTGCCGTATTCTTGTTGAGTGGTGGTCGTTATGATTCGGATCTATATTATATGGAAAACGACCCCAGCCTCTACCTTAAGCCTTCGGTAGGTTTGCGTATTCCTGTAAACGCAGGCAAACAAGCATTGAACCTATCGGTAAGCTATCAGTTGATGACTCCTCGTTTCTCTAACGGATGGCTCATCAACTTCAACAACTTGGGTGGTACAATAGCCTTTGAGTGGTAAAAGCACAATCTTATTCCCTTAAATAAAAATGCCGGCGGTTTCACAATCGCCGGCATTCTTCGCTTAGTTAGATTTTAAACGCTTGAGAGAGAATCAAATCAGAAGTATGTCTTTATCAATCGTATGACTTGCAATGTAAGGAGTATCACGCTACTCATCATTGCAATGTATATAGATAACAAAGAGGGACTCAAATTGTTCTCTTCTTGCGGTATATTATGATTGCCTATCACATACAATAGTGCGCCACAGGCTACAATGGCTATGAGTGTGGTGAGTATCATTATCACCTTGCAAGCCACCGATGTGCGCATGGGTAGTTTGTTGCTTACGCGTTGCGTAAACCATATATTGTCACGAGGCTCAAGCTTGTGCCGGGTGAGAAAATTCTTTACCATTATCTCGTCACTGTGGCTTGTTTTCTTTCTATTCATATCCGTTATCTTTGAGAAATTTGGTCAATTTGTTGCGCCCGCGAGCCAAGTGCGACTTGACAGTGCCTGTGGGTATTTGCAATATCGAGGCAATATCTTCTACTTTATAATCGTCGATGTAATATAGCGTGACGGCGGCGCGCTCGCTGTTGCTGAGCCGGCTTAATGCGTGTATGATGTCCATGCTTATATCACTATGGCTTGTTATGCCACTATCGGGTATTGCGTCGGCATCTTCAAATGATTTGTGGCGCCGTAGATGGTCTTGAAATACGTTGTAGGCAATGCGGTATAGGTAGGTCGAAAAGTTGGATAATCCCTTAAACTGCTTGATGGAATAGTAGAGCTTGATAAAAGTTTCTTGAGCCAAGTCGTCACACAGCATTTCGTCGCCCATTGTCTGGTGCATGAAGAAACGTCGTATCGAGGGTTGATGCTGCTCGACGAGCGTGGCAAAAGCGCGACGGTCGTCAAACAGCATAACCTTCGTAACTAACAATGTATCGTTAATGTGGCGCATTGTGATGTGCGATGAATGTGCAGGATGATTCTATGCAAGCGTTATTCTTTCTCGACTTCTGTGACATTGTCGTGCATTATGGCAGCATTGTCATCGGCAGGGGTGTGCTCTGTGCGATGTTGTTCTTTGCGCTCGATAAAGGCTACTAATAAGTATCCCAATCCGATTATGCCGGGAATGACTGCAATGGCTGTTATTTCATCCACACCGCTTGTTTCTCCCAATAGGGCTATGCCTATACCTATTGCTATGTATATGATGGCATGACGCAGGGTGTTACTCCATGTGTTTTTGTTTTTCTTGGGCTCGTCAAACAGTCCGCCGGGTATCTCTTGCCCGTTATCGATGGCTTTTTCGATAATGCGGTAGCGTGCATTTTGTTTGCGGAATGAGAACCATAGGCACAGCCATATTATCAGAATGATAAAGGCAAAAAACGAGATGGGAATTAAGAGTTGAGTAATCTCTTCGGCTGTATTGTAGCCAATGCCCCGTACGTCGAGTTGATGTTGCAGTGAGTCGGCATACATTTCGTTGCGCGACTCTATCGATGTGAGTTCTACCTCCATTCGCAGGCTGTCGAGGATAAATTGTTCACTGCGGTCGATACTCGAATGGTGGGTTTGTGCCCATGAGTTTGTTGCCATGAGCAGTGTTGTCAAGACGATATACGTCATCATTGCTATCTGTTTCATATTATAACTGTTTTATGAGGTTTCTTTGTTCTACAAATATACATCGATGTCTGTTTGTTTCTATGCGTTAGACGTGTGAAGATAGTCAAATGGTTGCAGTTGATATAAAATAATATTGAAATTATCTCCTCTTTGTTAATATAGTATATAAAATTGTATGAGATAACAAGATGTAGTAAAAATATACTTATTACCTTTGTATATTAAGTGTATAAAATAATAATAATTATAAATATCAATCTTAATTTTATTAATCATGAAACAACAAAGTATTTTCAGACTACTGTTGCTTGTTGTATCGATGTCGATAGCAGGATATGCTTCGGCTACCGATTTTGCAGCAGTGCTGAATGAAGGAACGGGCACATTGCTTACGAGTGAAGAAATCTCGGCAAAGAGTGCTGTGGAATTTGGTATCGCTGTTACCGATGGTACAGCAAGTCGTGTAGCTGCCGACGACCCCAATGCTGTGGCGGTGGTAGCAGGTCAATATCATAGCAATCATGGATTGAGCAATGCTGTTGTGACTATCCCTGTTACCGGTATGGTGAAGGTGGGACTTGGCAACTGTCAGTATGCCAACACTGCCAACATCAAGGATGCCAATGGCAACGTTGTGGCCGAGTGGGCCAAGCCTGCCAACTGCTATCATCAAGATGTTGCAAACAATATCTCTTATGTAACCTATGCCGGGGAGGCTACAACATTGACCGTTTCGGCTCAATATATGCCTTACATATCAGTTGAGGCTGTGTCGGCCGAAACTGCTCAGATAAGCTATGCCAAAGGCCTGTATTTCGGTGCGCAAGGTACATTGCCCGCTGCAGCCGAGGCAGTGGTGGGAGAGGAATACACACTCCCGTCGCAAAACGTTTATCTCTACAACGAAGGTTTTACACTTACCGGCTGGAATGTCGATGGCGACCAATATGCTCTTGGCGCAACATTTACGGTAGAGGGTAATGTTACAATCTCTCCCGTCTTTACAGCCAACGAAGTTGCGCTTGCCGACCGTACCGAGGCTGTGACTATCGACTTCCCCATTATCACTGCCAATGGTGCTCCCACCGTTCATTTTGAGGGTAACACCGGTATCATGATAGCACAAGCTGTTGTGAATGGCGTTACTATTGACGTGAAGATGGATGTAGATGCCTCGAATGGTAAGTTCAAAACCAATGGCACTGCATGGGTGCAAGTAAATACAGGTACTATCATTACACTTCCTTCGTGCAAGGGAGCTACCATTGCCATTAATGCTCACAGCAATGTGGATGCCACAACTATCGAGGGTGTAGCTCTCAACAGTGGCAGCAAAACACCTACCTATACTTGTGTGGGTACTGCCGAGAGTGTAGATGTGGTTGTGGGCGAGAATACATATTTCAGCAACATTGTAGTGACTTTGCCCGTCGTTCTTCCCGAGCCCGAGCCTACATTCCGTGATGTTGTGATAGAAAATGCCGTTAATCTCTTGAGTGATGACGAGATAGCCAACAAGACTGCTGTTACTATGGGTGTTGCAGTTGCCAATGATGGTACTGTGAGCCGTGTGGAGGCCGATGCCGACAATGCTGTTGCTACTATCAGCGGTGCCTATCATAGCAACCATGGTATAGGAAATGCAGTAGTCACTGTTCCTGTTGAGGGTACTGTGAAGATTGGCGTGGGAGAGTGTAAATATGGAAAGATTACTGTAAAGGATGCTGCCGATAACGAGGTGATGAACATTGCACAAGGCTCGGCTTGCTATGACCAAAATCCCGAAGCAATAGCGTATGGCTATTACAAAGTAAATGCTCCCACAACATTGACTATCTCTGTTCAATATCTTACTTATATATCGGTAGAGGCCATAGACCCAAGTGAGATACCCGCCGATGAGCTTACTGTAACTTATCTGCTCGGTGAGGCTGCGGGTGTTGCTCCCAAGGCGATAGTATTGGCGCATGGTGCTACATTCACTATTCCGGCCAATAAGAGTATGTATGTTGAGGGTAAAACTCTTACCGCATGGAGCGATGGCGTGAATACTTATGCTGTGGGCGAGGAAGTGACAGTGGCCGATGTAGATATAGAATTGATACCTGTATTTACCGAGAATAGTGTTGCGCTTGCCGACCGTACCGAGGCTGTGGCTATCGACTATTATTTGGGCGAAAAAAATGCAGCTCCTACAATGGCATTGCAAGGCAATACCGGTTTCGTTGTATCGCAAGCTGTCGTAAATGGCACAGCCATAGACGTGAAGATGGATATTGATGCTACCAATGGTAAGCTCAGCAATAGCGGTCGTGGTGATGTATGGGCACAAGCCAATACCGGCACACGATTTACTGTCGTTTCTTGCAAAGGTGCGGTTATCTCTATGGAGGCTTATGACGCATTGAATGCAACTACCGTAGATGGTGTGGCTCTTGAAAGTGGTAGCAAAACACCTTCGTTTACTTGTGCCGGCACTGCCGAAACTGTTGATATTGTGATGGGTGAGAACACCTACCTCGCCTATATCAAGGTTGTTCTTCCCGTAGAAGAGTCAAATGAACAAGTGGAAGAACGTGCCATTATCATGACCAACTTTACCGATTGGGACGAGGTGAGCATTGGTGCCGGTGGTGTGGTAGAGGTTGCCACCAACTTCAGCAACGAAACTATATCGTTTACTTTCAGTGAAAAAGTGGGTGTATATAATGGTCTTGTAGATCAAAATGAATCTAAATTCCCCTCTCAACCTTATGGCTATATCAAGTCGGAGAAGGCTGCTTCTACCATAGAAACAACTACATTCAATAATATTACTCGTGTTCGCTATCAACATGCTGCTACCGGTGGCAATCGTGGATTTAAATTGGAGAAAAAAGGTGCCAATGATGCCGATTGGGTAGTGTTGAGTGATGCGCCTGCCGCTCCTGCAACGGGTGCATGGGTAGAGTGTGATGTCAATGAGGAGAATGTACAACTCCGTTGGAGCAATCTTGCCCCCTCTCAATATGCCTATATGTTTGATATGGAGATATATGCCAATGTAGAGATTACTGCCGAGCAAGTAACTTTGGCGCTTGAGGCTTCGCCTGCCGAGGGTGGTAATGTGAGTGTATATCCTGTAAGTAGTCAATATGATGTCAATACCGAAGTTGCTTTGACTGCTCAAGAGAATTTTGGTTATGACTTTGTAAATTGGACCGACCACAATGGCGATGTGATAGCGACAACTCCCGAATGTACTTATACAATCACCGAAAACAGTGTTGTTACAGCCAACTTTGCTGTTGCCAACACCTATGAGTTGGTTGTAAATATAGAGGGTGGCGCCAATGATTATATGGTGAATGTTGCTCCCGAGCCTGTAATGGTGGATGGTAAAATGATGTTTGAAGAGGGTACAAATGTTACTCTCACTGCTACCAACAATGCAATTCTCACATTCAGTAATTGGGCAACAGGTGTCACTGCATCTGAAATTGCTGTAATCATGGATGCCGACACGGAGGTGACTGCTATATATAGTGCTGCCGATTATCTCGTGGGCTGGGACTTTATAAGAAGTGGTAAGAATAGTCGTCCTGCCGACTTTATCTCTTCAAGCGACAATGAAACTACTGTGCTTGTGCTTCGCGATGCCGAGGGCAATGTGGCTGCATGGCTCGATAAGTCGCAAGAGGCTGCCGGTGGCTATGAGGGTAAGCCTGCTGCTGTTAATTGGCAACAACTCACCGACAAATATTACTATCAAACCAAAGTCAATGCCTTGAACTTTACCTCTATCGAGGTTCAAGCCGAGATGCTCTATAACTTTATTGCACATCAAGTGCAGGTGCTTGAATACTCGCTCGATGGTGAGGCATGGACCGAGGCTGCTCGCATCACATTGCCGGCTGCCAAGTCTTGGACTCCCATTGTTGCTCAACTTCCCCAAGAGTGTGACAATGCCACCGAACTCTATTTGCGTTGGATTCCCGACTATACAAGTGAGATTGTAGGTAGCGAGGGTAAGGGCAATGATGGTACGTCTATTACCAATATATTTATTACCGGTACTGCTGCCATCTATGATGATGGTACTGCACCTGTTGTTGTATCTACCGTTCCCGATAACAATGCCACTGAAGTATCTGCAACAGGTAGAGTAGTGGTGAATTTTGACGAGAATGTGCAGGTTGCAGAAGGTACAACAGCTACATTGGGCGAATTGCAAATTGCTCCTGTTGTTACCGGAAAGGTATTGACTTTCAATTATATCGGACTCTCTTACAATACCGAATATACCTTTGTTCTTCCTGCCAATACCGTATCGGACCTCTCTGGCAATACATTGCAAGAGGATGTTACAGTGACATTCACTACTGTTGCGCCTCCTGTGGTTACTCCCGGCCAATATGATGCTTATGTGACCAATGCCGCAGAGTTGCTTGATGCACTTGCTGCTGCCGATGGTGTCAATCGTTATCGTATTTTCCTTTATAATGGTGTATATGATTTGGGCGAGACTTGCTTGACTCCTGTCAAATCTAATGTGTCGCTTATTGGCGAAAATATGTATAAAACAATTATTGTCAATAAAGCTCCTACTGAAGGTATAAGTGTATCGGCAACCCTCTTGTTGTTGGGTAGCAATATCTATATGCAGGATCTCACCATAAAGAACGACTACGACTATGTGGGCTCTACCGGTCGTGCTGTATGTATCCAAGATAAGGGCGATAAGAACATATTTAAAAATGTGCGTATGCTCTCATATCAAGATACTTACTATACCAACAATAGTGCCATGCGTGCATACCACGAAAACACCGAGATACATGGTACAGTAGATTTTATCTGCGGTGGTGGCGATGTATTCTTCAATCAATCTACTCTCTATCTTGAAGAGCGTGCTTCGGCCAACTGTATCACTGCTCCCAATGGCGATACCGATTGGGGATATGTATTCAGCAACTGTGTTATTGATGGCCATGAGGTAAATAACGGACAATATCACTTGGGTCGTCCTTGGAATGGTACTCCTCGCTGTGTGTGGTTGAATACTACCATGAAGGTGCTCCCCGCTGCTGCCGGTTGGACAAGTATGCAAGTATTGCCCGAACTCTTTGCCGAGTATAACAGTATGACAGAGGGCGGCTCACTCGTAGATTTGAGTGGTCGTACAACTACATTCAAGGTAGATGAGGAGATGCTTACCGCCTCATACAATCCTGTACTTACTGCCTCGGAGGCTGCCCAATATACTATTGCCAACGTACTTGCCGGCGATGACCAATGGCAACCCAATTTGCTCACCGAGCAAGCTATCGCTCCCGCACTATCGGTTGATGAGGGCGTGCTTGTATGGGAAGCATCGGATTATGTATTCTGTTATGCCGTATGTTGCAATGGCGAAGTTGTTGAGTTTACCAACGATTGTTACTATACTATACCCTTGGATGCAACTGAGAAGGATATGTATGCCGTTCGTGCCGCCAATGAGATGGGTGGTCTTGGTGTTGCTCTTGTTGCTGTCAATAAGGATGGTGTATTTACCGGAATTAGCGATAACATGACCGACAATGCCGAAGTTGTGAACACAATGATATATACCATCGATGGTATGTTGGTACCCGAGTTGCAAAACGGTATCAATATCGTGCGCACTACTTATGACAATGGCGTAGTGAAAGTTGAAAAGAAAGTATATCGCCAACAAAGATAATCCTCTTGGCGATACGATAACAAGCGAGGCATGCCGATGTGTGGCATGCCTCGCTTGTTGTATTGAAGAGTAGTGTGAGTGCTACTCTGCCTTTACTCGCTATTATATCTCGTAATCGACACAAGCGCGAGAAGCTACCTTGCCTTTGAGCAAAGCGGCTGCAGCAACGTGTACGGGGTGTGTTGCGTAGGTGGCAACATCTTCGAGGGTGTCGAATGTCGAGTTGAGAGCTATGTCGTATTGTTCGGCAGGATTGATATTGCGTGAAATCTCGATGTGGCGTATGACATCGATGTGATTGGGAAGCTCCATGACGGCATTGCAGAAGTCATTAATGACCTGAGTGCGCTCGGGCTCCTCTACATTGAGTTTGAAAAGTACGATGTGTTTTACCATAATTCAGTATGTTGTAATATTAAACATTATATAAGCGTTCTCTTGCAGCCTTCACGCGCTCATCGGTGATATAGTCGTCATACTCCATAATCTTATCGATGATGCCATTGGGTGTGAGTTCTATGATGCGGTTGGCAACGGTCTGTATAAACTCGTGGTCGTGCGATGCAAAGAGTACCACACCTTTGTATGCTGTGAGCATATTGTTGAAGGCTTGTATCGACTCAAGGTCGAGGTGATTGGTGGGAGTGTCGAGTATGATGGTATTGGCATTGCGCATCATCATGCGAGCAATCATACAACGCATCTTTTCGCCTCCCGACAGTACCGATGCTTTTTTGAGCACTTCCTCGCCCGAGAAGAGCATTTTGCCCAAGAAGCCCTTGAGGTATATTTCGCTCGAATCGTCGCTGAATTGCGATAGCCAATCGACAAGATTCATGTCGGTATTGAAGAACGACGAGTTGTCGAGAGGTAGATAGGCTGTTGTGATGGTTTGTCCCCAATCGTACGAGCCGGCGTCGGGCTTGATATTGCCATTGATAATCTCAAAGAGTGCAGTCATGGCACGAGGGTCGCGCGAGAGGAATACAACCTTATCGTCTTTCTCGATGGTGAAATTGACATCCTTAAATAGGGTAGTGCCCTCGATGCTCTTTTCAAGTCCTTTTACTTCGAGAATTTTATTACCTACCTCACGTTGAGGCGTAAAGATAATACCCGGATAGCGACGTTGTGAGGGCTGTATCTCCTCGATATTGAGCTTTTCGAGCATCTTTTTACGGCTTGTAGTCTGCTTGCTCTTGGCTACGTTGGCACTAAAGCGGCGTATAAACTCTTGTAGTTCTTTGCGCTTCTCTTCGGCCTTCTTGTTTTGCTGTTGTTGTTGTCGCAGAGCAAGTTGGCTCGATTCATACCAGAAGCTATAGTTGCCGGCAAAGAGTTGTACACGGCTGAAGTCTATATCTACTGTGTGAGTGCACACCGAGTCGAGGAAGTGACGGTCGTGCGATACGACGAGCACTGTATTTTCGCAATTTGAGAGGTAGTTTTCGAGCCACATCACGGTTTCGAGGTCGAGGTCGTTGGTGGGCTCATCGAGCAATAGGTTGTCGGGGTGACCAAATAGTGCTTTGGCCAAGAGTACGCGCACCTTCTCCTTACCGCTCAGGTCGCGCATGAGCATATAGTGTTTGCTTTCCTCGATACCCAATCCGCTCAATAGCTCGGCGGCATCGCTTTCGGCATTCCAGCCTTCGAGTTCGGCAAATCGTTCTTCGAGTTCCGCTGCACGTATTCCATCGGCATCGCTAAAGTCCTCTTTGGCATAGAGTGTATCTTTTTCTTGCATGATGTCCCACAGTACGGTGTGTCCGCGCAATACGGTTTCTATCACGGTACATTCGTCAAACTCAAAGTGGTCTTGGCTCAATACCGACAGACGCTCGCCGCTACCCATTGTCACTGTGCCGTGTGTAGGGTCGAGTTGTCCGCTCAATATACGCATCAGAGTCGATTTTCCGGCTCCGTTTGCGCCTATAATGCCATAGCAGTTGCCGGCATTGAATGTGAGATTGACATCTTGAAACAGAACTCTTTTACCAAATTGAATACCTAAATTGTTTACTGTAATCATTTCTATTCTTCTTTCTATCGCTATTATATAATATTGTACCCCTCGGCACATTCTCATGCGTCGAGGGGTACATTTGTGTTACTTGTTATCTTTTTCTGAAAAACGAAGCTATGCGGCTTCTACGTTTTTTAGTAGTTTCATTATTGTATCCATAGCTGCCATATCCGTATGTATATCCATATCCATACTTGCGGTAGGCATATGTGCGTGTACCTATATCAACAGCATTGATACAGAGGTAGAGCGACTTGAGTCGGCCGTTTGTAACAAAGTTGTTGATGCTCTTGATGTGGTTGCGCGATGTATATTTGGAACGTGTCACAAACAGATTGACATCTACCACACGGTTGAGTAGGAATGAGTCGGATACCAAGCCTACGGGAGCCGAGTCGATAATGATATAATCATATCGGTTGCGCATCTCGGCAATCAACTCGTCGAGAGCGGTATTGAGCAACAACTCATTGGGGTTGGGGGGTACAGGGCCTCCGGGAATAATATCAAGACCTTTAACATCGGTATGGTGGATGATATTGTTATAGTCGGTTTCTTGTCCCGAGAGGTAGTTGGTGATACCCTTGCGGTTGTTGATACCAAAAATGTGAGCCGCTTTGGGGCGACGTATATCGAGTCCTATGAGTAGCACCTTCTTGCCTGTGTGGGCAAATGTGATGGCAAGATTGGACGAAATGAATGTTTTTCCTTCGCCACTTACCGATGATGTTACCATTACTACTTTCTTGTCGGGAGTAGCAAATACAAATTGTAAGTTGTTGCGTAACAAGCGGAACAATTCGGTGGTTGCATTATTCTTGTTGTCCTTTACTACCAAGAAATTATCTTTGTCACACTCGGGAATTTCGGCCAAGATGGGTACATCTGTAATGCGTTCCAATTCTACTTTGTCGTGGAATGAGGGGAAGATAATGCGTTTAACAAATATTACGCCGGCAGGAATTGCCAATGCAAGAATTATGGCCACAAACAATATCTTGGCTTTTTGAGGGGCTACGGGGCCACTGCCTGTGGGCTCTTCGATGATGCGGGCATCGCCTATGGCCAACGATTGTGTGAGGGCATTCTCTTCGCGTTTTTCCAACAAGAATACATACAAGTTTTCTTTGATGCGTTGTTGGCGCATGATGTCGGTAAGTTCGCGCTCATATTGGGGTACGGTGCGTATTTTGCGCTCATTCTCGGCTTCGCGTTGGGCAATATCTTTCTTGCTCAACTCTATGCTCTTGCGAGTAGAGGCTATACCTTGCAATACAGTGCTCTTGAGTGCCAATATGTTTTGCGAAATCTCTTTGATGACGGGGTTGCTCTCGCTCGACGAGTTCAAGAGTCTTTCGCGCTCGGCAATAGCCTTGTTGTATTCGGTGATAAGCGTGTTCAATCCACCCTCGTTGATACCCAAGATGGGTATGGGCGAGTAGGTGTTATCGGGATTGCCCAAGAACTCTTCGACATATTCTATAAGGCTCAACTGTACATCGAGTCGGCTGCGTTCTCTATCCGAGTCGTTGGTTCTCTTCAAGTATATCTCGGCCTCTGACGATAGGTTGGTAAGACCGCGTTGAGTACGATATTGTTCTACTTCCTCTTCTACCGACGACAACTCTTTTTGTATCGATATAAGGCGGTTGTTTATAAATGTCTCGGTATTGGTTGCCGAAAGATTTTTTTCTGTGATACCATCCTCGTTATAGTAGTGTACCATGCGATTGATGATGTCGATACCCATTTGAGGTATAGGTGTCACATACGATGCCATGATGAGCAGGGCATTCTTGTCAAATTGTGCCAGATTGATACCTGCCGATATTCCTTTGGCAACAGCCGAAGGATTGTTGATGCTCACAAGCAATGTGCCTTCCAATGGCTCATAGCCGGTTGCTTGCTCTATAACAAATGTACCCACTGTGGGCAGATAGAGTGTGTAGGGCAAGGTTACCTCTGTGAGTTCTATTTTTTTCTCTTCAGGTTCTCCGTTGTTTATATAGTAGTTACCCTTTATATTATATGTGTTCTCTTCCGACGGGCGTTCTATCGTCAGGTTTATCGATGTTGTCAGTCGGTTTACATCGGTGGTAGAGTCGGGTCTTACAACTATCGGATTGTTATTGTACAACGGGGTGTTGCGCAAGCGACCTTTGTAGCTGTATGATGTGTGCAAGTCGAGGTCGTTTACTATTTTCTTGGTAATGGTAACCGAGCGCATTACGGCCATTTCGGTTATGATGTTGTCGGCTCCCGAGGTGATACCCAAGCTCTGTGTCAATACGTCGCTCTGGCTCTTCGACCATTTGTCTATAATCAGTACAAGTGAATCAACTTTATATTGGGGCACTTGTCGCATGATGTGGAATACCGAAAATCCCAATACTACAACAAGACTCGCTACAAACCATTTCCAATGTGATAAACACTCAAGAAGAAATAAAGTGAAGTCAAAACCTTGTTCTTCCTTTTGTTCATTTGCGTTGTTCTGATAGTTGTGTTCCATTATAGTTTATTTAGAGTATGTCAAAATCGTGAGGATAAGCGATGCGGCCGAGAGTGCTACGCTGGTGGCACTGATGGCAATAGAGGCTGCGGGGGGTACCGAGTAGGCACTTGCGGCCTTCGATTCGTTAGGCTCTATATAGATAATATCGTTTTGTTGCAAATAGAAGTAGGGCGACATAATCAACTCCTTGTCGTTGAGGTCGATGCGCGCAGTTGTGCGAGAGCCGTCGGAGTTGATGCGTACAAGCAATACATTGTCGCGACGACCGGTGATGTTGAGGTCGCCGGCCATAGCCAATGCTTCGAGCAGATTGACACGCTCGTTGGGGATAACATACGAGCCGGGCTTGAGCACGTCGCCGATGATAGATACCCTGAAGTTTTCAAATCGTACGGTTACCGATGGTATTTCGTGGATATATTTGGGATATATCTGGTTGCGTACATAGTTTTCAAGCTCGCTCTTGGTCATGCCTTGTGCTTTGATACGTCCCAACACGGGCATATCTATGTAGCCACTGTTATCTACAAGATAGTAGTTGAGCTCTTCTTGTCCGTAGTTCGATGAGCGAACACTCATAACATCAACTACGCGGCGGTTGAAGGGTTGTACTGCTGTACGGTCGGTGGCCATGATGGTTATATCCAACAAGTCACCGGGGCGAATTATCTGCTCGGGTACTATGGGCGCTTCAACAAATACTTCTTGTGGTACTTCATCTATTTGTTGCATGTAAGGCACTTTCTTGGAGAGCTGACACGATGTGGATAGTAACAGAGCGGCAACGCCTATAAGGAAAAAATATCTTTTCATAGCTGATGTTTTGAAAAAAGTTTAGACGTTGCAAATTTACTAATAAGTTTTTGAAATGCCAACTTTTGCATGCTCTTTTTAATTATAATATGTTGATTGTGGTGAGGCCTATGCAGAATGTTATCGTTTTTGCTCATATTTTGCTTGTTCAAGCGTGCTTGATTTGCTTCTTCTCTCGCCTTTCACTATCTTTTGATAAGATAGGATGCGGCTCGGAATAATCAAAATTTCAAGCATGCTTGATTTGCTTCTTCTCTCGCCTTTCACTATCTTTGCCCCGTTGATTTAATGGCTGTTTTATGGACTCGATTAAACATATTTACCGAATAGGCTGTGGGCCTTCGAGTAGTCATACGATGGCTCCTCGTCGTGCGGCGCAGGAGTTCTTGCAACGCACACCCGAGGCTTCGGCTTATAGGGTTACTCTCTATGGTAGTTTGGCGGCTACCGGGCGTGGTCACTTGACCGATGCGGCTATTGCCGATGTGCTTTCCAAGGCTGCTCCCATGACTATCGAGTGGCGACCTCACGAAGTGTTGCCTCAGCACCCCAATGGTATGAAGTTTGAGGCACTTGATGATGCCGGTGCGGTGTTGCAAGAGTGGACTACCTTCAGTGTGGGAGGTGGTGCCTTGAGTGATGATGTCAATGAGGATGTCGTACTCTATGACAAGACTTCGATGCGTGAGATACAAGAGTGGTGCCAGAACAAGGGTTATAGCTATTGGGAATATGTAGAGCATTGTGAGGGTGCGCATATCTGGGACTATCTTGCCGAGGTGTGGCGTGTCATGCAAGAGGCTGTCAAGCGAGGTGTTGATGCCGAGGGTGTTTTGCCCGGTGGATTGGGTGTTCGGCGCAAGGCTGGCGACTATTATATTCATGCGCAAAACTCTGTAAAACAGCTCTATAATCGTGGTCTTATGTACTCTTATGCCTTGGCGGTCATTGAGGAGAATGCGGCCGGAGGTGTCATAGTCACAGCGCCTACTTGTGGCTCGTGCGGTGTTCTTCCGGCGGTGCTTTATTATGCCAAGGAGCAATTCCATTTGCCCGACTCGCGTATCTTGCGTGCATTGGCTACGGCCGGTCTTTTTGGAAATGTTGTCAAGCGCAATGCTTCCATCTCGGGTGCTCAAGTAGGATGTCAGGGCGAGATAGGTGTGGCGTGTGCGATGGCTGCCGCTGCGTCGTGTCAGCTCTCGGGTGGCTCTATCTCGCAGATTGAGTATGCGGCCGAGATGGGCTTGGAGCATCACCTCGGTCTAACTTGCGACCCGGTGTGCGGATTGGTGCAAATACCTTGTATAGAGCGTAATGCCTTTGCGGCGACAAGAGCTTATGATGCGGGTGTTTTTGCCATGTTCTCCGATGGTCGTCACCGTGTTCACTTTGACGATGTGGTGATGGCTATGAGTCAGACGGGGCACGATTTGCCGAGTCTTTACAAGGAAACATCTGAGGGTGGCTTGGCCAAGATGTATCAAAACAAGGTGAGGAAATAGGCTTTATAGTCACACTTCCCGATATTTTAAGAAATGATAAAATTATTGCATAATTGTTTCGATATAAAGGAAGTTTATTATCTTTGCACTGGAATAGTGGCTTTTTACGACTCTATAAGGCGTAGAAAATGCTGTTTTTGCTTTTAGATGATAAAAAATTGCAGGGCGATTAAACCAATTTGGTTTTATTTCGTCTTAAATGCAAAGATTGTGTAAGAATATTAATGAAATAAACACACTATTATGAAAAAGTTTTTGTTAGCCGTAGTGGCATTGTTTTTGAGTGTTTCAGCCTTTGCTGAGTTGCCTTCTGTACAATTAAAAAATATCGATGGAAAACGTGTCGATACTGCCAAATTGAATAACGATGGCAAGCCTTATATCATCAGTTTCTTTGCTACTTGGTGCAAACCCTGCTTGCGTGAGCTTGATGCTGTAAATGAAGTGTATGCCGACTGGCAAGAGGAAACAGGCGTGAAACTTATTGCCGTTTCTATCGACAAGGCTCAAGATGAGTCGAAGGTGAAACCTCTTGTAAATAGCAAGGGCTATGAGTATGAGGTGTTGCTCGACCCCAATGGCGACTTCAAGCGTGCTATGGGTGTAAACATGGTGCCTACTGTATTTATCATCGACGGTAAAAACAACATTGTTGAGACTCGCACTCAATATACCGATGGCTCGGAAGAGCACCTTATCGAGGCTGTTAGAGCATTGCTTAAATAATAAAAAATAAGAAGTAGAACACATAGTCTATGAAAAAACACATAGCACTCGCATTGATGGCGTGCGCAAGTCTTGGCATGTATGCTGTGGACTTGGGCACGGCTACTGTTACAGGTAGCATACAGAGCGACATGCTCGTGCCTCAACAAGATGAGGCCATCGGTACCGAATATACCGGTGATTTTAATACCAATACCTATCTTACGCTCAATGTACACAGTAAGTACATTTCGGCCGGATTGCGCGGAGAGTTCTTGGAATTTCCTCTTCCGGGTTTTGAGGATGCCTTCAAAGGTTGGGGTATCCCTCATTTTTTTGTAAGTGGTAATGTTGCCAATACCGAGATTACTGCCGGTACTTTCTATGAGCAATTTGGTAGCGGTTTTGTTCTTTATGGTTATGAGGAGCGCTCGCTCGGTGTCGATAATGCCATCTTGGGTGGTCGCATCAAGACTTCTATTATACCCGGTGTGCGTTTGAAAGCTCTCGGTGGTATTCAACGCCACTATTGGGAGTGGACCGACGCTGCTATATGGGGTGGTGATGTGGAGTTGAACTTTGAAGAATGGTTCAAACCTCTTACCGAGAACAATATGCGATTGCTGTTGGGTGCATCGTACGTGTCGCGTCACGAGAAAGATGAAGACGTGTTTGTTACTCCTCAATATCGCCTCAATCTCCCCGAGAATGTAGGTGCATTTGATGCTCGCGTTAAGTTTGGCGTGGGTGGTTTTGACCTTTTGGCCGAGTATGCCTACAAAGCCAACGACCCCACTGCAAGCAACGGTTATATCTACAAGCCCGGTCAAGTAGCTATGTTGTCGGCTTCATATTCGCAAAAGGGTTTGAGCTTCTTCGTTCAAGCCAAGCGCAGTGACAACTTTGCTTTCCGTACCGAGCGTAGTGCCGACCCCGTTTCGTCGTCGTGCTACATCAACTATCTCCCTGCTTTCTCATACCAACACACCTATGCGTTGGCTGCCCTCTATCCCTATGCAACACAGTTGATGGGCGAGTGGGCTTTCCAAGGTGAGTTCCGTTATAAATTCCCCCGCAAGACAGCTCTCGGTGGTAAATATGGTACCGACCTCGTGTTGCGTGGTTCGCTTATTTACGACATCGAACGCAACTTTGTCGATGGCGACTTGCAAGGCGCTCCCATGGGTAAATATGGTGTGATGGGCTCTAATGGTTATACATCCAACTTCTTCGGTATGGGTGACTTGTTCTATGCCGAGGCCGGTATCGAAATAAGCAAGAAGATTACCAAAGACTTCAAGTTGAGCGCTATGTATATGTTCCAAAAGTACAACAAGACCGTTATCGAGGGTGAGGGTGGTATGATAGACTCTCATATCGTTGTGCTTGATGGTAAATATCAAATAAGCAAGAAAGTAACCGCTCGTATGGAGTTGCAATATCTCAATACCAAGCAAGACGAGGGCGATTGGTTGTATGGCCTTGTTGAGGTATCGGTATTGCCCTACTTGATGTTTACAGTAGCCGATATGTGGAATGTGGGCGAAACCAATATCCACTATTATCAAGCTCTTGTTACAGGTACAATAGGCTCACATCGTTTGCAAGCCGGTTATGTGCGCACTCGTGCCGGATATAACTGCGCCGGTGGTGTATGCCGTTACATTCCCGCTACTCGTGGTGTTCAAATCTCTTACTCTTACAACTTCTAATAAAGTATGAAACGCACAATATTAAATATTTTAGCATTTGCTTTTGTAGTGGCCGCATTCGTGTCATGTGATGTTATCCCCGAAAATGATCGCTACATTGAAGTGGAAGAACAACAATCGGAGCGTGTACAACGCCTCCTTATCGAGGAGTTTACCGGTCACAGATGTATGAACTGCCCCGATGGCGCGGCTATCGTTCATGAGATACAAGAGTATTATCCCGGACGTGTCATGGTAATAGGTATTCATGCCGGTATGTTGGCATTGCCTCTTGGTCAATTTGCTTCGCAAAACTTCATGACTCCCGAAGGTACTGCCTACAATTCTGCCTTTGCCGTGCAAGCCAATCCTGCGGCGCTTCTCAACCGTGCTCACTTCTCGGGTGAGGACTGGGCTGTGCGCACCAAGGAGAAATGGATGACTTATGCTATCGAAGAGCTCTCTAAAGAGCCTTGCTGCGAGGTTGTCCCCACTGTTGCCTATGATGCTGCTACTCGTCAGCTCTCTGTTACTACCGAGATAGAGGCTTATGACAATATGCCTGCCGACCTCAATTTGCAAGTACAAATTGTTGAGAGCCATATTATAGGTAAGCAGTTGTTGGCCGGTAATACTATTGACGAGGCGTATGAGCACAATCATGTTTTTCGTCATGCAGCCAATGGTACATGGGGCGAGAGCATCCAATCGTTGCCTGCCGGTGAGAAGAAAAGCTATACATGCACTGCTACCCTCGACGAGCAATGGGTAGCCGAAAACTGCCATGTTGTAGTATTTGTATACGAAAATGCTACCAAACGTGTGTTGCAATGTAATGAGGCAGCGGTTGTTGCCCAATAAATAAGGTAAATAATTAAATAAAGAAAGGATATGATTATGAAGAAAATTTTACTTTTTGCTGTTGCCGCTGTTGCTGCTGTAACTGTGCAAGCTCAATCGGTGCAATTTGTGTATGAAGGCCGTGTGCTTGAGAATGGTGCCGTTGTTGAGGTTACCGAGTATGACGAAAATATGTTTGAAATGCCTTGGCATGTAGGTTTCAAAAACAATACCGGTACCGATGTTGAGGTGATTATGTCTTATGTATCCTATGATAATAAATATCCCGATATGTCGCAAATTTTGGGCGACCCCAACTTTGCGGGTTTGGGTGACGGCTTGTCATTGTGTGTAGCCGGTGCTTGTCGTTCAGGTGAAGTTGCTGTAGCCGACCCCTTCATCGTTGATGCCACAGGTACTCCCAATACCGATGTGCATGCTGCATTTGCCATCATGTCTGAGATGTTCTTGGGTGTTACCGATGCCTACATCAAAGCCGACTATCGTTTGGAAAATGCTGCCGACGAGGAAGATTATACCTATGTTACTGTCATTTATGACTATGCCAAGTATAAAGCCGCTGTCAATGCCGCCCTCATGGCCAACAACGTGAAAGTATATCAATGCGGTGCCAACTTGGTATGCGACTATGCTTTTGATGCAGTTGCTCCCCGCACACTCGTTGTTACCAATATTGTAGGTGCTCGTGTTGCTTCTGTTGCTCTCGATGCCAACAATGGTGAGGTGATGATTCAATCTCTTCCCAAAGGTGTATATGTATATACCGTAGTGGAGAATGGTCGCAACCTCAAATCTCAAAAAATTGTAGTACGTTAATAAACGCACATTTATGAAGAAGTTATTATTATCATCATTATTCTTTATCGGTTCGCTCTCTCTTGCATCGGCCTACGAAGCTCCCTATTTGTGTGACTTCAGCGATGGCGGTGCCGACTTTACTTGTTATGACATGGACGGAGGCGAGCCCAATACATCTGCACAGAAAAAAGGTTTTCCGCTTACCGATGCCTCTTGGATTTTTGGCACTGTAGATAAGGAATATGTTGCAATGAGCAACTCAACGCACACCAAGACTTCTGTTGCTGCTGAGGACTGGCTTATTTCGCCTGCTATCACCTTGACTGCCGATAATGTCTTGAACTTCAAAGCATTTACTGTGTCGTATGGTGCGGCAGTGCGTGTAGCTACCATCGATGCCAAATTATCGACTACCGGTGTTGCCGTTGAGGATTTTACTATCGACCTGTTTGAAAAAGTCAATGTTACCGACGATATGTATGGTGCCGACTTGTCGGCCTATGCCGGTCAAACTGTACACATTGCCATTATCAACAAGAGTCGTAGCAAAGATATGCTTGTTATCGATGACTTCTTTGTAGGTAACTTGCCTCTTGCAACAGTACAACCCCGATATGTCAAAAAACAGGAGAATGCCTCGGCAGGACAACGCATTGCTGTTGATTTGATTGCAGGTTTCTCTGACCCCGTTACCTCTTTTGTTGCAACACTCACATGTGGCGATTTTTCTACCACTCATGCACAAGATGGCTTGTCGTTGCTACCCGGTGAGACTTACTCTTTCCAATTTGACGAAGCTCTCCCTGCTCCCACTCCCGGTGAAGGTCAATACTTTGAGGTGTCGGTGCTTGTCAATGGCGAAGGAACATGTGTAGGTGATGGTGAAATTATTACACAAGCCTATCAACCAACCAAGCGCATTGTGTGCGAGGAGCAGACCGGTACATGGTGTCAATGGTGCCCCAGAGGTCATGTATATATGGAGTTGATGGATGAGAAATTTCCCGATACTTATATCGGTATTGCATCGCACATCAATGATATTATGCAAAACTATGACTACGCGACATATTTGGATGCTGCTATTAAAGCCAATGGTGGTGCTCCTCTCGGTCGCGTGCAACGTGACAATTCGTCTAAGTGCGACCCCATGGATTTCCCTGCTAAGTATAATGACTATATCAATACTCCCGCTTGGGCCGATATAGCCATTGAAGCTGAGTGGAAAGATGATACCAAACAAGAAATTATTCTTGCTGCTCACACTACTTTTGCTCTCACTGCTCGCAATTTTGCCACTCGTCTTGAGTTTATTGTTGTTGAGGATGATGTACATCAACCCAATAATCCTCTCTATAAACAACAAAATGCTTTTGCCGGCGGTAAAAACGGTCAAATGGGCGGTTATGAAAGCAAGACCAATCCTGTACCTGCCAATGAAATGTACTATGATGATGTAGTGCGCTATACCATTACAAGCGATGAGTTGGGTGAAGGTATATATGGCAGTGTACCCACAGCTGTTGAGAAAGGTGTAACCTATACATATTGGGCTACTATGCCTGTTCCCACAAATATCTTCGAGATTGAGAATTGCGAGTTTATTGTCTTGCTTCTCGATTTTGAAACAGGTATCGTGTTGAATGCTGCCAAGTGTGGCACTATCAACGACCCCACATCGGTTGAGGATGTTTGTCAAGAGAATGCTACTCGTGCCTATGCAACTGCCACAGGTGTGCGAGTAGAGGTGAATGCCGATGCTCTTACCGAAGTGAATGTATATGCCGCCGATGGTCGCCTTGTATATGCCGCCGCTCCTCGTCGAGTAGCCGGTAGATCGCTCATCGATTGCCCTATTGAGGGACAAGGTGTATATTTGGTGAACGTAGTGTGTGACGGTGTTGCCAAGACGCACAAGGTTGTATTGTAATAGACACTGAAAGATACAAAATAGATTGATGATGTATGAGACGCGCTCCATGTATGTGCGTCTCTACATTCGTTAAATAAGACACATAACTAAATCTAATATGAAAACTCAAATCAGAAAAACTATGCTATGCTTGGCTGCGTTGTTGGCTTGCTGCAACGTCGCTTTTGCACAAATGCTTGAGCCTGTAAAATGGACTCAAGAGTTGAAAATGGTGTCGGAAACCGAGGCCGAGTTGGTCTTTAATGCTACTATCGAAGAGGGTTGGCACTTGTACACTACCGACGTACCTCAAGACGGTCCTATGCCTGCTGCATTGCGCATTGATGTAATGGAGGGTGTGGAATTGGATGGCACATTGCAAAGTGTGGGTGAGGTTCACACCGAGTATGACGCTATGTTTGAGATGGATGTAAACTACTTCTCAAATGTAGGTCAATTTGTACAACGTCTTAAAATTGCCGATCCCGAGAATTATCGCATTGAAGGTCTTTTGGAAGGTCAATCTTGTACCGAAGGTGCTTGTATGCCTGTTGAGTCGCCCTTCAGCTACTCAAAAGGTGCTGTTGCCGTAGAGGAAGCCGCTGCTGAAGAAACAGCCGTAGCCAATCCTTTGTGGACTCCCGTTATCGAGCAACTCAGTCAAGCCGGAACTGCCGCTGCCGAGGATGCCGGTGCAAGCCAATCTTTGTTGGCTATCTTCTTTGCCGGTTTTGTTGGTGGTTTGGTTGCCTTGTTCACTCCCTGTGTATGGCCTATCATTCCCATGACTGTGAGCTTCTTCTTGAAACGCTCTAAAGATCGTTCTCAAGGTATTCGCGATGCTGTATTGTATGGTATTTTCATCATCGTTATCTATGTTACTTTGGGTCTTCTTGTGACTCTCATCTTTGGTGCAAGTGCCTTGAATGCTCTCTCTACCAACGCTATCTTCAATATCATCTTCTTCTTGATGTTGGTTGTGTTTGCTGCTTCGTTCTTTGGTGCATTCGAGATTACACTCCCCGCATCTTGGAGTAACGCTATGGATAGCAAGGCCGAAACAACAACAGGTCTTTTGAGTATCTTCTTCATGGCCTTTACTTTGGCTCTTGTATCTTTCTCTTGTACAGGTCCTATTATCGGCTTCTTGTTGGTTGAGATTTCTACTACCGGCTCTATCATAGCTCCCACTATGGGTATGTTTGGTTTTGCTGTTGCTTTGGCATTGCCTTTCACACTCTTTGCACTCTTCCCCTCAATGCTCAAGTCGGCTCCTCGTTCGGGCGGTTGGATGAACAGCATCAAGGTTGTGCTTGGTTTTATCGAGCTTGCTTTGTCTTTGAAGTTCCTCTCGGTTGCCGACCTCGCTTATGGTTGGGGATTGCTCAGCCGTCCTACATTCCTCGCTTTGTGGATTGTAATCTTCGCTTCGTTGGGCTTCTACTTGGTAGGCAAACTCAAATTCCCCCACGATGACGAGCTCCCCTATGTATCGGTTCCTCGTTACTTCTTGGCTATGATTTCATTTGCATTTGCCATCTATATGGTTCCCGGCTTGTGGGGTGCTCCTTGCAAAGCTGTGAGTGCTTTTGCTCCTCCCATGTACACCCAAGATTTCAGCCTCTATGTTGATGAGGTTGAGGCCGAGTATCACGACTATGACCAAGGTATGCAAGCTGCTATGCAAGCAGGCAAGCCCGTCTTGGTGGATTTCACAGGCTATGGTTGTGTAAACTGCCGTGAGATGGAAGCATCGGTATGGACCGACGACAAGGTGCGCGACATCATGCGTGAGGATTATATCCTTGTATCGCTCTATGTCGATGACAAGACTCCTCTTGCCGTGCCCATGGAAGTGGTAGAGAATGGTCAAAAACGTACCTTAAAGACTGTAGGTGACAAGTGGAGCTTCTTGCAACGTTACAAATTTGGTGCAAATGCTCAACCTTTCTACGTTATTCTCGACAATGAGGGTAATCCTCTCACAGGCTCTTATGCCTTCGATAAGGATGTAGATCACTTCTTGGAGTTCCTCAACACAGGTCTTAAGAACTATTAATCTGATATAAACATCGGTAAGAGGGCCACATCATCGAGTATGTTGTGGCTCTCTTGCTATCTTTGTGCATTTATTGTTGCATACACTATCTTGTCACTGCTATATGATTGAGCGACATCCTTTGCCACCATTCCTGCCTCCTCATGCTCGTGTGCTCATGTTGGGCAGTTTTCCTCCCAAGCGCAATCGTTGGTCGATGGAGTTTTTTTATCCCAATTATATCAACGATATGTGGCGCATCATGGGGTTGATTTTCTTTGCCGATAAGCACCACTTTGAAGTCAAGGCCGAGAAACGTTTTGATTACGACCGAGTAGTGAGTTTTTGCCACGAAAAAGGCATTGCGCTCTATGATGCAGCCTATGAGGTGCGACGCCTCAAGGACAATGCCTCGGACAAGTACTTGGAGGTGGTAACACCTACCGATGTGCCCTCTTTGTTGCAGCGATTGCCGCAATGTCACACCATTGTTACTACCGGAGAGAAGGCTACCGAAGCCTTGTGCAGTGTATTGCATGTAGATAGACCCACCGTAGGCGGATATTGCGAGGGTATGTGCCAAGGACGGCCGGTGCGACTCTATCGTATGCCGTCGTCATCACGAGCCTATCCGATGAGTGTCGAGAACAAGGCCTCGATATATAGGGCTTTGTTTCAATACTTACAACTATTGTAGGAAAAGACAGCGGTGCACCTCTCTATGGGCGCACCGCTGTCTTTATGATAGTGTGATATTATTTCTTATATAATATTGTAACCAAGCTCGGTCAATGCAGCCTTAATCTCGGCAATGTGCTCGTGGTTGCGTGTTTCGAGGCGTATCTCGGCATAGCCACCATGTGTCGAGCTGTCTTTGAGCTTAATGCGTTGTACGTTAGAGCCGTGCTCGGCAATAACAGCGAGTATCTCGCGAAGTTTGCCGGGTTTGTTGGGCAATTCTACTTTCAAGCCCACCGAACGACCTACATGAGTCAAACCGGTCTTAACCACGCGCGAGAGGATGGGTACATCGACATTACCGCCCGATACAAGACATACAGTCTTCTTGCCCTTGATGGGGAACTTGTTGAGCATCGCAGCAGCCACCGCAATAGCACCGGCACCCTCGGCAATAATCTTGTGTTGCTCGATGAGAGTGAGAATGGCGGTTGCAACCTCTTCGTCGGTGATAGATGCTATCTCATCTACATACTCGCAGCAATATTTAAATGTGTTTACACCGGGCTCTTTCACTGCAATACCATCGGCAATGGTAGATACAGAGGGGAGGCGGATAATCTTGTTCTCTTTAACCGAAATTTCCATGCTGGGAGCGCCGGCTGCTTGTACACCATAAATCTTGATGTCGGGTTTGAGGGTCTTGAGTGCAAGAGCTACACCCGAGATAAGACCACCGCCACCGATGGGAACAATAACAGCCTCTACATCGGGAAGTTGCTCGATGATTTCCAATCCGATAGTGCCTTGTCCGGCAATAACCAACTCATCGTCAAAGGGGTGTACGAATGTATATCCGTGTTGATCTCTCAATTCCAAAGCCTTGGCATAGGCATCGTCATATACGCCATTGACAAGACATACTTCGGCACCGAGTCGCTTGGTAGCCTCAATCTTTGAAATGGGAGCACCGGCAGGAAGACATATGAGCGATTTGATACCGTTCTTTGTCGCTCCAAGAGCAACACCTTGTGCGTGGTTGCCTGCCGAGCATGCTATTACACCGCGCTTTTTCTCTTCCTCGGTGAGTTGCGATATTTTGTAATATGCACCTCTTACCTTGAATGAGCCTGTTACTTGGAGATTTTCGGTCTTAAGATAAATTTCGCTATCACAGTTGATACGAGGAGCGCGTATCAAATCGGTACGTCTAACAACACTACTCAATACTTCGGCAGCGTGACGAATACGGTCTATTGTAAGCATGTTTTTGGTATGATTGAATTAATTATATTTATGAGTGCAAACTTACAAAAAATGCCTTATATAAAGTGTTATTTAAAGGCGATTTTTATTGGATAAAATTTTTCGCTGTGTCAGTTGCGATGAATACTTCTTGTTTGTACTGTGTGTAGAGCGTAAGAAGCGGGTGCTTATCGCAGCTTAGTGTTTGTTTGTAATAAAAAATTTGTAACTTTGGAGGCAACAATAATTATAGTAGATAATACTTAACAAAGATAACTATGGCAACAAGAGAATGGAAAACGATAAAAGAGTATAGCGATATACTCTTTGAACAATATGGCGGTATAGCCAAGATAACAATAAACCGTCCGGAGGTGTACAATGCCTTCCGTCCGCAGACCAACTTTGATATGCTCGACGCAATGGCTATTTGTCGTGAACGCGCCGATATAGGCGTTGTTGTATTTACCGGTATCGGCGACAAGGCATTCTGTTCGGGAGGCGACCAGAATGTCAAGGGTGTGGGCGGATACATCGACGATAATGGTGTGCCGCGCCTCAATGTGCTCGACTTGCACAAGGCAATACGCTCATTGCCCAAGCCTGTTATTGCAATGGTCAATGGTTATGCCATCGGCGGCGGTCATGTGTTGCACTTGGTGTGCGACTTGACTATTGCATCGGAGAATGCCCGCTTCGGACAGACAGGACCTAAAGTAGGTAGTTTCGATGGCGGTTTCGGCTCGTCGTATCTGGCTCGTATAGTGGGACAGAAGAAAGCCCGCGAAATATGGTTCTTGTGCCGTCAATATAGTGCCAAGGAGGCCGAGGAGATGGGTATGGTAAATAAAGTTGTGCCCTTTGACCGATTGGAGGATGAAACCGTTGAGTGGTGCGAAACTATCTTGAAACGCAGCCCTATGGCCGTGCGTATGATCAAGCGCGCCTTGAATGCCGAGCTTGACGGACAACGTGGTTTGATGGAGTTTGCCGGTGATGCAACTCTCATGTTCTATCTCATGGAAGAGGCACAAGAGGGCAAGCGTGCCTTCCTCGAAAAACGTGACCCCGATTTCCAACAATTTCCCAAATTCCCCTAATAGATGTTACGAGCGAGGTATGCTCCCTATCGCTTGCTCTTTAAGGAGCCGAGCGGCACATCGAGAGGTGTCATGACGTATAAGGATTGTTATATGTTGCAATTATACGATGATGCTTGTCCCGAACGTGTCGGGTGGGGAGAGTGTGCCTTGTTCAGAGGATTGGGCTCGGACGATTGCCCCGAATATGAGGCCGTATTGGCTCGTGCTTGTCGAAGCGTGGGGATGATACCTTTTGAAGAGGTATTGCATCAACTTGCCGATTGGACTTCTATCCGATTTGGGTTTGAAACTGCATGGCAGGAGTTGCATGGTTGGCCCGACTATCCCTCTCTATTTGATGCCGGAGAACAACCTATCACCATCAACGGACTTGTGTGGATGGGCGATAAAGCAACCATGTTGCAACGCATAGAGGAGAAGTTGCAGGCCGGATTTCGTTGTGTGAAACTCAAAATAGGTGCAATAGACTTTGATGCCGAACTTGACCTGTTGCGTGCTGTGCGTAGTCGATTCTCTCGCAATGAGATAGAGTTGCGTGTAGATGCCAATGGCGCATTTACACCGCACGATGCTCCGGGTAAGTTGGATGCTTTGTCGCAGTATGACCTGCACTCGATAGAGCAACCCATCAAGGCCGGGCAATGGGAAGAGATGGCTCGATTATGTGCCCATACGCCTATACCCATAGCTCTTGATGAAGAGCTGGTGGCTTGCCGCAGGGTTACGGCCGAGATTGCAAGCCGGCTCATAGATACGATAAAACCACACTATATTGTGCTCAAACCCTCGCTGACAGGGGGCTTGTCGGGAAGCGATATTTGGCGCAAGATAGCCACCGAATGCAATGTGGGTTGGTGGATAACGTCGGCCTTGGAATCAAATGTGGGACTGTCGGCCATAGCTCGTTATACAGCCTCGTTGCATACTGCCATGCCACAAGGATTGGGCACAGGTGCGCTATATACCAATAATATTCCTTCACCACTGAGGCAGCAAGGTGAGGTGCTCACCTATTACCCTGCAGGCGAGTGGTGCTATCCTGCGTTGCAATGGAGATAAAGATAAACAATCATATATATACCTCACTTGTTGCCATGAGGGGCAAGGTGAGTGATGATGTTGTGACATTCTTGCAAGAGTGGTACAATGATGCTCCTTGTATCGAGGGTCATACATCGGGCTCAACCGGAGTGCCCAAGACTATTGCTCTGTATAAGAGCGACATGCAAGCATCGGCGAGATTGACCAATAGTTTCCTGAAAATAGATGCGCAATCTACCTTGTTGCTCTGCCTATCGCCCTCCTACATTGCCGGAAAGATGATGATAGTGCGAGCTATTGAGGCCGGTGCGCACCTTGTTGTTGTGCCCCCCTCGTCATCGCCATTGAAAGGTGTAAATGTGCCCATAGATATGGCAGCGATGGTACCTATGCAAGTGTACGAAACGTTGCGCACGCCTGCAGGAGAGGAGTCATTATCGCACATACGAACATTGCTGGTGGGTGGAGCACCGCTCGATGAGGCAGTAGAGCGGCAACTGACAGCCTTGCCCAACGATGTGTTTGTGACCTATGGTATGACCGAAACCGTATCGCATGTAGCCTTGCGCAAGGTAGGCGAGAGGCTATATACAGCCATTGGCGATGTGCGTTTTGCCACCGATAGTCGTAATTGCCTCATTATACATGCCCCCCAACTCAGTGGAAACACCTTTGTTACCAATGATGTGGTAGAGATTGTCGATGAGCAACATTTTGTGTGGTTGGGTCGTTACGACCATGTTATAATGAGTGGCGGGTTGAAATTTTGCGCCGAGCAGTTGGAGGCCAAGATAGCCCCAATACTCACCGAACGCTTTTACATAACCTCGGCATCGGATGAGCGATTGGGGCAACGTATAGTCTTGGTTATAGAGGGCAAGCCCTATAACGAGTTGGCTATGGAGCAACTGCAGGAGGGTTTGTCGCAGCTGTTATCGCGTTACGAGCAACCTCGCGAGGTGCGTTTTGTAGAGAAGTTTGCAGAGACCTCTTCGGGCAAGGTAAAGCGTATGTAGGGGTATGCCCAATAATGTGGTTTTCTATCTCAACTTGTTGTTCTCGACAATATCATAGGCAATATCGGCGCAATCGAGCGTAAAATCGGGAGATACTATGCCCGATAAAATCAGTCGATAATATTTATAAGGAGCCGAGAAGATGCGCAAGGGTAAGTGCCCCATGCTCTCGCCTTCAAAATCGGAGTGAAAGATAGTTTTGTATGTGCCGTCGGGCTCATGTGCCCCCAAAACGTATAGAGAAACAAGGCAATGAGTTGTTTGCATGCGCCACACGACTTGCCGCAATCGGGTGTACATGTCGGGTGCGAGTTGTATGGGGTGGGTAATGAGCAGTATGTTTGAGATAGACTTCGTTTCTTTGTTGAGGTCGTATATAATATTATTGTTACTTTGAGCCAATAGTTTCTCGCCATTGCCGATGATAGCCCGCAGAGGGATATCCCAACGATACAAGTGTCGCGAAGGGATGTGTAAAATCCAACAATAGGAGAATTTCTTGTTGCATAGAATAAGTTCTTCCTTTGTGTGATTGTATGCCGCCATGACATCCTTATCGATGTATTGCAGAATAGGGGTATTGTCCTTGAGTCCGGCAGGAATATCCTTCAATAACGCAGGGAGCGTGCTGTTGAAATTGTACGGCTCCAACTCGGCGAGGGGAAGCAGTATCTTTCGTTCGGAACCTGTAATGACAGAGAGGTTTTTGCCCGAAAGATAGATGATAGCCCTGTCGGTAGGAAGAATGAGTGCACCTTCGTGCGATATTTCGTTGCTGATAGGTGTGCATCTTGAATAACAGACAGCGCCGTTGCCCTGTTGCATGCTCCAAATGCCTTTGTTGGTGAAAATGTAGAGCGGAAATTCTCCAAACTGACCTTGAGATAGAGCCGCTGTGGTGCTTGCAATACCATTGATGATGCCATCGGATATATAATAAGTGAGCTCGTCGGGAAAGAGAAACGGATTATTCAACTCCGACACAATCATTTTGTTGCGTTGATTGAGCGAAAATGTATATGATGAGGTGGGAAAATCTTCGAGATTGTCGATGTCAAGCAGCGTCTTATCCCATTCGTTTATGTCCATATTCATCGCTTTGGGGGCAACGTATGTAGCTCTATTTTCCATATCGCAGGCTTTCAGGACAAATGTTTTGTGATATTCATACCCATCATACCTGATGCGTATATCCATCGAAGTGGCATTGCTGTCGGGGTATGAAATAATGGGCGATATGCGACCGTTGAAAAAGGGTACCGACATGTAGGTGGCAACTTCGTTTGTTCCACCGTTGATGTTTGATATTTGGGCGCAAATGCGCATCATTGCATTGCTGTTTTTTTCGTTACATTCGGTACAGAAAGTCATGGGGTTGTATCCCTTGAAATAAGAGTAGAAAATATCGGCCAAGTGTACCCTGTTGTTATACACAAATGTGTGTTGTGCGCCTATTGTTGCAAGGCTCGATGTATCTACTTGGAGCGTAGGACGATATATTATCTCAGTGGGATTGGTGTCATGCTTTAGGAGCTGTACTTGGTAGGGGACAATGTCCTTGCTATCGATAGTAGTGAGATAGTAGAAGAGCGTTTCGTTAAAAACGTGTTGCTCTATAAAGGATGAGTCTTGAATGGGTACTTTGTATTTATACCGAAATTGAGTCTTATTGTTATGTATGTCCTCGTAAATACCGTTTTTTATGGTTTCGTTGAGGAGCAAAGGTATCTCCTTTGAAACAAAAATATCAATACCTACAATAATGTCTTTCCAATCTTTCAAGTCGGTATCATCAATCATATACTCAATACCCAATGCGCCCCAAACGATGTAATCGCTCAATAGTTGAGTGGTGTCGGAGGTGTCGTAATAATCGAGTCGGAGATAACGCTCCTTGAGCAGGTCGATGTAATTGTAAAGTCCTATAAGTATGGGAGGAGAGGGCATGATATGAGAGCCATCGAACATACGCAAGGCATATCGTATCATCACCGGCTCAAAGAAGGCATGATTTTGGTGTATCTCGTCGCGCGTCTTGAATATGGGGCCCATGATGTGGTTGGTAAAATTTTCAAAATCGGTTTCCGAGGGATCGTCTATACATCCGATGTATCTCTCCTTGGGCGTGTCGTAAGAATATGTGCCAACAAGTTTTTCTCTAAACATAATGCCCGGGATGGGTAGCTTGCTGCCCAGCACTTTATAGGCATCGGAGCGATATGCAATGTAAACAACATCTTTTTTTGTTGTTACAATAAGCGTATTGCCCAACGAGCATATACTGCAAGGAGCATCATCGAGGGTAATAAGATGAGTGTTGATGGGAATAATATCATCGCCTACAATATCCGATTCGTGATATAGCGAGCATCCTTCGGCCGATATGATGTGGCGCACCGTGTTGCAAGCATGTATATAGCGTATGTCGCGGTCGCCCCATACACTTGCGGCAGGACTGTAATTGCTGCATGGGTATAGCGTGTCGTTGTGACGTTGCAAATTGACGGTGTGAGAACATTCGCCGGCTTGCGTGGCTCTGAGGGCCTTGTTGTTGGATGTGCCAATAAAAGTGATGCGATTATTTTTCATAGAGTAACAATAATTTTTCATGCGAAAGTATAGTGGCAATGGCATCGTTCTATGCGATAAAAATAATTTTGTACAATTTTTTGATTGAGATTTGTCGCTCCAAGAAAAGTGCGGTTGCAAAAAAATATTTCAATATGATGGTGTAAATCATGGATAATTGCAATAAAATATGTATCTTTGCACCACCGAAAAGGTAAGGAGAGTACTTAACTCTCTGATACGCAAATAGGTATGGTAAATTTGCGCAGATTGTTAAATCCGTCGTGATGCTCTATAATAGGCCGAAAAAAGAAAAATAATTTTTTGTGGTCTAAAATTTGGACGGTAATACAAAATGCTGTAAATTTGCACACTGTTTTGTGAAAGTTGGAAAAGTAAACTAAAAAAGAAAAAATAGCGATGTCAAAGATTTGTCAAATTACTGGTAAGAAAGCTATGGTTGGCAATAACGTTTCGCACTCGAAACGTCGCACGAAACGCCGTTTCAATGTTAACCTCTTTAGCAAGAAATTCTATTGGGTAGAGCAAGACTGCTGGATCCGCCTCAACATTTCGGCTGCCGGTCTTCGCCTCATCAACAAGATGGGCTTGGACGCTGCCATTAAGTATGCAGTCGAGAAAGGGTATTTAACCGAAATAAAAATGATGAACTAATATGGCAAAGAAAGCTAAAGGTAATAGAGTGCAAGTAATTCTCGAATGCACCGAGCACAAGGCAAGTGGTATGCCCGGCACTTCGCGTTATATTACAACCAAAAATCGTAAGAATACCACCGAGCGTTTGGAGTTGAAAAAATACAACCCCATCCTCAGAAAAGTAACAGTTCACAAAGAAATTAAATAATAAGGAGGTCTGACCCATGGCAAAGAAAACCGTTGCAACCTTGCAAAAAGGCGATAGCCGTGCTTATGCGAAAGTAATCAAAGTGGTGAAATCGCCCAAGACCGGTGCCTATATGTTCCAAGAGGAAATTATTCTCAAAGAGAACGTTGAAGCTGCTTTGAAAGCGTAATCTTCATTTTTGATAGATTATATACAAGTTATATAACTTCCATGTACAATTTTTTGTGCATGGAAGTTTTTTTTATATCCTGTTTTTCGTACTTTTGCATAGAATTTGGCATATTGTGCCTCAATAGTATTGAATAACTAAATAAATGATATATGGCTTGGTTTAATTTCTTTAGCAAAGAGAAAAAAGAGACGCTCGATAAGGGGCTCTCCAAGACCAAAGAGGGTGTATTCTCGAAATTGGCTCGCGCTGTTGCCGGTAAGGATCGCGTTGATGATGATGTATTGGATAATCTCGAAGAGGTGCTTATAACCTCCGATGTGGGTGTTGATACCACTTTGCGCATTATTGCTCGCATTGAGGAGCGCGTGGCTCGTGACAAGTATCTGGGCACCTCGGAGCTCAATCGCATCTTGCGCGAGGAAATTACAGCATTGCTCACCGAAACGGGTGAGGATGATGAGGAAGAATTTTCGGTTCCTGCCCATAAGCGTCCCTATGTAATAATGGTAGTGGGCGTGAATGGTGTCGGTAAAACAACTACGATAGGAAAGTTGGCTTATCAATATAAGAAAAAAGGCTATTCGGTATATCTGGGTGCCGCCGATACTTTTCGTGCTGCTGCAGTTGAGCAGTTGGTGGCTTGGGGCGATCGAGTAGGCGTGCCTGTTGTCAAACAAAAAATGGGCTCCGACCCTGCATCTGTCGCTTTCGATACATTGAGCTCGGCCAAGGCAAATAATGCCGATGTGGTAATCATTGATACCGCCGGTCGTTTGCACAACAAGATAGGCTTGATGAATGAGCTTACCAAGATAAAGAATGTCATGGCCAAGGTGTTGCCTGATGCACCGCATGAAGTTCTCTTGGTGCTTGACGGCTCTACCGGACAAAATGCCTTTGAGCAAGCCAAGCAGTTTACTGCCGCTACCGAGGTGAATGAATTGGCAATTACCAAACTTGATGGTACCGCCAAAGGTGGTGTGGTAATAGGTATATCAGACCAATTTAAAATTCCTGTAAAATATATAGGCCTTGGCGAGGGCATGGAAGACTTGCAAATGTTCCGTCGTGCTGCCTTTGTCGATACGCTTTTTGCCGATTGATATGAAGCGTAACAGGGTAGATATAGTGTCGCTGGGTTGCTCCAAGAATCTTGTCGATTCGGAGCGACTGATGCGTCGTTTTGCCGATGCCGGCTATGAGGTCTTTCATGATGCCGAGCGTGTGACGGGTGAGATTGTCGTTGTGAATACTTGTGGCTTTATAGGTGATGCCAAGGAAGAGAGTATCGAGATGATTTTGCAACTTGCCGATGCCAAGAAGCGCCGTCGCATAGGCAAACTTTTTGTTATGGGTTGCCTATCGGAACGCTATCGTCAGGAGCTTACCGAGGAGATACCCGAGGTCGATCGCTTCTATGGCAAGTTTGATTGGGAAACTCTTTTGGCCGACTTGGGACATAGCGACGTTGTTTGCTCTACCGCTCGCATACTCACAACACCTCCCCATTATGCCTATATAAAAATAGCCGAAGGTTGCAACCGATTTTGCTCCTATTGTGCTATTCCGCTCATTACAGGTCGCTTCCAATCCTATCCTATGGAGCAAATTCTTGACGAGGTGCGCACATTGGTGTCGGAGGGCGTAAAGGAATTTCAGATTATAGCACAAGACCTTTCTTCATACGGTGAGGATTTGTATGGCGAAAACCGCTTGGCGCAACTCATCGACAGTATGGCCCAAATAGAGGGTGTAGAGTGGATACGCCTCCATTATGCCTATCCGGCCGGATTTCCTTATGATTTGCTTCCTGTTATGGCACGCCATGACAATGTGTGCAAGTACCTTGATATAGCTCTGCAACACATTAGCGACAATATGCTCGACAAGATGTTGCGCCATGTGACCAAGCAAGATACCTACAACCTTATCGAACGCATACGTCGCGAGGTGCCCGGAATACATCTGCGCACTACTCTCATGGTGGGACATCCCGGTGAGAGTGAGCAGGACTTTGAGGAGTTGATGCAGTTTGTGCGCGACGCCCGATTTGAACGGATGGGTGCCTTTGCCTATTGTGAGGAGGAAGGAACCTATGCGGCAAGGCATTATGCCGATGATATTGCCGATGATATAAAGCAACAACGACTCGACCGCCTCATGGCCTTGCAAGAAGAGGTGGCTGCCGAAATCAATGCTGCCAAACAGGGTACTATACAGCGAGTGCTTGTAGATAGAGAAGAAGATGACTACTATGTGGCGCGTACGCAGTATGACTCGCCGGAGGTAGATAATGAAGTGCTTATAGAAAAGAGTCGTAAACTGACCCCGGGCACATTCTGCGATGTGGAAATCATAGAGGCAATGCCCTTTGATTTGATAGCCCGTCCTTGTTGATAAGATGAACGATTGCGCACCATATTGCTCTGTAGATATTGCAAGTGAACTCATCGCTTGCTGCTTGGAGAAAAATGTGCCTTTCTATGTGTGCCGTTATCCGGGAGAGGAGTTGTGCCGGTTTGGCGCACAGTTGCAGGGGATGCCCTATCATGGTGTAGCCGATGGATTTCGTGTCGTTCCTTTCGATATTCATGGCAATTCTCCTGTATTTACCATCATACCCGATACATTTGCCTCGGATATTGATGTGATAAAGCGTGAGCCTATACGCAATGTCAAAGTAGAAAACTTGCCACTACACGATACCGATTACGAGTCATATATTCGCACAGTTGAGTCGCTGGTGCAGCGGATGCAAGCCGGAGAGTTGTCGAAGGTTGTGCTCTCTCGTACTATCACCCGCCCGTGTGATACAAAGAATTTTTTGCCTCACTATTTCGTGCGTTTATCCTCTCTTTATCCCTCGGCCTATGTTTTTATTGTCGCATATCCCGGTGTGTGCCAATGGATAGGCGCAACACCCGAGGTATTGCTCTCTTCGCAGCCAAGTGGTTATGCAACAATGGCACTGGCCGGTACACGACCGGTGGGTACAACAACCCCATGGGGTAGTAAAGAGCGAGAGGAGCAAGATTATGTAACTCGTTATATAACAGATATATTGCAGTCGTGTGGTATGGATGATGTGAGTGTGCGTACTTATACCAAACAAGCGGCACAAGTAGAACATCTCTGTTCCCATTTTGATATTGTTACCTCTCATCAACCTTCCTTGCGTGACAAATTGTTGCAACTTTTGCATCCCACACCTGCTGTGGCAGGAACGCCTACACGACAAGCCATGCAAGCTATTGTGTTGTCCGAGTTGCACGATCGACGATACTATGGCGGATACTTGGGCGAGGCAACGAGCGATGGTTGTTGCGGAATGTTTGTTAATTTGCGCAGTATGGAGTTTGACAATCAACACGTTCGCTTGTATGTAGGCGGCGGGCTCACGTCACATTCTGTTGCCCGGGATGAATGGAACGAAACATGTGCCAAGTCGCAAACGCTGCTTTCGGCATTTCAATAGATAGAGATTATGGAGAATACCTCATATACAGTATGCAGGCAGTTGGTTGCCTTGTGCGTGGCGCATGGAGTGCGTAGGGTAGTATTGTCGCCCGGCTCGCGCAATGCTCCTTTGTTGGTGGCATTTGCCCGTGAGAAGGCGATAGAACATCATGTGGTGGTAGATGAGCGCACTGCGGCATTTGTGGCTCTGGGTATGGCTACACATAGTCAAGAGCCGGTAGCGGTGGTATGTACTTCGGGCACGGCCTTGCTCAACTATGCTCCTGCAGTGGCCGAGGCCTATTATAGGCAAGTGCCTCTTATCGTCATATCGGCCGACCGACCCGACGAGTGGATTGACCAAGATGATAGTCAGACCATACGTCAGCAAGGGGCTTTGGCTGCCATTGTCAAGCAATCGTTCCATATTCCTACTCGTGAGGATGATACCTCCTTGTGGCATGCACGACGACTCATCAACGAGGCTTTGTTAAATGCCCTCACTCCCTCTTGTGGCCCTGTTCACATCAATGTTCCATTGGGTGGGGCACTCTGTTCGGTGGCCGATGTGATACCCGACAATCCCATGCGTGTGACCGATATACGTCCGCTTCAATGCTTGTCGCAGGCCGATGCTGCAATGTTGGCAAATACGCTATCCAATAGCTCCAAAGTGATGGTATTGGCTACGATGAGCACTCCTTCTCGTGAATTGCAAGAGGCCTTGAAGGTCTTGGCACAACTACCGCAAGTGGTAGTCCTTACAGAGAGCATTGCCAATATGCGCGACGAGGCTTTTATTCCCACTATCGACCGTGTACTTACCGTTATAGATAATAGCGAGAAGGCCGATTTTGCTCCGCAACTACTCATTACCATAGGCGGTGCTCCGGTTTCTCGTATGATTAAGGAATTTCTGCGACAATATGCACCGGCCGAGCATTGGCGTATAGGTAATGAAAGTCGCATCATAGATACGATGCAGTGTTTGACTCATCGCTTGCAGATTGATGCCGCTTCAATGATGGCGCAGATTGCTCCCATGTGTCGTCCTTCGGTATCGACCTATGCCCATTTGTGGCACGATCGTGAAATAGTGGCAACAGCCCTGCACAATCGTGTTGTCGATGCTGCTCCATGGTGCGATTTGCTTGCCTTTGCAACGTTGTTGCCGGCTATTCCGCCTCGCACTGTGTTGCATCTTTCCAACGGGACATCTATTCGTTATGCGCAACTCTTTGATACACCACAACTCGATGTTGTATATTGCAATAGGGGCGTGAGTGGTATAGATGGCTCTACTTCAACGGCTTTGGGCGCATCTATGGTTGATGATGCTGTGCATCTGCTCATTACGGGTGATATGAGTTTTGGCTACGATATAGGTGCTTTGGCTACCCGATTGGCTTCGCCTCGTTTCAAGATAGTTGTTATAGATAATGGGGGAGGCGGTATCTTCCGATTTATCAAAGGCCCATCCGATTTGCCCGAATTGGAGGAGTGTTTTGAGGTGCAATATAGGCAACCTATTGAGGGATATGCTCAACTGCATGGATTTAGATATTTTCATGCCGACGATGCCCAAACTCTGCAAGATGTTCTTCCTGAATTTTTTGCCGAAAGAGAGAAACCTGCAATATTGCGCATAACAACACCGGCGGCAGTTAATGCCAAGGTATTGCGACACTATATGCGCCGTGCCCGAGAATAATAGAGTGTAAGAATAATCTATAAACCTTATAATAAAACATTTATCTATGAAACATCTGCGAAAAATACTGCTCTCTATAATATTGTTGCTCTCTGTTGCTGTGTATGCAACTACTCCCAAGTATATCTTTTACTTCATAGGCGATGGAATGGGATTGGGGCAGGTGCAAACATTGCGTACCTATTTCAAGAGTATCAATGATACGAGCATTCATTTTTATGACTATCCTGTTGCCGGCATTGTATCTACCTATTCGGCCAATAGCGACATAACCGACTCGGCGGCTGCGGGTACGGCACTTGCCTGTGGCAGTAAGACGCGCAACGGTATGATAGGTATGGATGCCGATACCTTGCAGCTCTACTCGGTAGCCAAGCGTATGAAAGATGCCGGACGAGGTGTTGCCATCATGACAAGTGTGTGCATCGACGATGCGACCCCGGCTGCATTTTATGCTTCTCGTCCTTCTCGCCATGATTACTATGAGATTGCGCGTCAGGGTGCTGAGTCGGGGTTTGATATGTTGGCAGGTGCCTATTTTCGTGATCCTTATGGCGTGAAAGCTCATAAACAAGGCAATGTGTTTGCCGAGTATGAGGCCGCCGGTTACATATTGTTGCGAGGCCGTGACGGATATAATATTGCCGACGAGGTGCAACAAGTATTGTGGCTCGACAGTGATACTACAACCGAAAACCGCATAGGTTATGCCGTAGATGGTGACAATGGCGATATGGAATTGCCACAAATGGTGAGTACAGGAATAGAATTTCTTAATAAGCGATTTCCTCAAGGCTTCTTTATGATGGTCGAGGGTGGAGCAATAGACCACATGGGACATGGTAACGACCCATCGGGCTTGTTGGGCGAGATGCGCGAGTTTGACAAAGCTGTGCGTGAGGCCTATGAGTTCTATTTGCAACATCCCGATGAAACACTCATAGTGATTACTGCCGATCACGAAACCGGCGGTTTGGCTCTTGGTGTTGAGGGAAGTAAAGCTCCTGCTTTGAGTAACATGCAGTATGCTCGCATCTCGAAAGGGGAGTTTGGTAATGCTCTGCAACAACTTCTCAAGTCGATGGCCGGTAAAGCCCAATGGAGCGATGTGCGTACCTTGATGGAAGAAAAACTCGGATTGGGTGCATCTATACCTTTAACCATGCAAGAAGAAGAGGCTCTCATGGCTGCTTTGCAGGATGTGATGGATAGTCGCACCAAAGATGTCAAGACGTTGTATGCAACATTCGACCATTTTACCAATCTTATCTTTCAGATATATTCTATCAAGTATGGTGTAGGATGGACAACATATAGTCATAGCGGCAATCCTGTACCCCTGTTTGCCATAGGTGTCGGAGCCGATGCTTTTGTCAATAAAGGCTGGCTGGACAATACAAACATACCTCGTATCATTGCAGATATAGTGGAGTAGTGAGCCCATGCAACGCCCATAGTCGTTGTAATTGTAAATAAGGCTCATATATTACATAAAATAGTGTATAAACAGTATATTGCACTTGCGATAAATATTGTATGTTTGTACATTGAAAAAGAGTGTGTTATGCGATGCGTATGAGCATGCCGATGGACACTCCTGTTGATAATAATATAAGAAAAGAGATGAAAAACAAGATTGCGACGTTGTTACTGATGCTTGCCACCTATATGTTGTCGGGTGCGCAAGTAACCATTAAACATGTTGAAGGCTGGTATGAAAGTGCATTCCTTACATGGGAGCATTATGATGGAGCCGATATGTATAATGTATATGTCAAGCCTGTATCGGGCGCAGAGTGGACACAACTCGATGAGCAGTTGATACGCAACTATGGCTATTATGGCCGAGCCGATGTGTTGGGACTTGCAGCCGGTGACTACCAATTTAAAATAGAAGCTACACAGAATGGTGCACCTCTCTCGCATAGCGAAGCAATCTCGCAGAGTGTAACGGTAAAGAACTATGACCGTGCAGGATTTGCCCATAAGGATGGTGTTGCAGTGGGAGCATACAACAATGATGGTACTCTCAAGAGCGATGCACGCATACTCTATATTGACAATACCAATGTCGATAAAGTAGCGCTACCCATACTCAATGGCAAGAGCGAAACCACATTGACCGGCTTGGGCAATATATTGAAAGGCTACGAAAAGGGCTTGGAAAAACGTCCTCTCGCCATACGTTTTATTGGTAATATAAGCATGACCAGCAGTCAGCTCTATGGAGATGCCGATGCTATGCAAATCAAAGGCAAGGCCAACAATATCCCCTTGCATATCACCTTTGAGGGTGTGGGAAATGATGCCTACTTGAGCGATTGGGGATTGGTATTGGTAAAAGCCAATAACGTCGAGGTGCGCAACTTGGGTGTTATGCTCTTCAATGACGATGGTATTTCGCTCAAAGAGTCGGTAAAGGTGTGGGTACACCATTGCGATATATTCTATGGCAAGGCCGGTAGTGCTTCCGATCAGGCCAAGGGTGATGGTGCGTTGGATACCAAAGACGACTCGCAATATGTCACATTCTCGTATATTCACTTTTGGGATGCCGGTAAGATGTCTTTGTGCGGAATGAAGTCGGAAACAGGCCCCAATTATATATCATATCATCATAATTGGTTTGACCACAGCGACTCGCGCCACCCCCGTGTACGTCGCATGAGTGTGCATGTGTATAACAACTATTACGATGGCGTTTCCAAGTATGGTGTAGGTGCTACCACGGGGTCGAGCATATTTGTCGAGAGCAATTATTATCGCAATACCAATCGTCCTATGATGTCGTCATTGCAAGGTACCGATGCTACCGGCGATGGAACATTCTCCGGTGAGAATGGAGGTATGATAAAGTCGTATGGCAACCTCTTTGTGGAGTGTGGTAAGAATTTCAGCTATATCACCGCAAACAATGTAGAGGGTTCGGGAGCAACTGCCGTGAGTGCCAATAATTTTGATGCCTATCATGCGGCTACTCGTGATGAACAAGTGCCTTCGACCTACAAAACTCTCAAAGGTGGTACGGTGTATGATAACTTTGATACCAATCAATCTTTGATGTATAGCTATACCCCCGACGATGCAATCAATGTACCCGCCAAGGTCAAAGCCGAGGCCGGACGTATGCAGGGTGGCGACTTTACTTGTCTGGGATTTGATAATAAAGTTGAGGATAATAACTATGATATTATACAATCGCTCATGAGTGCCATCAAGGCCTATAAAACCAATTTGGTGGAGATAGCTGCCTTTACACACAAGAGTGAAGCGCCGGCAGGTTATACCATCACCTATTATGCCGATGTTGAGGGTACTCAGGTTTTTGCCACTCTCTATAATCAAACAGCGATAGTATATCCGCAAGGTGCGCCTGTCAAAGAGGATAACACCTTTACAGGATGGTCGGCTATGCAAGGAGCCAGATTAACAAGCGATGTTGAGGTGTATCCTACCTTTACCGATGGAAAAAACACAAGTGGCGGTACTACCGAAGGTGGTGGCGATGATGTGATAATAGAGCAAGTAAAGCAATGGGACTTTACAGCGTGGAGTTCTGCCACGCGTAATGCCGTAACAAACGATGCCGCTTGGGTGAAAAACAGTGATGGTACACAGCGTTATGACCGAGCCTTTGACGTGCCCACCGAATTGGGTTTTGCCGAGACCGAGGGCATACTGTTCAGTGGCAATGTCCGCATCAGCTGGGATAGTTCCAAAGGCTCTTATCTGCAAGGTGCCTTTGCGATGGAAGTGCCTGTCGAGCCCAATCAGATTGTTGAGGTTGCTTTCTCCAATACCAGCAGCAGTAAGGGTAGTAGAGATTTGCTCATAGATGGTCATGTGGTCGCATCGTCAAGTAGCACAAGTAAGACAGAAGGCTCCTATGTCGTACCCGAAGGAAAGAACAGTGTGGTAATAAACGGCTCGGCCGGTCTTAACTATTTCGGTATTGTCGTTAATACTTATACAGATAACACCAAGGTGGCGATTGAGCCGACATCGAGATTGTGTTATGCGCAAGGAGTGGCAACAGGCAACGGACTTATTGCGGTATATAACATGCAAGGTGTTTTGGTAGCCACAGCTTTCGATGCAATAGACCTGAACAGCTTGCAACGTGGTATATACATCGTAAGATGTGGTGATGAGGCTATGAAAGTTGCTCGTTGATAGTAACCCGGCTAAAGATATACAGCCCCGACAGTGAGGTTAAGGCCTTATTGTTGGGGCTTATGTATAAAAAATGTTGTATTTAATGCGGTTGTAACAAAAATATCGTATTTTTGTACGAATATGCCATAATGGTAATATAAGATATAGAGAATGGAAGATAGAAACAAACAACGTCTGCTTGACGAGCGTTATATACGCATGGCGCGTATTTGGGGAGAGAACTCCTATTGCAAACGTCGTCAGGTAGGGGCGCTTATCGTAAAAGAGAAAATGATAATTTCCGACGGATTTAATGGTACTCCGGCCGGATTTGAAAATATATGTGAGGACGAGAATGGCCGAACAAAACCCTATGTGCTACATGCCGAAGCTAATGCGATAACCAAGGTGGCAAGAAGTAATAATAGTAGCGAAGGAGCAACTTTGTATGTTACTTGTTCGCCTTGTATCGAGTGTTCCAAGCTGATTATTCAGGCAGGCATACGTCGCGTAGTTTTCTCGGAACTATATCATAATACCGACGGCGTAGATTTGTTGCAACGCAATGGTATAGAGATAATACACATTACCGACCTCGAAAAACAAACTCCATGATGAAAGAACCTCAATTTAATTACGCATGGTTGCCCTTCTGGGCTTCTATAACGTTGGTGATAGGTATGTTTGTGGGTAATTGGAACAACCGCTCATCCGAGTATCAGTTGTACGATACCTATGACTATGAGTATGCCCGTCGCAATAATTTCAATATGTTGTTGCACCTCATCGAGCAACAATATGTCGATAGTGTCAATAGCAAAGAGCTCACCGACAATGCAATGGCATCGATCCTTCAAGAGTTGGATCCTCATTCGGCCTACATCCCGGCAGAGGATTTGGAAAGTGTCAATGAAGAACTCGAAGGCTCTTTCTCGGGCATAGGAATACAATTTAATCTGCTCAACGATACAATCAATGTTATTGATGTTATAGCCGGAGGCCCCTCGGAACGATGCGGACTCTTGCCCGGCGACCGTATTATTACTGTCGATGACTCGCTGTATGTAGGTAAAACGATGTCTAACGAAAAAGTGATGAAAAACCTGCGCGGTGCAAAGGGTACGGTTGTCAAACTCGGTGTGCAACGCAAGGGGCAAAGCGAACTCTTATATTTCGATGTAGAGCGTGGCGATATTCCTTTGCATAGTGTCGATGCAGCCTATATGATAGAGCCCGAAATAGGTTATATCTTGGTGAGCAAATTTGGCCGTACTACATACGAGGAATTTCTTGTAGCCTTGGCTCGATTGCGCAACGAGGGAGCCGAGAGTTTTATCATCGACCTGCGAGGCAATGGAGGAGGATACATGGATGCAGCAATCAATATGGTCAATGAGTTTATGTTGGCCGGTGAGTTGATTGTATATACCGAAGGTCGTGCCTTCCCCCGTGAAGATGCGGTAGCCAATGGCATGGGCTCGTTTAAAGAAAATCCCATCGTAGTACTCACTGATGAATGGTCGGCCTCGGCAAGTGAAATTTTTGCCGGTGCTATACAAGATAATGACAGAGGATTGGTAGTGGGTCGTCGCACATTTGGCAAAGGATTGGTGCAGAGTCAGTTGCCGTTGTCCGATGGCTCGGCTGTTCGCCTCACGGTAGCACGCTATCATACCCCTTCGGGTCGTTGCATACAGAAGGAGTATAGTATGGGCGATGATGAGGATTATAATATGGATATTCTCAATCGTTATAACCGAGGAGAGTTTTTCAGTGCCGACAGCATACATCAACACACCGATATGGTATTTACAACAGCCGGTGGTCGCACGGTGTATGGCGGTGGCGGTATCATGCCCGATATATTCATTCCCAGCGATACATCGTATGTCACACCCTATTATAGCGATGTGATAAATAAGAGCTTGCTGTATAAGTATGCCTTTGAGTATGTAGATACTCATCGCAGCCGATTGTCGGAAGCCGATAACCATAAGGAGCTCGTAGCGATGCTCGATGCCAATCTTTTGCTCAACGACTTTATTGCTTATGCCGAGCGTAATGGAGTAGCACCCCGATATGCCGACATAAAAATATCAAAACAAGTATTGGTGCGCCTCTTGCAGGCATACATCGCTCGCGATGTTATGGGCAACGAGGCCTTTTATCCCATCTTTATGCGTGATGACAATGTTGTCATGGAGGCATGTAAGATTATAAAGGAAGAGAGAGCATTTCCCGAATTGCCTGAGCTTCTGGAGCAAGAATGAGCATAGAAGAAAGACAAAGATATGAATACAACCGATATGACTATGGACAAAGCATCTTTGCGTCGCATGATGCGACAGAGCAAGGCTGCACTTACGCCCGAACAAAAGAGTGCCGAGAGTAGTGCAGTGTGGCAACATGTAGAGGCTACACCGGTATTTGCCGAGGCGCAACATATATTGCTGTATCACTCCTTGCCCGACGAGCTCTCTTCGCACAGTGTTATAGAGCGTTGGGTGGAGTTGGGAAAAATCGTATATCTGCCCGTTGTGATAGGCGATGATTTGGTGGTAAGACAATATACCAAAGAGGCTATGCAACAAGGCGAATTTAATATTATGGAGCCCACGGGAAATGATGTCGATACCGACCTCTTGCAACTCATTATTGTACCCGGAGTAGCCTTTGATGCGTCGGGTAATCGATTGGGTAGAGGCAAGGGGTATTATGACAGGCTATTGTCGCGTACTGCTGCTACATGCGTGGGAGTGTGCTACAACTGTCAATTATTGCCCCACATCCCTGCCGAGGCTCATGACAAGGTAATGCACTATATTGTTACGCCGCAAGGTGTTGTAAAACGCCCATAACCAATAATTTGACTATATTTGAAAAAAGAGTCGCGCAAAAAGTTGGTATATTCAAAAAAAGTAACTAATTTTGCACTCCGATAAATAGAAAAATAATAACACAAAAAATATCAGGCAATGAAAAGAACATTTCAACCCTCAAACAGAAAGAGAGTAAACAAGCATGGTTTTCGCTTGAGAATGTCTACCGCCAATGGTCGTCGTGTTCTCGCGAGCCGTCGTGCTAAAGGTCGTAAAGTACTCACCGTATCGGACGAGATGTACAAAAAGTAATCCTGTCGAACGACACGATTATGAGTCCGATGTAAGATTGGATTCCAAACTATTCGATACACCAACAGCGCAATCCTATATGGGTTGCGCTGTTGGTGTATATTGTCATGACGGGCTTCTGTATCTACATTGCCGTGTATGTGTAGGGTGCGTAATGCGTGTGCACCCTATGTGAGATTGTGAGATAGAAAAGCGATGTAGAATTGTCTATACAAGATTACTCCAATATATCGGGAGTGATGGTTACAATCGTATCGGCCGGTAATGTGTTGTCGTACTCATCATCATACTCCTCTTCTTCTTCCTCCTCCTCGTCATCATACTCCTCTTCGTTAAAGAGTTTTATGTTGGAAAACTCAAAGAAGTTTTTCCAAGTATTGAAGTCGTGCTTATACACAAGGCCGAGTCCTTGTGTGGTAATGGCTGTACGCATGGTGTGGTTGCGGTCGTTAAAGTGGTTGTAGCCTTTAAGACGCAAGTTGCCATTCTCGGTGAGTAGGTACTCGATGTCAAAGTCGCCGATGAAATTGGTTGTGTAGTATCGGCTGTCGCGGTATCCAAAGCTACCATTGAAAAGAAGTCGGTTGTTGAGAAGCTGGCTCGACAGGTATAAATCTACCTCAAGGTCCGAGAAATCGCCTCTTTCGCTGCGTAGTTTGGGAGAGATAGTCCAATTCTCGCTTATTTGTCCCATCAGAGCGCCTATTGATGATGATATTGTAGATGCTGCCATTGCGCCCAATTCGTTGTAGCTCTGGTTTTGGGTGCTGTACTCGGCGGTGTAGAAGCGGTTCAATACCAACAAATATATGACTTGTCGGGTCATCATCTCCTCGGTATTGATGATGCTGTTTACACGGTCTTCAGTATCGGAACTGAGTGTGGGCAATTTGATGTCAAAGTCAATGTCGGGCTTCATCAGAGGGCCGTTGATGTTCAATACGGCATTGACAGGTACGTTGGTGCGTGTAATTTCGCTATCGCCGGTAAATGATGCATCCAAGTCGGCAAGATTGGCTTGCAATGAGTAGGTTGCACTTATATTTAACATCGCTTCGAGCGGGTTGCCTTGGAACGAAACGGTACCTCCTTCGTGTATCTTGAAGTTGCGTGTTATAATATCTTCGATACTGAAGTCGTATGTACCTTTATTGACATTCATGGTGCCATACATCAATATCTCGTTATTGGCCGTGTTGAAGTCGAGGCGTAGCACGCCTTCGCCATAACCTTGCATCTTATCGCCGGTTATCTCGTTCATCACAATGTTTATTTCAGAGTCGGGATTGATGTTGGCTGTGATGCTCAAGTCCATGACATTTTGGATGGGTGTGACCTTCTTGCGCTTCTCCATGAGCATGTTGTTGTGCATGACAAGGCTGTCTATCTCACTTATCACTACTTCTTCTTTAACAGGCATTTCGCGTTTGTTGGAGAAGGTGAGGAATTGATAGTCGGTGGCACTTGTCGTATTGGTGAGGACAAACGAGAAGGTTGAGTTGCGTGCAGGTGTCATATTTACACCTATATTGGTGTTGTATTCGTTGCCCACAACCTTGACATTGCCCGAGCCGTATATGGTGCCATAATAGGGCACGCCCGTTGTCTTGGCAACGTCAAATACAAGTACCTTATCGGCATTGTATATATCTATGTCATAATCTACTTGAGTAAAGTATTTGTGCTTGATTTCTCCACGTCCCTTTGCGGTCTTGTTGTGGATGTCATATACCGTAACATTGTCAAAGTATATCCTATCCTTCTCAAAGTGAATACTGTCGGAAAGATGATAGCGGGTGTTGATAAATGGCACACCAAACGAGAAGTCGTGGGCATAGGCATCGCCAAACACCGTTATTTTTTCAAACGTTCCTTCAAGAACAAGATGACCTGAAGCTGTTCCGTCGGCATCTACCAATATTGTGTTGATAAATGGTCGGATAAACCGCAGCGGAATGTTGGTTGCATCAAATGCAATGGATAATGAGTCTTTGGTGGGAAATATATATCCATCTACATAACTTTCGGTCTTCTCTTTGTCGGCAATAATACCCTTAATGAGAATACCCATACTCTCGGTGTCGAGCATACTGAATGCCGAGAGGTCGCCAAACTCGGTGTCGTTGTATGAGAAGTTTCGGATGTCGAGCTTGCGGGTGCGTATATAGGGGGTTGCTCCATATAGGTCGGCTACATCGACACGACCGGTGGCATAACCTCCAAAGGTGACAAAGTCTATATTGAGGGTATTGAAGATATAATCGAGATTGACCTCCTTCAAATCTACGTGTAGCGTATCTTGAGGGTTGGGCGATATTTTTCCGTTGATATAAACATGTTGCGATGGACGTGAAATATCTATATCGCTTATTTTTATATTTTTTTCTTGAATAGATATATTGGCCGGTTTTATGTGCCAAGTGGTGTCGTTTATTGTAAATTGAGTAGGTAGAATATCTATGTTGATATTGAGGTTGCTGTCATTGGCTACCTTCGACAGTTGGGTATCGAGAGAGATGCTTCCGTTGTAGATAGGGTTGGAGTGTGCATCCCAATTAATATCCACTTCTATACTATCATTCTCGGCACATGCTTTTACTTCAAATAGTGTTGCATCTTGTTGGGCATTTACAATATTGGTTTGTGCCGAAAGTTGCAACTCTTTATCTTTGTTATCCAGATTGACACTCAATTTTTCGAGGTGAGTGAGGCCTATCCACATATTGGGTGCCGATACATCCAACTTTACAACGTGCAAGCTGTCGCCTATACATCCCTCGATACTTGCTGTGTCGGTGAGGGTAATGGGAAATTTCAGTATGTTAGCCATCTTGATGTGTGGCTTGATGTTCAAGTACCAATGTATGTCGTTGGTGGGTAGCGTGTTGCTTGCAGTAGGGCTTATCGGAGGTACTATTGTCGGGATAAATTGTGAGGCGATATTGCGGAATGTTTGGGTGAGTGTTGCAAGGGTAAAATCTCCCTCTATCTTTCCGTTTAGATAATCGGATGTAATGGCAATTTCTTGTTTCTTTGAGCTGTTATGGGCGTTGATATGTAGTTGTTCCCATTTAAAGCTATCGTTGCTGTTGCCATAGTAAATGTTGTTGATATGTACATATCCGTTGGCATTGTCAAGTTGGTTGCCGGTGTAATTGGCATCAATGTCAAACGACAATTTGTTGCCATTGGCTTGGGGTAGCAGGTTTAGTGCGGCCAAGTCAATCTCTTGACAATTTATTGCAAAATCGGCAAAGGCATTCTTACCTTCCAACTGTATAGAGCCATCTATGTGAAGGCTACCATTGGTGTCGAGCATATCTATCTTGCCACTATAACAATCTTTATCGAGTTGTGCATCTATTGTTATGTCCTTGTAGCTATATTGGTTGAAGTCTATGCGCGATATTTGTCCTTCAAAGTGCGCCTCCCTCAATTTGTTGTTCTTTATTTTACCATCGATGTCGGTATTAAATGCAACGATGCCCAATGCACTTGTATCGCCCCCAATTTTGGTGAAATCTATGCCATTACTCTCTATGTGTCCGCGTCCGCCCATGGCGGTGAGGTCGCTGTTGCCGTTTAACAGGAGGTTGGCCGATAAGTCGCCCAAGCCACTCTTGAGTTGTAGGTCGGCTTTAAATTTCGATATATCGCCCGATATGCGGCTGTTGAAATCTACCACATGGCAGTTTTTCAATATCTCTTGTAGGGTGGCATCTGCAATGTCAAGGTTTTTCTTGATTAGGCTTCCTGCATTGCTTTTGGTGTGCAGTTGTACATTTCCGTTGTCTATGTGCAGTTGTCGGTAGTCGAGTATATTTTGCACCGAGCCTCTTGCATTGAGGGTAAGCGATTTGCCACCCATGTCGAGGACAAGATTATGAGCTGTGAAATTGTTGATTTTTCCCTCGGCTTTGCATGTTATATGTATAGGGGTATTGAACTTATAAAAGTCGGGCACTATTGCGGCAATATCCGAGAGTTGTACCTTTGAGTTATCCAACTCTACATAAAAATATGCCCTATCGACAAACTCATCAAATTGTTTTATGTTGTCCAAGTCGGCCTCTATCTTGGGGGTTACATGAGAATGGGGCAGTTGTAACTCAAAGTCGGAGAGCGCAACATGGCAGGGGTTGGCTATTGCTTGCAATGAGAGGTGCTTGATGTCCAATCCCGATTCTTCTTTGCATGAGAAACGCTTTATGTGAACATTCAGTGAGTCGTTGCGTAAGGCTCTTATATTCAGTGTTGTGTTTAGGTCTTTGACGTCTATGTGGTTGTAGTCGAGGCAACTATCGGGTAAGGCCGGTTCTGATAATACGTTGTATGATATGCTACTGCGACGTATCATGGCCGAGTTGATTTGAAGGTCTATTGCCATTGGCTCTTGCTTCTCTTGCGGAGCAAAGGCATCGATAATAAATTGTAAGTTGGTTGCACTCGTGGGGGTTTCTTGTACAATGTTGGCGTCCATGCCAAACAGTTGTATATTGTTGAGGCATATACGGTTGCTTACGGCAAGTTCGTTGAGAGATATACCCACACCTATCTTCTTGGCATATAACAGCGTGTCGCCTTGTTGGTCGGGGATGATAACATTGAAAAGCTCTATGCGGCTGAAGGGCGATAGCTCTATGCGTGATATGTCAATGGGTACTTCGAGCCTTTCTCTCAAAATATTGATGGCCGACGAACGCAATGAATCTTGAATGTGAGGTTGCGATATGAGCAAGTACAATAGTGCATATAGAAAGGCAAGTGTCAATATTAACACCTGAAATATGCGTTTTATTATCCTGAAATACTTTCTCATTCTCGATGCATAAGCGTACAAAGTTAAGCTAAATTTTTGATATATCGCTATGATTGATGTTATCAAAACTTTCTTTCTTTCGCATAAAATATTTAATTTTGCAACATTAAAAGAATGATATTGTTTGACACTGCATAATTAAATGATAATATGAGTATTACAATATTGGGTATAGAGTCGTCGTGTGACGATACCTCGTCGGCTGTGATAAGAGATGGTGTTCTGTTGTCAAATGTTATAGCTGGACAGGCTGTTCATGAAGCGTATGGCGGAGTGGTGCCCGAGCTGGCTTCTCGTGCGCATCAGCAAAATATAGTGCCGGTTGTATCGGAGGCTATCAAACGTGCCGGCATTGATAAGAGCGAGATAGATGCTATTGCCTTTACTCGCGGACCGGGCTTGATGGGTTCGTTGTTGGTGGGCACATCTTTTGCTAAAGGTTTGGCATCGGCTCTTGGCATACCTATGGTAGATGTCAATCACCTCCAAGCACATGTATTGGCTCACTTTATACAACAACCCGATAGCGACTTCAATCCGCCTCGCTTCCCGTTCTTGTGTCTATTGGTCTCGGGCGGTAACTCGCAAATCATTAAAGTTACTTCCTATAACAATATGGAGGTAATAGGCCAAACTATCGATGACGCTGCTGGAGAGGCCTTTGACAAGTGCGCCAAGGTGATGGGTCTGCCATATCCCGGCGGCCCTGTTATAGATCGCTTGGCTCAGGATGGCAATCCCAAGGCCTTTACATTCAGCAGGCCTCATATACCCAACTTGGATTATAGTTTCAGCGGATTGAAGACTTCGTTTCTATATCTTCTGCGCGACAGACTTAAAGAAGATGCCGATTTCATCGAAAAAAACAAGTGCGATTTGTGTGCTTCATTGCAATCGACTATTGTTGCCATACTTATGGATAAGTTGAACAAAGCAGTGTTGCAAACAGGCATCAAAGAGGTAGCCGTAGCTGGTGGCGTGTCGGCCAACTCGGCTGTGCGTGCAGCCTTTGAGCAATATGCCGCCAAGTATGGTTGGAGAATACATTTGCCCCGATTGTCATTTACTACCGACAATGCCGCTATGGTGGCCATAACAGGCTATTATAAATATCTCGATAAGGACTTCTGTGATATGAGCAAGGCTCCTTTTGCTCGTGTCGAATTGTGATAAAACATACAACTATGAAAACCGAAATAATTGTAATTGGCGATGAACTGCTTATAGGACAGGTTATCGATACCAATTCAAAATGGATGGCAACCGAGCTCAATAAGCAAGGGTGGGAGGTTACTCGTATTACTACCATCAGTGATGGTGCCGATGATATCAAAGAGGCCATTTCATCGGCTTTTTCGAGAGTAGATACAATCTTGATGACCGGAGGTCTTGGCCCTACATCCGACGATGTTACCAAGCCTGTGCTTTGTGACTACTTTGGAGGTAAAATGATTTTCGATGAAACGGTCTATGAGCACAATTTGCGTTACTTTGCCGGACGTGGTTTGCAGATGAACGAATCTACCCGCCGTCAGGCCGAAGTGCCCGATGTGTGCACCGTCATCCCCAATCCTGTCGGTACTGCTCCCGTGATGTGGTTTGAGCAAGGCAATAAGGTTCTTGTAGCCATGCCGGGTGTGCCACATGAAATGCGTGTAGCCATGAAGGGCGATGTGTTGGAGCGTTTGCGCCGACACTATGGCGACCGCGATGCTATTTTGCATCGTACGCTCATGGTTTTTCGCAATACCGAGTCGGGGCTTTCCGAAAGACTCGCAGCCTTTGAAGCCGAGTTGCCTCATTTTATCAAATTGGCCTATCTGCCCATTCCGGGCGTTGTTCGCTTGCGCCTCACTGCTCGTGGAGATGATGCCGCTATGCTATCGAAAATTCTCGATGAAATGGTGCAAAAACTTCACAATATCCTCGGGCATGATATATTTTGTGATGAAGATACAACGCTTGCGGGTGCATTGGGAAAGATATTGCTCTCTCGCGGCTATTCGCTTGCCACTGCCGAAAGTTGTACGGGTGGCAACATTGCTAAGGAGATAACTTCCATACCTGGCTGTTCGGCCTACTACAATGGCAGTGTTGTTGCATATAGCAATGATGTCAAAGAGCGAGTATTGGGTGTCCCACATACCGTGTTGTGCGAGCATGGCGCTGTCAGCAAGCCGGTAGTAGAGGCTATGGCAATGGGCGTAAAAACATTATCATCGTCACAATGTGCCATTGCAACATCGGGCATAGCAGGTCCCGATGGCGGTACTGCCGAAAAACCGGTGGGAACGGTGTGGATTGCTGTGTGCTGTGGAGAAAAAGTTGTGTCGGAGTGTGTGCATTTGGCAGGCTCGCGCACATATATCATCGAGCGTGCTACGCAACGTGCATTCATGATGCTCATAGATATGCTCCTATCCGATGGCATATTGTCATAAGTTTTTTCAGACACTTTGTGTGGTGGCTTGTTGCAAAATATTGCAAAAATAGTTACCTTTGCACAGCCTCAAAGGTAGGCTTATTGTAGAGAATAATTTTAAATCAAAAATAAATAATAGTATGGCAACTACAGCTGATTTTAAAAATGGCATGTGCCTCGATATCGATGGTACATACTACTTTATCGTAGAATTTCTCCATGTAAAACCCGGTAAAGGTCCTGCTTTCGTTCGTACAAAACTTCGTAACGTTGTGACAGGTCGTATTCTCGATAAGACATGGAACTCGGGTGTGAAGGTAGAAGAGGTACGCATTGAGCGTCGTCCTTATCAATATCTTTACAAAGATGATATGGGTTACAACTTCATGCACACCGAAACTTATGAGCAAGTATCTATTCCCGGTGAAAGCATCGATGGTGTTAAGTTCTTGAAAGAAGGTGACATCTGTGAGGCTATGGTGCATGCTGCAACCGAAACTATTCTTACTTGCGAGATGCCCCTCAACGTTGTTCTCGAAGTTACTTATACCGAGCCCGGTATCAAAGGCGATACTGCTACCAACACATTGAAACCTGCTACCGTAGAAACAGGTGCCGAGGTGCGTGTGCCCTTATTTATCAATACCGGCGATAAAGTACGCATCGACACTCGTTCGGGCGACTACATCGAGCGTGTAAAATAATCTGACAACTTTTACATAAAAAGAAATGGGATGAAGCCGGCTTCATCCCATTTCTTTTTTGGGGTAATGTCTGTGCCCGATTGCCACTTTGATACTGGCGTATCGGGATTGTTTAAGCCTCTTTTTTCTTATGGGTAAAGAAGCGGACGATAAAGAAGAGCGCTATAAGAGCAAGTATCGCCCATATACCTATCTTGATGTAGTGGCTAAATTCATCTACTGTTGCATTGAGCTGTTCGGGGGTTACCACCGAGCGTAGTCCATAACCTATAAGTGCCAATACCAAGTTCCATGTGCCGGCACCAATAGTGGTATAAAGTATAAATTTGCCAAAGTTCATTCGTGCCAGACCTGCCGGTATGGAGATAAGTTGTCTTACGCCGGGCACCAAGCGTCCTATCAGGGTCGAAATCACACCGTGCTTGTTGAAAAATGCCTCGGCTTTGGCAATTTTTTCGGAACTCAACAGGCATAAATGTCCTATGCGGCTATCGGCAAACTTATATACAATGGGACGACCTATCCATTGTGCAAGGAAGTAGTTGATAATAGCTCCCAAGTCGGCTCCTATTGTTGCACATACGACAACCATTATAAGGCTTACCTCACCAAAATATGCTGCCGGGGGTACTACTATTTCCGAAGGAAAGGGGATAAACGAACTCTCTATTGTCATCAACAAGATTATTGTCCACTCGTTGAGGTTTTCGATACACCATTGTATAAAGGGGAGTGATTGCATAATTTTTTCTTTTTTAAATTCTCTGCAAAAGTACAATATTTGTGCGAATAATAAAAAATATAGGACTTTTTTGCTTGTTGTGAAAATGCTGGCTTTTCAATCCCAAAAAGTATATAATAGTGTTGCTTTGTACCAAATAATATCTATTTTTGTATGTAGTATTTAATCATCAATATTTTCCTGCCATGAAAAGATTTTCGTTACTTGCATTTATGTTGCTTGCTATTTCTTCGTTGTATGCGCAAGATATTTATATGTGCAACATCTTGGAGGTTGCTGCTCCTATTGTTGAATATATCGAAGTGGAAAACAGTCAAGAGATTGTTCGCATGGAGTTTGATATAGTGTCGTCTGGCCCCAAATTTACATACAGAGATTTGCATTCGGGCTACACCTATGGTATATGTGCCTTTGGTGACTATCGTATTGAGGATCTTGATATAAAGGTCTATAAAGATGTTGATGGCGAGCCTGTGTTGGTTAAGAAAGATATCGACTCAAGTGATATTGCAATGATTGTTGTCGAGCCTTCTTCTACGGGTAGTTATATAATAGAAATCTCGGCATATAAATTTGTCGAAGGTTATAGCGTAGGTCACTATGGCCTCATAATATTCCACGAGTAAGGTGTTTCTTATATAAGAAAAATGAGGCGGTATCTTTTCAATGCCGCCTCATTTGTTTTATGACTATACGCCTTATTCTCTGTAATATATGCGCTTGACACGATTGGATATTGATGTCAATACCTCGTATGGTATGGTGTCGAGTCGTTGCGCAATCTCTTGCACGGGCAGATTTTCGCCAAAAATTTCCACTCTGTCACCTTCGCTGCATGGTATATCGGTAACGTCTATCATACATATATCCATGCACACATTGCCAATGATGGGAGCTCGATGGCCGTTTACCAATACCTCTCCGCGACCATTGCCCAAGTGACGGTCGAAACCATCGGCATAGCCAATGGGTATGGCTGCAATGCGTGAGGGGCGAGTTAGCACTCCGTTGCGTCCATATCCTATGGTGCAACCTGCATCATATTGGTGTATTTGTAAGATGGTAGTTTTGAGGGTGCTCACCGGTCGCAATGTTTGCTCGTTGGCGATGGGCGATACGCCATATAGACCTATACCGAGTCGCACCATATCCATTTGGTGCTCGGTAAAGCGGGCAATGCCGGCGGTATTGAGTGCATGACGCAATACTTTGTGCTTTGAGGTGCTCTGTATGCGGTCGGCACAACGGGTAAAAGTTGCTATTTGCTCTTGAGTGTAGTCATCGTGCAACTCCTCGTCGCTACCGGCCAAGTGTGTAAATACCGAGCGGGCCATGAGTACAATCTGCGATTGAAGAATGCCGGCCAACTCCTCTATCTGACTTTCGGTAAAGCCCAATCGGTGCATGCCCGAGTCAATTTTGATGTGAATGGGGTAGCCCGATACTCCCAGCTTCTCGCCCTCGGCAAGTAGCGCATTGAGTAGGTTGAAGCTATATATTTCGGGCTCAAGGCGGTAGCTGAACAATGTGCGGAAACTGCTCATCTCGGGATTCATGACTATGATAGGCATCGTGATGCCGGCTTTGCGCAGTTCGGCTCCCTCGTCGGCTACTGCAACTGCCAAGTAATCTACTCCGTGCTCTTGCAGTGTCTTGGCTATCTCGTACGAGCCGGCTCCATAGCCAAAGGCTTTCACCATGCACACTACCTTGGTGTCGGGGTGCAACATGCTTCTATAACTGTTGAGGTTGCTTACAAGGGCATCAAGATTTACTTCGAGTATGGTTTCGTGTTGTTTCAGCTCCAATGCCTCCGATATGAGTTCAAAGTGAAAGTCGCGTGCTCCCTTGATGAGTATCAGCTCGTTGTTGAACATGTTGGGGGTGAGTGCCTCGCAAAACTCTCTTGTGCTGTTGTAAAACTCCTTGTCGATGTCAAACAAGTAGGCGTTGTCCGAGATAATGGGGCCTATACCTATGAGGCGTTCTATTCCCTTGCGTTTGAGCAAGTCAGATACTTTGCGATATAGTGCGGCAGGGGGAAGTCCTGTCTGGAATATATCGGAGAGTATGAGGGTGCGTTTCATATTGCCGGTGGTGGCTCGGCGGGCTTGAAAGTCGAGGGCTATCGTTAGCGAGTCCATGTCGCTGTTGTAGCTGTCATTGATAATCAGGCAGTTGTTGTTGCCCTCTTTTACCTCCATACGCATGGCCAATGGCTCCAAGTGAGCCATTTTCTCCTTTATCATTTCGGGGTTGCGATTGAGGTAGAGCATGATGGCCAAACAGTGTATGGCATTTTGTATCGAGGCATCATCGGTGTAGGGTATGGTAACATCAAGCAGGTATTGCAGGTAGGTATATCGTATGAGTGTGCTATTGTCGCTTTTCACTATATCCGATATAAATAGGGGTTTGTCCCTATCCTTGCGCGACCATGCAATCTCGTATGCTCCCAAGCAACGTTTCTCTATACAATCCTTGATTATTTCGTTGTCGCCATCATATATGATACAGTCGCAACCTTGTAGCAAAGTGAGTTTCTCCATGCACTTTTGTTGCACCGAGGCAAATCCCTCTTGGTGCGCATCGCCTATATTGGTGATGAGGCCTATGGTGGGATGTATAATCTCTTCGAGTCGGTGCATTTCGTCGGGTCGCGAAATACCGGCTTCAAATAGTGCCAACTCGGTTTTTTCGTTCAGTTGCCACACCGATAGGGGTACGCCGGTTTGCGAGTTGTAGCTTCGAGGCGAGCGCACAATGTTGTAGTCATCTTGCAGGAGCTGGTACAACCACTCCTTGACCGATGTCTTGCCATTACTGCCTGTGATGCCAATGACGGGTATGTCAAATTGGCGACGATGATGTGCTGCAAGCATCTGCATCGCAGCAAGCGTGTTGCTTACTTGCAGAAAGTTGGCCTCGGCCATATCTTCGGCTCCGGTGGGTTTATAATTGACGACAAAGTTGCGTACACCTTTGTCATATAGCTCTTTGATATATCTGTGTCCATCGTTTCGCTCGGTTACGAGGGCAAAGAAGATGCTCTCTTCGGGAAATGTCAGCGAACGGCTATCGGTGAGTAGTACCGATAGGGTGTCATCGGTGTGTATGGTGCCCGATGCCTTGATTATTGTCGCTATTTGCGAAGTTGTGTAGTTCATCTTATTGTGATATTATTTGTTTCAGTTCTTCTATTTCATTGCGGTAGCTGATACCTGCATGGGCTCGCTCTGTTTCTTGCATTTGCTCCACGAGTTTGCGGGCAAACGACCGATATGCCTCGTTGTCTGTTCCGTTAATGGGGCGGTGATGTAGGCTGCGGTCTATCTTGAGGCATCGCTCTGCAAGGGAGCGAGTCTCTTCGGTAAAATAGGTGTCGGAGAGTCGCTCATAAATATACGACACGGCTTGTGATGAGGGGTGTACCATATCTTCGTCGTAAAAGCGGTAGTCGCGCAACTCGTCGAGTACAATCTCATAGGCCGGAAAGTAGCTGCATTGATTGCCGTGTCTTTGGCACAACTCGTCTATGGCAAGCAACAATGTCGATTTGCTCAGCTGGTTGTCGTGTGCGCCGTCGCTCATGTGTCGTATGGGACTTACGGTAAAGAGTACTTGGCATTGTGGAGCGTGCGATGCGAGTTGCGACAATATCTTTTCCCAACAGGCCACTATCTCTTCTACCTGCAAGCGGGTGCGTGTAAAGAGTGTCGAGGGTTGTTTGTGGCAGTTGGCTACGGTCTTTCCATTACTTTTCAACCGATATACATAGGCTGTGCCAAAGGTGACGATGAGGCGCTCGCATCGTTTCATCATCGTCGAGCATCGCCTGAACGATTGGTTGATGCCTTGCAGTGTTGTTGCGGCCGAAGTGGTGGAGAATTTACCATGATGATGGTAAGAATACCATATATCGCCACTCTTCTGCAACTCTTCCGTTGTGTATTCTTCTCCGCTGATGAGTCGCTCGATGGCCATAGCTATCGACTCCGGATTGTATAGTGTGCCATAGGGGTTGAGTTCTATCGCAAACTTGGCCTTTTGCAGGTATGTGCCTATGTTGTCGGCAAAGCATGAGCCTATAAAGAGCATGGGGCTATCGTGTTTCAGATAACCTTTATCTTCTTTTATTGTTATGTGTGTGCTCCACTTCATTCTCTTTTGCTTTTCTATCTTCAAATGTAGTCATTTTTTGCGAAATAAAAGTGTTAAACAACTCTATTTTAATTTATACCATTCAAAATATAAAAATTAATGGTAAAAATACCACAAAATATTTGGTAAAACTACCATTGTTGTATTATCTTTGCTCCGTCGCAAGACGCTCATTTGTGTATTGATTGTGTAATGTAATAATAATGTAAGAAGTATGAAGATGTACTTTCGCAAAGATTTTGAACGTGACTTTTTGAGAAAATATGAACAGGTAGTGAAGAGTTGTGGTAAGGATGCTGTTTTCATGTCGCCTCGCGAGTTGGTTGCCATGACGGTGCATAGTGAAGCGCCCCAATTTTATATTACTTATGAGATGGCTCGTCGCAATGTGAGCGCTCTGTTGCGTGGCCGACCTGTCGATTGTCACAATAAGCTCAAGATGCTCATGTATGCCGATATTGCCCGACTCACCATCGACTACCAGCGTCGTCACAAGCGTTATGCCGATGATTTCAATGGTGCATTGATGGCGGTCTTGTCGGAGTATCCGGCACCGCGTTTTTATATTACGGAGAAAAGTGCCTATAATATGTTGTGTGCCCTGCGTCGCCAACAACGCAGAAATTATCGTTTATCACTATCTAAAAAATTGTAAAATGGAAAATAAAAATAATGATTTGCTCGAAAAGGTGGCTTTTGCCTTTTCTTATATCTCTATCGAGGAGATGCTCATGGCCGATAGCTCCTATATTGCTCGTTCTCTCTATGCGACTGCTGCCGAGAAGCAGTCGGTTGCTTCCTTGATTATTACCGAGGATGATAAACAGTTTGTCGAGGCCAATATCACATGTGCATGTGTAGATATTGTTACTCGCCTCATGGCCTATGTCGATGCCGAAACACAATTTGATAGCGAGCCATATACATTTGTATTCAACCTTCCCAAAGGTCGCAAAATCACTATCGACTCTCTTATCTCGCACGAATTGATGAGAGCTGTTTCGGCCTTCATTTTGTCACGATGGTACGATGTGTTATTGCCCGATATGGCAGTGCGTCAGCAACAACTTTATGAGGCTGCTGTTGCCATGGTGCGACATGATATTTTTATGGCAAGGGGCAAGGTTGTCCGACCCACAAGTTACCTATAACAATATCGTCATTGTGTCGATAACAATAAACGCACCGGAATGTTTTCGGTGCGCTTGTTGTTATAAGGGTGCTTGCAATGAGTTGTTATTGCCAAGGACGGCGGTGCAAGTAGCTGTAAATGGGGCGGGGCAGCATACCCACCAAGAGGGGGCGCAACAGCATTATATAGTGCCAGAATGGGAGGCGTAGCTGGTTGTATGCGCGCCACATCGTGTATATTTCGTTGCGTCTGTTTTTCCATTTACGATTGACATACGAGGCATTGTCGTCGCGATAACGGAAGAGGGGCTCTTGTATGTTGTATCCGCGATAACCGCAAGCATACAGTCGTGCCATCATATAGTAGTCTTCAACACGGTGCATATACTTGTTGCTCTCGTACATACCTATTTCCAAGAGAGCCTTGCGACGTATCATGCAGGTGGGATGTGCATGGGTAATGCCATGGGCAAAGTCCGACAGCTGTGGACGTTCCTTGTGGCGGAATGTCATGAAGTCGCCTTTCTCGTTGAAGTGTATGAGTGCCGTACCTACTATGGCGTATTGCGGATTTTTTTCCAATATATTGGCCTCTTTTTCGAGTCTTGTGGGAAGTGATATATCATCGCTATCCATGATGGCGATATATGTTCCTTGTGCCTGCTCTATACATTGGTTCAGTACGATATTGCAGCCCAGATTTTTTTCATTATGCAACACCTTGATGCGTGCATCTTTTTGTGCACATTGGCATGCTATCTCATAGCTGTTGTCGGTCGAGGAGTCGTCGCAGATTATCATTTCCCAATCTTCGAATGTTTGTGAGATAATGGATGCTACCGCCCTTTCCAAGGTGGCGGCACCATTATACACTCCCATTACCACGGTCACAATGGGCTTATGGTTGGTTTTATCCTCGATTATGTTGTGCATCTTTTTTTAGTAGTTTCCGTTCCTCTTTGCTGAGTACACACAGATAGGTTGTTGCTATGTATATGCCCACATATGTTATTACTCCCACTATCAACCACAGCCACGAGTTGTTGTTGGCTATGTAATGCTTGATGACAACACTTGCGCTCATGATGATAGCGGTGTTTACCAATAGTTTGCCATATACTTTTACAAAGTATTCTCTTGTGTTCAGGTGCAATCGGTGGCGGTAATAAAAGTTGTTGGCTATTGTGGCGGTAATTGTCCCACATCCCAACGAGCCTATCAATCCTATCGTGCCCCAACACTGTGCTGCATAGTACGAAGCAATTACGCCGGCAAAGATAGCAATAAAATTGATAATAGCCATTGTTCTCACACGTCCTTTTGCTTCCAATAGTGCGTTGCCATAGTCTTGCGTTAGTTGCACCATCCATGTACCCATCATGATGAGGGCTATGAAGTAGGCATTGCGATAGCTTTCACCGGCCCACAGTTGTACAAATGTGTCGCCAAATAGGGCAAATGTGCTCAATATGCACATCTGCACAATAGCTATGATGCGACCTATCTCTATCATGCCTTGTGTGACAGCCTCTCCCGATGCGTTCTCCTTTATGAGTCGTGTAGCTCGGGGTAGGGTCATGCGATTGATTGTTTCGGCAAAGTAGCCATACATATTGCCTATCATAATGCCTATGCCCACCACGCCCACTGTTGAGGCGTCGAATGTCATTCCTGCAACTATCTGTCCGCCACTCCATTGTAGGGCGCAGGTGGCGGCATAGAGGGCAATCCATCCACTGTATTGTACGATGGGGCGAAGTGGCATGCGTGTCGGTGCAAAGATATGTGTGCGACCTATGTGACGGCGCACATACAACATAGTGGCTATGACCATGCCTATGTTCAGTAGCATTTCCATCACTATCAATGCCAATGCCCGATAGCCGTAGAGTAACAACGCTACCACACATACTATGCGAATGAGATATTTGACGGGTTGTAACGCTCGTGGAAAGGCAAACTTGCCACTGCCGTTACAGATGGCTGTAAAGGCGTTGCCCGGAATGATGACGACGTGTGCCGCAACGACAACCAATATCATTTGGCGCACTTCGTGCAGTTCTTCTTTACTGAATTGCTCACTCCATATATAGTCGCTACCATAATACAGGCATGTCCCACATGCTACAAGTACGAGGGTGATAATGCCATATATGCTTGCTGCGGTGGTGAGAAATCGAGCCTCGTTCTCACCATCATGCCGGGTGCGGTAGTGCGCTACATAGCGAGTGATAGTCTTGCTCATACCCATATCCAATAGCATCAGATAGGGAACAATGGCACCCACCAATGTGTATAACCCATATTGCGAGGCTCCCAAGTTGCGCACAATAAAGGGCGTGAGAAACATACCTGCCACTATTATGAGGAACAAGTTCAGGTAGTTATACAATGCGCCTTTGCGTGCTTCTTGGCTCATCTCTATGTGCTATTAAGGTCTTTGGCATGACAAGAATGCCAAAGACCTATTGATTTTCTTCTGTTAGCAGTTTTTTTCTTGTTGCGTGCAACTGTTAGTTGCAACCTCCGTTGCAACCATCGCAACAGCTGTCGCTGCAACCGCCATCGCCACATCCGTGACTGCCACAACCGCAGCATCCGTGTTTGGGATTGAGCTCCTCTTCGGTGGCATCACGCACAACCTTTACCTCACCCTTGTAGTGAAGGTTTTCGCCGGCAAGAGGATGGTTGAAATCTACTGTTACGCCATCTTTTTCTATCATCAACACGATACCATATACGATAGCACCCTCGGTGGTGCGCATAGGTATTTGTGCGCCGGGAAATACACGCTTGTCTATCTCGCCCTCTTCGTTTTCAAATACCTCGCGGTCGAGTTTCATCATGTGCTCTTGTGAACGAGGACCAAAAGCATCCTCTACATTAAGCGTGAAGTCAAACTTCTCGCCCTCTTCAAGACCTGCTATGCGCTCCATAAACTTGGGCACAACAGCCTCGTCTATACCATATACAAAGCATTCGGGAGCCTCAGGCTCTGTGCTGAACATCAATTCCTCGGCTTCTCCGTCGGTAAAGGCATAAAGCTCATATTGCAATTCTACCCATTTTCCTTTTTCAATTTTCATTTTTCTATCGTTTTATAAGTTGTTATTATTATATCTCATCGCCTTCTTCGTGGTTGTATTTGGTGTCATATACATCCAATATACGCTCTACATTGAAGTAGAAACCATCTATGCGACGATTGTTCTCTTCTATCTCTATATAGTCGTAGCACGGATCTACAAAGACAAATTCTATGCCTTTCATGCCCAGACAATTCAATACAATATATTCGTGAGTCGGATAAATCACATGCCATGCGCTTTCGGGTGTCAAGCCATCGCCTGTGCTCAATATGGCATCTATGATATGGTCGAGGCGGTATTGCCACAAGGCGGCTTCCTTGTGCTTATTCACTCCCTTCAGTGCATAGATGAGGATATTGATTTGACGCAAGTCAAAGGGGTCGTCATTGAGTGTTTGTTGGGCAAACTTTACAAGATTTTCGTACTCGGCAACGCTCAATTTGCGACCTTGCTTGTAGAGGTGGTCTATTTGGTGGGCAAACTCCGACCGCCGGTATGGGTTGTAGTCCTCCTGAAATGTGTAGCCCAAGTAGTAGTATCTATACTCCTCAAGAGTCATGGTTGTGTCCTTTGAGTGATATTTGGCTACAAGCGCAGGGTAGTAATATGGCGATTGGGCGTTGTTTACCTCGGCCTTTATTTGGGCCATGTCGGGCACAATATACTCTATCGAGTCGGCCTCCTGTGCTATTGCACTGCCGCACCACATCATTATCAGAAGCAGGAGTAACGTTGTACCTTGTATTTTGTGTAACATGTCGTTTCTTTTTAGGAACATATATATTATTGTGCAAATATAGTGATAAACGAGCGAGAAATATGAAGTTT
>JAZRIS010000027.1:0-64432 GCA_045645425.1 Barnesiella sp.
ATTTCTATACTACCAAACTTTTTTGAGTCTTTTTTTGAAGAAAATTTTGAACTTTTTCAAATACGCTTTATTATCAACTACTTACAAAGAAACTTTTTTGAACTTTTTATACCCTCCGATATAAAAATACTCTCTATCGAACCAAATCAGGATAACTCACATCGGCGGGAATGAAAATATCCTTGCTATAAAAGCGCTTTGATAGCACAAATTGAATAGCCTATATACATTATATATATAGATCAAAGGGTATAAAATAAAAAGCGAACTCACTAATGATGATGTGAGCTCGCTTGTATGGTAGTTTTTCTTGAAATAAAAAACATCAGAAGGGAAGATCGTCGTTGTTATCGACGGCTGTGGGGAAGGGAGGCATATCAGCGACAGCCATAGGAGGCATGTCGGCGATGGGAGCCGCACTCTCGGCGATGGCTTTTTCGAGTTTCCAACCACGAATACTTGTAAACCAACGTCCATTGTACTCACGGCTTTCGATATCGAAGCTCAATACAACCTCATCACCAATTTCGGCACGATATTGGTCGGCTTTGTCGCCAAAGAGGTCGAAACATACTTTCTTGGGGTATTGGTCTAAAGTTTCCAATACATATTCTTGTTTTTTCCAGGGGTTTCCTGCTTTTGACACGCCTTCTTGAAGGGGAAGTACATGTATAATTCTGCCTTTGATTTCCATATAAATAATTCTAATTTTAAGCGATGCAAAGGTAGTTATTTATTGCGAAGAATACAATGCGATGGAAAGAAAAAAAATTTACGAGGATGCGCAATAACTTGACACATCCTCGTATAATTTTTTGACAGCCCGCGATATAATTATTCTTGGGTAGTTTCCTCAAGAATTTTTACTGCCATGTCGTAAATTGTTGTATCATCAAGGACTACAATTCCTCCATCGGGACCCGGCTCAATATGAATGCCACTATTTTTACCAAAAGCATAGTTGGTACCACCAAAATAGTTACGAACTGTTTGAGGAGTTACATTCAACTCGTCGGCGATGCGGTGAATTGAGCCCTCGGGCAGGCTTGCCTTGATACGACGGAGCTCATTAAATGAAATTGTTTTGGTCATGGTATTTACGATTTAAATTGTGATTCTGAATTTCGCAATAAATTTAGCACTACTTTGTGATAAATACAAATATAATCGTGTGTTTTTTCAAAAAAAATTTAATTTTTTATTTTCAACAAAATGATACAACAAGCAAAATGACAAATAAAAGAGGTATATATGTAGCAAAATAACGAGCATAAACCTCTCTTCTATAAGGTATTTGTTGTTGTGAGATTATATTTTTGCCGAACAAATAGAGTCGTAAGCGACAATAGAGCCAATAGATGAAGCAACCGATGAATGCGCCCACCATGGCACCTACCAAGACATCGCCGGGGAAATGCACGGCGAGATATATGCGCGAGTAGCTTGTGAAGGCAGCCCACATGGCAATAGCCCACGAAAAAGCACGATTGCGAAAGAGAAGAGCCAAGAAAACAGCGACACCAACCGAGTTGGCAGCATGGCTTGATATAAAACCATATAATCCGCAGCGATAATTATCGACAAGGATGACCGATATGGATGGGTCGTGAGAGGGGCGCAATCGCATAAAGAGCGGTTTGAAAAGAGAAGAAGCAATCTGGTCGCAAAGAGTTACAACGAGAGCAACCGAGAGGACAAGGATGAGAGCTTCGAGCGCCTTGCGCTGATGAGCCAATATGCAGAGCAATGGTATGACCATAAAGATGTTGAGGGTACGCGATGTTACCATCATAAAGAAATCGTCGAGCCAAGGGTAATGGAGCGAGTTGCACCATAGCAAAAGCTCTTTGTCGAGCGTTATCAACCAATCGAGCATAAAAAAAAGAATGTGATGAATATTATTATATAATGTGATGAGTCGTTGATGGAGGCGTGTTGTATCATATAACTTGTATCGTAGAGAGAGGCATCCAACCCCTACTTCCGTCCGATATGGTTATCTCTACCCACTCGCCTACTTGCTCACGGAGTGTCACCTTGGTGCCCTCGTGGAGTATAAAAAGCTCGGTACCACTCTCGGCCGGAGCACTTTTAACAGCAACTTCGGGAGCAAATACGATAGCCTCATCATGAGCATTGAACCTATTATTTTGCGAGATAGCACAAGCAAGGGCAATAGCCGTGATAGCCAACATGGGCAAAGCAATGAAGAAACCGGCTTTTTTGAGTCGCATGCGTTGAGAGTCGGTATAAAGGTATATAACCAATCCCACCATAAAGAGCAAGAAAGAGATGACCGCCACAACAGCCCAAGTATTGGAATTGAACCAATCGCGAACATGCTGCGCCCAAACATTAATAAAGAAAGTACCTGTAACTTCAATTTTGTCGGTAATCTTTGTATTGGCCAAGGCAAGATTGTACTTAACGTCGGGATTGCCGGGCGAAAGCAACAAAGCACGCTCATAGTTGAGAATGGCAGGAGCATACTTACCCATCTTGTAGTATGCGTTACCCCTATTGAAATATAGTTCGGGCGAAGTACCCTCTGCCACCTCGATGCTATCATAGAGAGCGACAGCATCGGCATAACGCTGGGCATTATATACAGCACCGGCACGCTCAAAAGGAGTTTGAGCCGATGCGGCAAGAGCTATAAAGCAAAAAGCAAAGAGTGATGCGATATATCGTTTCATGTTATTCTTATTTTTTGACAGTCTTAATGATAACCTCCATCTCGCCAATGGCATCGATAGTTTCCTGATAAAGTTGCTCCATAGCATCATCTTGTTGAGCCGGTGCATATCGGGCAAACTCACAGCGGTCGAGAATTTGAGTAAATCGCACAATCAACTCATCATTGATACCACAACGAGCCAACTCGGCTTGAACATTGTCACGCGAAAGCGCCGAGAGTTGCATATTGAGCTTGTCACACAAATATCCCCAAAGGGCACGCAACACCTCTTCATAAAACAGAGCTTCGCGGCGTTCTTTGAGGTAAACGCCCGCTTGTTTGAGTCGTCGAAGCGCCACTTTGTTGGCCTTGCGGTTGCGATTGACGGCAATATCGGCATTGGCAGCCGCATAGATATTGGAGGCTATTGCATAAATAATGAGCATGAGTATAGGCAAGATATACCAGAGCCAATATGTCCAACTATCGACATAGGCACGGCGAGAGTGCAACAAAGCACTTGTCGAACTCTTGATGTGACGAATATCGGCATTGAGCAATCGCACATCGTCCTTGTTGCTGAAATTGCTCACCGAGGTAGCCTCAACATCATCGCCCTTGCTCACTTCAACGACAAACTCGGGCGAGCTAATCGTTTTGTAAGCCTTGGCTTGAGGGTTGAAATATGCAATCTCAATGGGAGGAATGGTAAATGTGCCGGCATAACGAGGAATGATGGTGTACTCAATGACACGCTTGCCCGACACGCCCGAAGCACCCGAATGAATATCGAGATTGACTTGCGGGTCGTATGCCTCAAACTCGGAGGGGAAAACAATATTGGGGTTTTGCATCAACTGCAAATTGCCCTTACCGCTGATAGTGAGCGTAAGCGTAAGAGCCTCATTGGCCTTAATCTCATTGGTCGATAATTGAGCCGAGAGCTTAAAGTCGCCCACTCCACCGGTAAAATTGAGCGGTTTGTCTTGAGGTAAAGCCTTAACATTGACTTCGACCGAGGGAGTAATGATATTTTTGCTAACGACATCGTAGTATGGTTGTCCAAAGAAATTGACACCCTGCACCTCATATACATCCACTTCGCTACTGCCACCATTTATCTTTATCTCGCCCGCTTGTTGGGGGAAAAGCAAGACACGTCGCAAGGTAGCAGTCTTGTAGTTGCGGTCGTTATATCGTTCGATATCCCATTGATTGGACTCCGGCACATCGAGCTCCTGTGCGGCAAATCCCTCAAATGTAGGGAGAGTAACCTTGGTAAAATTGAGTTGAGGAGCAAGTGTATATACCTTGAGGGTAGCCAGAATAGCCTCTTGCTCATAGACCGATGTGCGCGAGAGGAGCAATCGGGTAAAAGTTTCGGTACTATTGCCCGAAGAAACGACTGCACTTTGAGAGCGAGAACGAGGGTCGGCATTGGTTGCAGAGTTGGCATCATCGCTCTTCAAGACAATGAGCGTGAGAGGCTTGGTTTTGTACGTTTTGCCGTCGATAGAGAGAGTAGCCGGCTCAATTTCATGAGTACCCTCCTCATTGGCACGCAAAGTAACGACAATAGCATTGGATACCGTACGCGACACATTGCCATTTATGATACTGACACTTGTGCCACGCGAAGTGCCACGAAACAATTCGGTACAACCCTTGAATTGAGGGAGTGTGACATCACCTTTGTCGGTACCTGTCACAACATATTCGAGTTGGAATTGCTGTCCTTGTACCACTTTGTTGCGACCTTTCCACTCGAAAGTTATATCATCGGCACAAGCCACGATAGCAATAAAGAGGATTGTATATAATAATGAGAGTCGTTTCTTCATATAAAATTTCTCTTATAGGCTAATAATGCAGGGTGCAAAGTTACCATTCTTTTTCGACTTTGCGACGATTTTGTTGTTGTTTGAGGTGTTGTTGCACACGTTCTTGCGCATCGCGTTCGTTTTGTTGCAGTGCATCGAGTATTTGTTGTGCATTTTCTTTGGTCATACCACTTTGTTGCTGTTGTTGCTCCTGTGGTTGTTCCTGCTTGTCCTTTTGCTCTTGAGGAGGCTGTTGCTGCTCTTGTTGTTGTTGCTCCTGCTCCTGTTGTTGCTGTTCTTGGTCTTGCTGTTGCTCTTGTTGTTGTTGCTGTTGTTGTTGGAGCAACTTTTGAGCCAGACGCAAGTTGTAGCGAGTATCGGCATCGGAGGGATTTAGACGCAACGCATTCTTGTAGGCTTCAATAGCCTCGCCATATTGTTGTTTCTGCATAGAGACATTGCCCATGTTGTGATGCGCTTGCGCAAGCAACTCCTTGTCGTCGGTCATGTGAGTAGCATTTTCAAAACATTTGGCAGCTTCGTCATATTTCTCTTGGCGATATAGAGAGTTGCCCAAATTGTATGCTGCGGCAGCCGATTCGCTATCAAAATTGAGCGCTTTGCGGTATTCAATCTCGCTCTCCAAGTATTTCTTGTCTTGATAATCCTTGTTACCACTGCGCAAGCTGTTGCGTGACGATTTGGGGCTACGCTTGGTAGCAGGCGCATCGGTCGATTGAGCAGCATCGTCTTGTTGAGAGGCCTCTTGTTGCTGAGAGGCCATTTTCATGGCTTGCTCTCTGTGTTGCTCGGCCATAGAGTTGTTGCTCTGTGCCACCATGGCATTGGAGGCAATAAGAAGCGTTGCAGCAAGTATGTATTTTATGTAATTCATCTTGTTAAAGGCTGTTTTACTTGTTCTTGGTAAAGAAATTGACACGGCTTATCCATCCATATTTGCGCTCAAGCAAGCAAGCATCGATAAGTAGCACAACGAGCAGTATCCAAGCCAATCCGGGGAATTGTTCGTTGTACTCGGAGTAAGTTTTACGTTCAAATTCGGCCGACTTCATCGTACGCACCTCGTTGATGAGCGCCTGCAATGCACCATTTGTATTATCGGCACGCACATAAAGGCCTTGACCGGCTTTTGCCACCTCTTGTGCCATTGCCTCATTGAGCTTGGTGATGACGGTTTTACCTTCGGCATCTTTCATAAAGTTGTTGGAGCTGCCCGATATGGGAATAGGTGCACCCTTGGCAGAGCCAATACCTACGACATTGACTTTAACGCCCTTCTCGTTGGCCATTTTGGCCGCCTCAACCGCATCATCCTCATGGTTCTCGCCATCGGTAATAACAATGATAGCCTGCTCGGCAGTGCTTTCGGGCGAGAAAGAGTTCATCGCAATATTGATAGCACGACCGATGGCAGTACCCTGTGTAGGCACCATATTGGTATTGATAGAGTTGAGAAACATCTTGGCCGACACATAGTCGGTAGTAATGGGGAGTTGCGTGTAGGCATCTCCTGCAAATACCACAAGACCCACCTTGTCATTTTCGAGATCATCGACCAATTTTGAAAGCATCATCTTGGCTTTATCAAGACGCGAGGGGTTGATATCGCGCGCCAGCATAGAGTTAGACACGTCGAGAGCAATCATAATCTCAACACCCTCGGTTTTGACAGTTTGCAATTTGGTGCCAAATTGCGGGCGAGCCAAAATGAAAACAATCAAGACAAAAGCCAACGACTGCAAAATCATCTTGACCAACGGTCTCCAACGCGAAACATCGGGCGCCAATAGAGAGAGGAAATGAGTATTGCCAAAAGCAGCCAAATTGCGACGGCGACGATGCCGGGCATAGAGGTACAATGCCCACATGAGCGGGACAAAAAGCAATAAATATAGGAATAGAGGTTGTGCAAAACGGAACATATCGTGTTATCCTTTCACTATAATTGAACGATTATGGGATATTGCGCAAAAGCGTATATCGCAAGAGAATCTCAACAGCCAACAAGAAGATAGCCGCCAAAGCCCACGGCATATAAGCCTCTTCACGTCGAGAGAATTGTTGCACCGAAAGTTTGGTCTTTTCCATGCGGTCGATTTCGGCAAAAACATTTTTGAGCACATTCTCGTCGGTGGCTCTGAAATATTGTCCATCGCCAATGGAGGCAATACGACGCAACTTATCTTCATCAATCTCAACAGGCATACTTTGGTAACGGATGCCATAGGGAGTCATTACCGGCGATGGAGCCATACCCTTGGTACCAACACCGATAGTGTAAATGCGAATACCAAAATTGCGGGCAATCTCGGCTGCGGTTATAGGATCGACAACACCGGCATTATTGGTACCATCGGTGAGCAGAATTATTGTCTTTGACTTGGCGGGTCCATCTTTGATACGATTGACAGCAGTAGCCAATCCATCGCCCACAGCAGTACCATCGTTGAGCATACCACACTCTACATCTTTGAGCAGATTGAGTAAGACGGCATGGTCGGTAGTCATAGGACACATCGTAAAGCCTTCACCTGCAAATATCACCAGACCTATATTATCAAACTCGCGACCGGCAATAAATTGAGCGGCAACATTCTTGGCAGCTTCCAGACGATTGGGCGAAAAGTCGCGCGAGAGCATACTGCCCGAGATGTCGAGAGCGACAACAACATCGACACCTTCGGTCGATGACTTTTGCCAGCTATCGGTAGTCATGGGACGAGCCAAGATAACAATAACACAAGCCACAACCAACATGCGCAATGCAAAGACGACGTGGCGCAAGTGAGCCTTGTAGGTGCGTGGCAACTTGTCGAAAGCCTCGGTCGATGAAATATCCATTGAGGCTTGAGCCTTCTTGTGCTTGAGTATGTACCATACTATTGCCGGGATGAGCAATAATAAGAGCAACAAATACCAAGGATTATCGAATATCATTTGAAACTATCTTTTTGTGTAGGGTTGAGCGAGGTGTGAGCCTCTATAATCCATTCTATTTTTCAACATTTTTTGTCACATCGGCATCATCGGTCAAGGCCTCTTCTTGCGGACGTGTAAGTTCGACAAAGTCAAATGCACGACGCATCACTTTCTCATTGTCATCGGGCAAAGGTCGCATCTTGGCAAACTTGACAAAATCGGCCATCGAGAGTATCTCGTTGAGGTACTTGTTGCCCTCTTTTGTTTCCTTGTTGCGATGCAATGCCGCCAATATTTGCGACGAAGTCATTTCCATAGCGTTGATGTCAAAACGGCTGTCGATATATTGGCGCAAAATATCTACCAAGCGGGTATAATATTGTTTCTCTTGACCTTGTTGCCACAATTTCGACTCGCGCAACTGTTGCAACTCCTGCATAGCCAGCTCGTAAGGCGGGATGCGCACTTCGGGAGCAACTACACCCTCGACCTTGCGTTCCTTGTATCGTTTGACAATCCAATAAGCCACAGCAACTATCAGTATCAAAGAGATAATGACAATCAAGAGCCAAGAAGGGACAAAATCCCATAAAACGAAGGGAGGTTGAGCAACGTCCTTTATATCTTTGACATCGATGGCAGTAGCCTCGGCCGGTATATCTACGGGCACTATTTTGAGGCTCAAAGACTCGGTTGCAAAGGTATCATCATCGAGTATATACTTAAATGGCGGTATATAATAGAAGCCCGAATCAAAGGAGGTAATAAGCACCTCTTGTTTTATTTGCAGACGATTGTTTTTAAGGGCAATGGTATCGGGCAGCGACAAATCGACCACCTCAACACCTTTAACAAGCTCGCCGGACACCTCAATTTGAGGAGGAAGTATCGACACGCCCTCGTCTTGGGTAAGAGAGAGATGAATAAGAGTCTGCTCACCCATCCACAAGACAGAAGAATCCATTTGAGCCTCAACAACCACAGTCTGTTGCGCACGAGCAGTCGTGAGCAACGACAATGTAAATGTGAGTAAAATAAGGATAATGTTTCTCATAACATATAATTGCATTTATACTCAACCACGCTTTTTGAACAAATTCATCAAGGCAACAACATAGTCCTCGTCGGTAGCTACCGAGGTAATATCGACACCATTGCGACGACAAATCTCCAAAGCCGAGGCTTGTCTTTTGAGCCACCATTGCTTATAGGTCTCACGCACAGTATGCGAGGAGGTGTCAATCCACTCTTCGGTATTACGCTCTACATCTCTCATCTTTATCAAGCCCACATCGGGCAACTCCGTCTCGCGCTTGTCATACACCTGCAACGCAACGACATCGTGACGACGGTTGGCAATGAGCATGGCATCGTTGTAGGAAGCCGGAGCGATAAAATCGGAAATAAGAAATGCAGTACAACGTCGTTTGATAACGTTGGTAGCATACTCAAGAGCCAACTTGAGGTCGGTAGCAGTACCTTGCGGCTCAAAGCCTATCAACTCACGAATGATATATAGAATGTGCTTTTTTCCCTTCTTGGGCGGTATAAATTTCTCAATTCTATCGGTAAAGAAGAGCACCCCAATCTTGTCATTGTTCTGTATGGCCGAAAAAGCGAGGGTAGCCGCAATCTCAATCATCATATTGCGTTTGAGGTCACCCACAGCACCAAAATTGCGACTTGCCGACATATCGACAAGCAGCATCACAGTGAGCTCGCGTTCCTCTTCAAAGACCTTGATATAGGGCTTGTTGTGACGCGCTGTCACATTCCAATCAATATCACGCACATCATCGCCATACTGATACTCGCGCACCTCCGAGAAAGCCATACCACGACCTTTGAAGGCCGAGTGGTACTGACCGGCAAAGATATTGCGTGAAAGACCACGCGTCTTTATCTCTATGTGGCGTACTTTTTTGAGCAATTCGCTATTTTCCATACACTGCATTCAGTATGATTAACGATTGAGGGATATACTATCAGGGAACTTCAACACGATTGAGAATTTCGCTTATAATCTCTTCGGCAGTCATATTGTTGGCCTCGGCCTCATAACTGAGTCCGATGCGGTGACGCAATACATCATGGCACACAGCGCGCACATCTTCAGGGATAACATATCCGCGCATTTTCAAGAAAGCATAGGCACGAGCAGCGAGAGCCAAGTTGATGGATGCACGAGGAGAAGCACCAAAAGAAATCATATTTTTGAGATCGTTCATGCCATACTCCTCGGGGAAGCGTGTAGCAAAAACGATATCGACGATGTAACGTTCGATTTTCTCGTCGATATATACCTTGCGTACAATCTCACGCGCCTCGATAATGTCGGCAGGAGTGAGAACGGGGCGAACTTCCTCAAAGAGATTGTCAATGTTGCGACGAATAATTTCACGTTCTTCCTCCTTCTTGGGATAACCAATGACAACCTTCAACATAAAACGATCGACTTGCGCCTCGGGGAGCGGATAAGTACCCTCTTGCTCGATGGGGTTTTGAGTAGCCAAGACAAGGAAAGGATCGTCGAGTTTGAAAGTCTTCTCACCAATGGTTACCTGACGCTCTTGCATCGCTTCGAGCAAAGCACTTTGCACCTTGGCGGGGGCACGGTTAATCTCATCGGCCAATATAAAGTTGGCAAAAATGGGACCGCGTTTTATTTGAAACTGTTCTTTCGATTGGCTATATACCATTGTACCCACCACGTCGGCAGGCAAGAGGTCGGGCGTAAATTGGATGCGATTGTACTTGGCATCAATAAGCGAAGCCAAAGTTTTGATAGCCAAAGTTTTGGCAAGACCCGGTACACCTTCGAGCAAGATGTGTCCGTTTGACAAGAGTCCTATCAAGAGAGAATCTACCAAGTGTTTTTGACCTACAATGATACGATCCATACCCATTGTAATGGTATTGACAAACGAACTTTTACCGGCAATCAGCTCATTCAGTTGTCTGATATCGACTGTTTCACTCATATATTTCTATTTAAATGTTATTATTGACAATTTTATTGGCGTACAAAGGTACGCATATATAAGGTGCTATGGAATGGAGTATTGTTAAAAAACGACTATTTATTAATTAAAAAACTTTAAACATCCACAACAGCCACCCCATCGCACTAATCATACAGTTCCTTGATATGAGAGGCCTTTTGCAAAGCAACGTTTATGGCCGTCGTATCGTTGGCATCAATACCATATTTTTGAGGTTGCGGTATAGCGATGACAGTACCTATGGGCACATTATTGGGATTGGCTATGATGTGCTTGTTTTCTTCATATACATACACCCAGAAGCATTTGTGTCCGTAGTATTTCAATGATATATTGGTAAGGAATACACCGCGACGAATGGTATCGACAGCAAGCGGTGTGGTCACAATCGGTGCAACCTCATTATGGGCCGAGAATACCGATGTGGTATCGACTGAATGTTGCAAGGTATCGAGCGGAAGAACGGCATGTGTCGATGAAATGGGCAAAAGAGTATCGACAGCAGACACACCGGAAGCATCGTCTTGCGGGAGAGTCAATAGAGGTACAAATTGAGGGAAAAATAACGCAACGATGAATAATAGTGCAACAATAACCGATGAAGCGATGATACCCCCTATCCACATACCCTTACGATAGGCATGAGAGGTGGCAGCAGCACCTTCGCCAACGGTCGGTTGGAGAGCAACATCCTCATCGGCAACGACACTCGCCGGAGAAGGGAGCTCGACACGCTCTTCGACAGGGAGTTGTTGCGCATCAGAGGAGGTATTCGAGAGGTCATCGGCAGGCGTTTGGTCTGCGATATTTTCGATGGCTTGGGCATTATCGTCTTTCAAAGAAGCATCGGATTGTACAGTGTCAGGTTGTGTTGCATCGGGTTGTGCAGTGTCGGGGTGTACAGTGTCGAGTTGCACCTCTACCATGTCATCGAGATATTTTTCTACAACCGGATGCTCTATATCGAGGGGCGCATCAGGCACATTGGCAGCAGAGTCATCAACAGAAATTATGACATCATCGGCATTATCGGGGGCATCATCGCCCATTTCATCGACACTTTGAGTTTCGGCGACAATAGGAGCATCATCGGGCAACTCCTCGACACAAAAACAGGCAAAAGGCTCATTAATCGTTTCACGAACAGCCTTGGAGGGAGTAAACGAGAGCTTATAGTGTCCGGGGATAATGTATGGAGCGCCCGTCTGCACATTGACACTTGCACGCTCATCGACCCAAGTAGGCTTGAAAACACCCAGCGCATTGATGCGCAACACCTCGCCCGAAGCTAGCGTCTCGGTCATGATAGCCATCAATTCGCGCAAAAAGAGTTCAGCCTCACGCTTGGTAATATCTTGCTTTTGCGCCAACAACTCGGCCAATTCGGAGAAAGTAATCTTCTTGTTCATGGCTATTTCTTGGATTTGAGTTGAGATTTTATTGCACTGTTGGGCTTGAAAACCAATACCAATTTGGGCGGTATGAGCATACGTTTTCCCGTAGCAGGATTGACCGACACACGCTCCATTTTCTTACGCGCCTCAAACGTACCCAAACCCTGCAACATGATTGTATCCATCTGCGAGCAACGCTCCACTATCGTATCACAAAACGAGTCGAGCATAGCCTCAACATCCTCACGTCTATAATCGAGTCGCTGTTGCAACTTTTTTACCAATTCTTTATGTTCCACTTTATCACATATATAATATGATGCAAAGATATATTTTTTTCGATGAAATGGGGGTAAATAATAAAAACAAAAAGAGGCCTCGCAAAAAGACCTCTTTATATCGACACCCGACAGCCGGCAGACAGTATTGTTCAATCCTGCTCGTCATCGAGCATATCATCTACATCGTTACTCCGCAAGCTGTACATCTCGGCATATTCGCTCCACTCGGCATCCTTCTCGGTATATATAGAAAGAGGCAACAACTCAAAGGGGGCTAAAGCCTCATTGAGCATAGAGCCAAAAGCAGGTATATTGCGAGTATAGAACACCATATTGCGCTCACCACCACCGGTATAAACACCTGTGAGTATAGCCAATTTATTCTTCTCCATGGCACGTTTGAGAACAGCGAGCACCTCCTCCATACGTTGTGCCACAGCCTCATCGGGCATACCCTTGCTATCGGGAGTATATTTCCAAGTCACCTCGGCGCGTTCGCGAAATTTTCCCGATTTTATAAACTCATCAATATCGCAACGTCCCGAAACGAAGATTGTATCATTACCCACCTCGCTATCGGCTATTGCAGTAAACCATTCGTCACTGAGTTTCATAAATGATGTATATAGAAAAAGCCTTCACACCGCACAAGAATGTGGTATAGAAGGCTTTAAATGTGTCAAATGAAATAATTATTTCTTGGCAGCCTCTACAGAAGCTTTACGGAACTCTTTGAAGAGTTTCTCCAACTCCAAAGAACTCTTGCGAGCACGAACACCGGCAGCTTTATTGCCTTTTTCTACTACTGCACTTGCGTTTGCCTCAAACGCTGCCCACTCTTGTTTGATTTTTTCAACTAATGTTACCATAATTAGCTCTTTTTAAAATTGTTAATATTGTAGATTATATTGTTATTCAACAATGCAGTGACATAAATACGATGCAAATTTAAGATAAAAACCCGAATTTGTAAACAATTTCATTTGATTTTATGGCATTAAACGACGATTTAGTGTTAAATAGTGTTAATATCAAATACAAAAACAGACATACAGGTACTCAAAGAGTTGATAAGAACGATAAACACGACTTTAAGCGGCACGTTGGCGACGCATGATTTGAGCCGAATTGATAATATTTTGCCATATCACATAGGAAGCCGGAGCAATAGAGGCAAGAGGATGCAGATAAGTGAGAGCCATCCATATCGCAAGCACGGTATTTTTCTGTCCAAGGCCTTGTGCTCCCGACACTTTATCGCCATACCTCGCTCCAATTTTGCGACCGACATAAAATTGCAACAAACAACAGAGCAAGGCAAAAACAGCCAAGGCAATCTCCTGCGGGAGCGACGAAACAGGCTGCCTCATGACAAAACTCACCGACTTGCCCACCACTATAAAGAGAGCCACAATCCACAAATAGAAAGAGATAGAGGGGCGGCTACGCACCGCTTGGTGCAAACGAGGCACAAAACGTTGCATGAGAAGAGCCAATAGCAACGGCAGCAAAAGCAGTGGTAGCACCTGCTTGCATATAATCAAAACCGAATCGATAAACGCCAACTCGGTGTGGATACCAATCAGAGAGAAGAAAAACGGAGCCGCAACCGCCACCAACAGATTGCACAAGAGGCTATATCCGACAAGCAACGACAGATTGCCACCCAACATAGCTGCCACAACAGGCGCAGAAGTGGCCGTAGGGCAAAAGAGGCATATAAAGGCACCTTGAGCCACAACAGGGTCAAATGTAGCAAGAATGAAGTACACAATCCATGCCCCGGCAAATTGCACCAAGAGCATCCAAGCATACATGGGGGTAATGCGCAAATGAGAAATATCGAGTTTGCAATACGACACCAACAACATGGCAAAAAGCAGATAGGGTGTAAGAAAAGCAATAGAGGCAGCAAACGAATGAGCAATGACACCCGCAACCATGGCTAAAGGCAGTGCGTATGTGCGAAGTTTCTGTAACATCGGGATGGGAATTAAATAGCAAAAGACAAAGGTAGGTAAATAAAGGAGAGGATAAACAATGCAGCCCTAAAAAACGCAGATAGGAGAAAAGAACAGCCCGAAGCTGACGCTTCGGGCTGCTATATAAATACAATAGGTACTTATTATTTCTTCTTACCGTAACGGCTCATGAACTTATCAACGCGACCGGCAGTATCCACAAGTTTTTGTTTACCTGTGTAGAAGGGGTGCGATGCGCTGGTGATTTCAAGCTTTACTAAGGGGTAAGTTTCACCGTTTACCTCAATGGTCTCTTTAGTAGCGATAGTGCTACGGCTGATGAAAATTTCTTCGTTCGACATGTCTTTGAAGACTACGGGACGATAATTCTCGGGATGTATTCCTTGCTTCATTGTTTTAAGTTCTTAATAGTTATACATTTAACCACGTTGGTAAAGCGTGATATTCGTAATGGCTTGCAAATGTACGAACTTTCGGCAGAATGGGCAAATATTTTAAGTAGAAAAATTGACCGACGAGCAAAATATTTTTTTATTTGGTATCTTGTTAATCTCTTCGGGCTCAAAGTTCACTTTTACATTATACTATATATTTATCAAATTCATAGGAGCCGAAATTTGCTACTTCACACACTTTGCATTATCTTTACGCAATGAAATAATATAAAATAGATTATGGGAATATTTGACTTTTTCAAGAAGAAAGAGAGTGGCGATAGGACACTGTTTTACGACACAGAGGTACACTGCCACATTCTTCCGGGCATAGACGATGGCTCGCCCGATGTAGCAACGTCGGTAGAGATGGTGAAGGCAATGCACGACATGGGCATACGTCGCATCATTACCACTTCGCATGTCACCGAAAGCACATTTGAGAATACTCCCGCAACAATAAAGAGTGCCTACGACACCTTGCGCACAGCCCTTGATGCCCAAGGTATAGAGATGGAAATACACACCTCGGCCGAGTATCGCATGGACGAATATTTTCTCAAACAAGTAAAGGAGAACCAACTCCTCCCCTTCCCCGAAGATTATATTCTCATCGAGAACTCTTTTTTCCAGCCCTATTGGGAGATAAAAGAGCTCATTTTCGACCTTAAAATGAAGGGCTACACACCCATATTGGCACACCCCGAACGATATATCTACTATCACAAAACTCCGGGTATATACAAGGACTTGTTTGAGTATGGATGTCTGTATCAGGTAAACTTCCTGTCGCTTGCCGGATATTATCATCCACAAGTAAAGGAGATGGCATGGCAACTGCTCAACAACGGTATGGTATCGTTTATTGGTAGCGATATGCACAACATGAGTCATGCCCAACATATCAAGGAGTATATGAACAGCCGCGAATATCGCAAACTCACCGATAAGGCGGGCGATATACTCAACAATAAGATTGTCTTTTAAAGAATTTCAGGGAGATAATGACAAAGGGGTGTTTTACCATGTGGTAGCACCCCTTGTTTTTTGTGTGTACATTGCACAATGCGACAGCACACAGAGATTACACATCGAAATGTCACAGCACTGCACCTTTACATAAGAAATGAGGTTGCGCCAAAATCGGAATTTTGACACAACCTCAATATCAAGTTGGTTTTCTATTTACTTGTATAAACAGAGCCTATGTATCAATCGTTATATACGGGCAATGTAGCGTAATCGGTAGAGTAACGCAACATTTGCTCGGCATAGCCTTCGGTATAGTCGAGAGTTACATCAACGATGTTGCCTTCGGCGTCATAGTGAGCGGTGTAAACGGGATTGACAAAACCTTTGTAAGGAGCGAGATTGAGCGCCTCGTAACGAGCCAACACCTCTTTGTGAAGTTCGGGATCGACTTTCACAGCATATTTCTCAACCAAGATGCGACCGGCTTCGTAGTCACCCTCGCTCTTGATGCGTTGAATCTCGGCAAGTTGTTGGCCAAAAATCTCACGCAACTTGATGTAATCGTTGATTTTTACATAACGTTTGCCATCGACAACAGCTATTTCAATAACATTGTCGGCCTTACCCAAGTCGTAAGCCCAAGCAGCGATGAGCTGGCGGTCGCGCATGTGGCTCTCTTCAACATCTTTACCCGGCTCGATACGGTGTAATTGAGTCATCAAGCCATTCATCATTTGTTGATAGTAGCAAGCCTTGTAAGCCTCGGCATTGGGGATAATGCCCAACTCAACCAACTTGGCATCGGCCATGTAATAGAGCGCAAAGAGGTCGGCACGAGCCTCTTCGAGAGTAGAGCCATGAGCTTTGAGAGCGTCGGGATCGACACCGGGGAGCAATTTACCCGAGCCATGACCCAAGCACTCGTGCAAGTCGGTATGAAGGTCACCTGTGATACCACCATACTCGGCGAGCAATTTGCGCTCAACATCGCTATAAACAAACTCTTCGTTGAAGCCATTACCTTTGGCAGCCTCGGCATAAGCCTCGGTGATGTTGTCGATAGTAACCGATTTAGAGCCATGAGTAGCACGTATCCAGTTGGCGTTGGGAAGGTTGATACCGATAGCAGTAGAGGGATAGCAATCGCCGGCAAGAATAGCGGCAGTGATAACCTTGGCCGATACGCCTGTTACGTTTTCTTTTTTGAAGCGAGCCTCTGTGGGAGAGTTATCCTCAAACCATTGAGCATTCTCGCTGATAAGTTCGGTGCGACGAGAAGCCTCCAAGTCCTTGAAGTTTACAACCGACTCCCAGCTTGCTTTCATGCCGAGGGGGTCGCCATAAGACTCGGTAAATCCGTTTACAAAGTCGATGCGGCTATCGAGGTCTTTAACCCACAAGATAGCATACTCGTCAAATGCTTTCAAGTCGCCTGTACGATAGTACTCGATGAGTTTTTCGATAACAGCCTTTTGTTGGTCGTTCTCGGCCACACCGGCAGCTTTTTCGAGATACTCTACGATGCGTGCAATAGCTTGTCCATAGCGGCCATCTATTTTATATACCTCTTCATAAATCTTGCCGTTGCGCTTAACAAGACGGCTGTTGAGGCCATAAGATATAGGAGTAGCATCGTTGGGGTCTTTCATGGCATTGTAGAAAGCCTCCACCTCGGCTTGAGTCACGCCATCATAATAGTTTCCGGCCGAAGTAGCCACAACATCCACGCCATCGGCTTGATTGGTGCGTTTGGGCATCACGGTAGGATCGAACATGATAGGAGTGAGTGTAGCCAAGAATTGCTCAACAGTCTCGCCTTCGCGCAAAGGCAACTTTGACACCTCTACAGCCTTGACAGCCTCGGCAAAAAATTCTTGCGAGAAAGCAGGCATGATTTTGTCGCTTGAATAGTGGTGGTGAAGACCGTTGGCAAACCATATTTGCTTGATGTAGGTTTCAAAAGCTTTCCAATCGTCGGTAGATTTGTCGCCTTTGTAATCGGTATAGATAGCCTCAAGAGTATAGCGAAGGGGCAAGCTCCATTTGCTGTTTTGGTCGAAGAGGATATCGCGGCCATAGAGAGCCGACTCTTGCAAGAAGTAGATAAGTTTCTTTTGGTCGAGTGACAACTCCTCAAAACCCTTTACTTGGTAGCGAAGCACTTCGAGGTCGGCAAAACGCTCAACCGTGTAGTCAAACTCCGCATTCTCTTTTTGGTTTGCACCGGGGGCACAAGCCATGAGTGACAATGAAGCCAACATAATACAAATGTTTTTTTTCATAGATAAGGATGATTTAAAATTAAGTTATAGTTTGATTTATAATTATTTCTATTCGACATACAATACCAGACCCTTGAGATACTCACCCTCAGGATGGTATATATTGACAGGGTGGTCGGCGGGTTGTGTGAGCTGATGCAAGATGCGCACCTTGCGACCAGACTGTGCAGCAGCCGTAAATACCGCCAAACGGAAATTCTCCTTGCTCACCACTTGCGAACAAGAGAAGGTAAACAATATACCTCCGGGGCGTATTTTCTCAAAAGCCTTGGCATTGAGCTTACGATAGCCCTGCAAGGCATTGTTGAGCACCTTGCGATGCTTGGCAAATGCCGGCGGGTCGAGAATGATGAGGTCATAATTGTCGCCCATTGCATCGAGATACTTGAAAGCATCCTCGGCAAATGCTTTGTGGCGAGGGTCGCCGGGGAAGTTGAGTTCTACGTTTTGACAAGTAAGGTCGATGGCCTTGGCCGAGCTATCGACCGAGTGTACCAACTCGGCACCACCTCGCATGGCATAGAACGAGAAGCCACCTGTGTAACAGAACATATTGAGTACCTTGCGATTGCGAGAATAACGTTCGAGCAAGGCACGATTTTCGCGTTGATCGACAAAGAAGCCGGTTTTCTGTCCGCGCAACCAATCGACATGGAAGGTAAGACCATTCTCGGTGGCAGTATCGCTACCTATACCCCCCAGCAGATACTCGTTTTCTTGTTCAAGCGCCGCTTTGTAGGGCAGAGTGGTTTCCGATTTGTAATAGATATTGTCGAGTTTATCGCCCATCACCTCTTTGAGAGCCTTGGCAAGGGTGTGACGAGCATAGTGCATGCCGGGGCTATGAGCCTGCATAACAGCCGTGTTGCGATATATATCTATAATGAGTCCGGGCAAGTTATCACCTTCGCCATGCACCAATCGATAGGCATTGTTGTAATCGCCATTTTCCAGCCCCAGACTGCGACGCATATCGTATGCAACCTGCAGTCGCTCGCAATAGAAAGCATGATCGATCTCTACGGGCGAAAAAGAGAGAATACGCACGGCAATACTACCTATTTGATAGTGTCCTACCCCCACAAAGTTTCCTTGCCAATCCTCAACGGTAACAACGTCACCCTCAACAGGCTCACCTATGACACGCTGTATGGCACCGGAGAAAACCCAAGGGTGAAAACGACGGAAAGAATCTTCTTTGCCGGGTTTGAGTATAAATCTACTTTGCGACATAATTATCGTAGTTTACTTAAAGAAAAATTTAACAATATCATTGGCATTGGCATAGATGAGCAAGCCAAACAAGAGGAACAAACCCACTGTTTGAGCTATCTCCAAGAACTTCTCGCTGGGCTTGCGACGTGTTATTACCTCAAACAAGAGGAAGAGCACATGACCGCCATCGAGAGCAGGAATAGGGAGAATATTCATAAAAGCAAGAATTACCGAGAGAAAAGCGGTCATATTCCAGAATGAATACCAATCCCAAGAGGGAGCAAAAAGACTGCCTATCGAGCCAAATCCGCCAAGACTCTGGGCACCCTCTTTGGTGAATACATACTTAAAGTCACTCACATAGTTGGTCAGACGGCTCACACCTATCTCAATACCGCGAGGTATCGACTCGCCCAAACTATACTTTTGAGTAACAAAGGTATATACCTCGGCCAGCGGTGCCAATGTAACACCTATACGGCACAAAGAGTCGGTCATCACGGGAGCAGTCATAAGGCTGTCACCACGCATGAATGTGACATCGACCATTTGCGACTTATAGGGTGCAAGAGCCTGATGCAGCTCGGTCATAGAGGCAACGGCAGTAGTGTCAATGCGCACAATTCTATCGTCCTTGAGCATACCGGCGGCATGCGCTCCCAATCCCTCATCGGCAGCATATACGATAGTGGGAACACGATAGGTAGCAAAACCCACATTCTGTTTCATAATCTTCAACATCATACTATCGTCGATGGCAACAGGCACTTGCACACCATTGCGCAAGACAGTCACCTCTTGAGCCTCGATAATGGCATGAAGTGTTTCGTTATTGAGATATTCGAGTTTCTCGCCATCGGCCGCCAAGATAATATCGCCATTGCGAAATCCGCTATCCAAGGCCGGCTGGCTAAACTCCATACCGGCGGTTGCATTCTCAAAGGGCAAGTATGTTTCGCCCCAATGGAATGTTATAGCCGTATAGATAATAATAGCAAGAATAAAGTTGAAGAGAACACCGGCAATCATCACCAAGAGTCGTTGCCAAGCGGGCTTGGAACGGAACTCCCAAGGTTGCATGGGCTGCTTCATCTGTTCGAGATCCATCGACTCGTCTATCATACCGGCTATTTTGACATATCCTCCAAAGGGAATCCAACCCACGCCAAACTCGGTATCGGAAGGCTTGGAAGCCCACATAGGGATGTCAAATCTCAACTTATCGCACACCTTGACAACAAGCGATTTGGCCTCGCGCTTGAAGCTGAGAAGGGCAAATTTATAATCGAAAAACAAGAAAAAACGTTCGACCCTGATGCCAAACATGCGAGCAAAAATAAAGTGTCCGAACTCGTGAAAACCTACGAGTATCGAAAGGCTCAACATCAGTTGCAGGGCTTTGATAAAAAATGCTTCCATACTATGTTATATTGTTATTGAAGAGTGTCTATATAACGGCTTGCAATATTGCGAGCCTCGTTGTTGGTGGCCACATAGTCGTCGTATGTGGGCGATGGCAAAAATGCAGTTGCGCTCATGGTGTGTGCCACAGTCTGTGCAATGTGACAGAAGCCAATGCGGTCGGCCAAGAATGCAGCCACCGCTATCTCGTTGGCAGCATTCATGATGCAAGGCATGTTGCCCCCTCGCTCAATGGCATCAAAGGCATACTGCAAAAGCGGGAATCGTACCATATCGGGACGCTCAAAGGTAAGCGTTGCATAGTCGGCCAGCGAGAGCTTACGATCGGTCGATACAAGACGTTGGGGGTATGAGAGGGCATAACGTATAGGCAACTTCATGTCGGGCGTGCCCAACTGGGCCTTAACAGCACCATCGGCAAACTCAACCATCGAGTGAATAATAGACTGCGGATGGACAACAACTTCTATCTGCGAAGGCTCAACGCCAAAGAGCCATTTGGCCTCAATCATTTCAAAACCTTTGTTCATCAACGTTGCCGAGTCGATGGTAATCTTATTGCCCATCTTCCAGTTGGGGTGACGCAAGGCATCGGCACGAGTAACAGTGAGCAACTGCTCTTGTGTGTGACAGCGGAAGGGGCCTCCCGAAGCCGTGAGAATAATCTTCTCAATGGGGTTGTCGCCCTCACCCACCAGACATTGAAAGATAGCCGAATGTTCCGAATCGACAGGAATGATGGGAACACGATGCTCAACAGCCAAGCGGGTAATGAGGTCGCCTGCAACAACCAATGTCTCTTTATTGGCAAGAGCAATAGTTTTCTTAGCCTCGATAGCGCGTATAGTAGGCAACAATCCGGCATAACCCACCATTGCAGTGACAACAATATCTATATCGGGCAAAGTAACAGCATCGGCAATAGCCTCGGCACCGGCATACACCTTGATAGGTAGGTCGGCAAGAGCCTCACGCAAAGTCGCATAGCGACTCTCATCGGCAATAATTACAACTTCGGGTTGATACTTGCGGGCTTGCTCGATAAGGAGCTCGATACTGCTGTTGGCAGTTATCATATATACCTCAAAAAGGTCGGGATAGGCATCAACCGTTTCCAATGTCTGACGACCTATCGAGCCTGTCGAGCCTAATATAGCCAATCTTTTTTGTTGTTCCATGTTGTTATGAATAGTGCTTATTCGTTACAAACTACAAAAGTACACAAAATTTTTGGGATAAGAGCAAAGAGCCGAGCGAGTAAGACATCTTTTAAAAAAGTTTTTAAATTCGGAGGACGATTTTTGGGGGAAGAATGAGATAAAAAAAAATTGATTGCCTCTCGACAACCAATCTTCATTAACCTTAATCTTAATTCTAATACTATGAAAAACACTCGGCAAAAGTAATCAAAAAACATGTTATATAACACCTTTTTACAATACAAAAAATCATCAAATTTTAATTATTTAACACAACAAGGTGTTTTTGATTACAATTTGAGACAATAAATAGCAAAAACAGATATAAAGATAAGGAAGCCCACGAAGTGGATGGAGGGGTGAAAAAATTATTTAACCCCTTCCCTCTGCGAGGACTTCCCCTATATTGCTTCGCAACACAGGCGCAGAAAATGTTACCTTCTCGACTTTACACATGCAAGGTGCTATATTTTTGCTCCTCTGTGTTTTGCTGTGGCAAAATATAGGGGACTGTTGCGAATAAGCGAGAGCAGAGCTATGCTTGCATAAGCTATGCCGAGCGTGAGCAACTTGGTCGATAGACAAATGGCGCAACGCACCGGAGGGGTTTGGAAGTCACACAAACCGCCGTGTGAAACACGGGTCGAGGAGCAAAAGGCTACCTACGTCAAGTGTGGGGGTTGAAAAAATTATTTAACCCCTTCCCTCTGCGAGGACTTCCCCTATCTCGTTTCACTCGCAGGGGCAGAAAAGGTTACCTTCTCGACTTTACACATGCAAGGTGCTATATTTTTGCTCCCATGCCCGAGGGGAGCTGTCGCCTTTGGCGACTGAGGGGTGGGAGAAATTACTTACCTTATTTAAAATAACAAAATTACCTTCTAACCCCTCCGGCTTGGGGGCTGTGAAATCATTTAACCCCTTCCCTCAGCGAGGACTTCCCCTATATTGCTTCGCAACGCAGGGGCAGAAAAGGTTACCTACACCAAGTGGGTGGGGGTGATATCGTGTGAAACACGGGTTGATGGTAATATTTTCCTCCTCTGTGTTTGCGTAAGCAAATCCCTACGGGCAGAGGAGCAAAAGATTACTCTAACCCTGTGCCGGCTTGTGATAAAGCGACTTCCTATTAATTGGCAAACGTAAGTGTGCCTTCGTTGGCATCGACTATGATGGGTCGTGTATTGTCGAGTGTTCCCGATAGTATTTGTTTGGAGAGGGTGTTGAGCAGTTGTCGTTGTATGACACGCTTGACGGGTCGTGCTCCAAACTCGGGGTCGTAGCCCTCTTGCGAGAGCAAAGCAAGTGCTTGCGGTGTGACTTGCAGTTGTACTCCGTTCTTGGCAAGCATGCGACAAACGTTGTCTATGTGCAGATGCACTATCTCTTGTATCTCACTCTCACTCAACGGCATGAACATGATAGTATCGTCGATACGATTGAGAAATTCGGGACGAACGGTCTGCTTGAGCATATTCAATACCGCCTCGCGAGTAGTGTCTATAACCTGTTGGCGATTGTCGGCCGTGATGCGCGAGAAATTGTCGCGAATGAGTTGCGAGCCCATGTTTGAGGTCATGATGATAATCGTATTCTTGAAATTGACCAATCGGCCTTTATTGTCGGTGAGGCGACCATCATCGAGCACTTGCAACAAGACGTTGAATATATCGGGGTGTGCTTTCTCTATCTCATCAAACAGCACCACCGAATAGGGCTTGCGACGGATGGCCTCGGTGAGCTGTCCGCCCTCATCGTAACCCACATATCCGGGAGGAGAGCCAATGAGTCGTGTAGCACTGAATTTCTCCTGATACTCACTCATGTCGATGCGAGTGAGCATATTTTCGTCGTCAAAAAGATACTCTGCCAAGGCCTTTGCCAACTCGGTCTTGCCCACGCCGGTAGTACCCAAGAAGATAAATGAGCCAATGGGGCGACGAGGGTCGTTGAGTCCGGCACGACTGCGACGCACAGCATCGGAAATGGCACGGATAGCCTCGTCTTGCCCTACGACACGACGATGTAGTTCCTCTTCGAGGTGCAAGAGTTTTTCTCTCTCGCTCTGGAGCATCTTGCTCACGGGAATTCCCGTCCATCGAGCCACAATATCGGCAATATCCTCGGCATCTACCTCCTCTTTAATCATAGCCTTGTCGCCCTGCATTTCGTGCAGACGAGCTTGCACCTCAACGATTTCGTCTTCCTTCTGTTTTATCTTGGCATAACGTATCTCGGCCACACGACCATAGTCGCCCTCCCGCTCGGCACGGTCGGCCTCAAAACGCAGGTTTTCTATCTCTATTTTGTTTTGTTGAATGCGATTGAGCAACTCCTTCTCGGCCTTCCACTTGGCTTGCAATCGTGTTTCGTCCTCGCGCAAGTCGGCAATCTCGCGACCGAGCGAATCGAGTTTATCCTTGTCATTTTCACGTTTAATCGCCTCACGCTCAATCTCAAGTTGCTTGAGTTTGCGACTAATCTCGTCGAGCGATTCGGGCACAGAATCAACCTCCAAACGCAACTTGGCAGCCGCCTCGTCCATGAGGTCGATGGCCTTGTCTGGCAAAAAACGGTCGGTAATGTAGCGTTGCGAGAGTTGTACGGCAGCAATGATAGCATCGTCTTTGATGCGCACCTTGTGATGATTTTCGTAACGCTCTTTGAGTCCGCGCAAGATAGATATAGTGCTCAACTCGTCGGGCTCATCCACCATCACTATCTGGAAACGACGTTCCAAGGCCTTGTCCTTCTCAAAGTACTTTTGATACTCATTGAGCGTGGTAGCACCTATCGAGCGCAACTCACCACGCGCCAATGCAGGCTTGAGAATATTGGCGGCATCCATAGCCCCCTCGCCCTTGCCGGCACCCACCAGCGTGTGTATCTCGTCGATAAAGAGAATAATCTCACCATCGGCCTCTACCACTTCATTGACAACAGCTTTGAGTCGCTCCTCAAACTCGCCTTTGTACTTGGCACCGGCCACCAAGGCACCCATATCAAGCGAGAATATTTGCTTGGTTTTGAGATTTTCGGGCACATCTCCACGCACAATGCGATGAGCCAATCCCTCGGCAATAGCAGTCTTACCCGTACCCGGCTCGCCAATGAGTATGGGATTGTTCTTGGTGCGACGACTCAATATCTGAAGGACACGGCGTATCTCGTCGTCACGACCTATAACGGGGTCTAACTTTCCGGTACGCGCACGCTCGTTGAGATTGACAGCATATTTCGAGAGAGCATTGTAGCTACCTTCGGCACCCTGTTCGGTCACATTCTTGCCTCTACGCAGCTCGTCGATAGCCGCTCCGAGTTCCTTCTCGGTGACACCGGCATCCTTGAGGTAAGTAGAAGCCTCACTCTTGACAAGGAAGAGCGCCATGAGCAACGATTCGAGAGCCACAAAACGGTCGTTCTGCCGAGTAGAGTATTCGGTGGCACGTTGCAATACGTTGTTACATTCGCAACTCAAATAGGGCTCACCCCCACTCACACGAGGTTGTGCCGATATAGAGCGTTCGCACCATTGCACTACCGATTGCTTATTAACACCAAGTTTGTTGAAAATAAAATCTACCAGACTATCGCCCACCACAATAACGGCACGCAACAGATGCACCGGCTCTACCGATTGGCAACCGGCATGTGTGGTATATTCGACAGCCTTGTGTATAGCCTCTTGCGACTTGATTGTGAAATTGTTGAAGTTCATTTGCTATATCTCCTTTCTACATTATCTACATGACAGTATATATAAAACACATCGGATATGTCGATGTTCGATATAATTATTTCAAAAGAAATACCACGTTTGCAAACAAGACAAAATGTCTTGATAACCAATATATTACAAGACAAAATTGCAGTAATACGAGTCATTTTGTCACATTCACATGGGCAAATATCGACAATATTGCTTACCTTCGCACCAAGAAACAATACCCTATAACAAACAACCCTATTGAGATGAAAAATTTTTGCTATGCCCTATTGCTATTATTGTGCGTAGGATGCACCACCAACAACACACCTCGCGAAGGCGATATTATCTTCATAACAGACAAGCACAACCTACCCACACACTTGGGACAAGAAACGCCGTTACTCATGAACCACTGCGGTGTGATTGTTGTCAAAGAAGATGGCATGTATGTATTGCATGTCAATAGAAAAGTAATGCTCACCCCTCTCGGCACATTTATCCGTAGCGGTATCAAGTCGCAATATGCTATCATGCGAGCCACAAATAAGAAGGTGAAGATTGATAGCGACAAGTACCTACACAAAGATGACGACATATTGTTATTGCCCGACAACGATGAATACTACAACTCGGAACTTGTATATGAGATATACAAGAACGACATGGGCATAGAGTTGTGTCAGCCACGCATGGTCAAGGAGCACGATGTGTCGGAAATGATATATTTTTCAAATAAATATTACGTCAAGCCCAATAATCCTATCATTACCACCACCGACCTGTACAACTCCAAGGAGTTGAAACTTGTGCAAACACATGAAGATAGGATAAAAAAGATAAAAGAGGCCAAGAAACAAGAATAAGACATACACAAAAACGCTGTGCCACCGATACGGAGCACAGCGTTTTTTTGTGTGTATAATGGGGGGGGTATCGTCACACATTTGTGTGACGATGGGGAGAGGTAAATCAATCTCTGAAACGCTTGACAATATCGCCATAATTCTCGATGCGGCGGTCGCGCAAGAAAGGCCACCAACGGCGCACTTGCTCGCTACGAGTCATATCCACCTCGATAACGGTAGTGCAAGGCTCATTGTCGGGAGCCAAGAAGAGCAACTCACCTTGAGGTCCGGCGACAAAGCTATGCCCCCAGAACTGAATACCGCGAGTTTGCCCCGAAGGGTCGGGCTCATGCCCCACACGATTGACAGTAATAACGGGCAAACCATTGGCAACGGCGTGGCCACGTTGCACAGTTTCCCACGCACCTTGCTGACGAGCTTTCTCGGCATCGGTGTCGCTGCTCTCCCAGCCTATGGCAGTAGGATAAATGAGTAACTCGGCACCACGCAAAGCCATCAGACGGGCAGCCTCGGGATACCATTGATCCCAGCACACCAATACGCCCAATTTGCCCAACGAAGTAGAAATAGGCTCAAAGCCCAAATCGCCGGGAGTAAAATAGAATTTCTCGTAATAAGCCGGATCGTCGGGGATGTGCATCTTGCGATATTTACCGGCCATAGAGCCATCGGTATCAAATACCACAGCCGTATTGTGATACAGACCGGGGGCACGACGCTCAAAGAGCGATGTTACCAATACGATGCCACAATCGCAAGCAATGCGGGCATAGAAGTCGGTAGAAGGGCCGGGAATAGGCTCGGCAAGATCAAAGAGGTCGGTATTCTCGGTTTGGCAGAAGTACAACGAATTGTGCAATTCTTGCAACACGACAAGTTGTGCGCCTTGCTTGGCACAACGTTCTATGGATGCACGCAAGGATGCTTTATTTTGTTCTATATCGGCAGTGTTACTTTGTTGAACAATGCCTACTTTCAGTATTTTACTCATGATAAGTTTTTTTTATTGTATCACATCAGATGGATATTGCATAGTAACACAGTGCAACGAGCCATGTTGTTGAATGAGCGCTTGGCAATCTATGCCCACCACTTCACGACCGGGGAATGCCTCGGCAATGACACGAGCCGCCTCGCTGTCGAGTGCAGGTACACCATAAGTAGGTAGCAAGACAGCATCGTTGAGAATGAGGAAATTGGCATAAGTAGCCGGCAATCGCTCACCATCATTGTCATAGGCAGCCTGAGCCATGGGAAGAGGCATGAGTTTATAGGGCCGGCCATCGAGGGTGGTAAACGTCATCAACTGTTGCTCCATGGCACGCAGAGCATCATAATGCTCGTCATTCTCATCGGTACATTTCACATAGAGTATAGTGTTGTCGGGAGCCAATCGAGCTAAAGTATCTATGTGACTATCGGTGTCATCGCCCGCCAAGTAGCCATGGTCGAGCCACAGAATTTGAGAGAGTCCAAAGGCTTCACGCAGATATTGCTCAATGTGCTCCTTGCCCCACTCTCCATTGCGATTGGGCGACAAGAGGCACTCGCTTGTAGTGAGCATCACGCCCTCGCCATCGCTCTCGATAGAGCCACCTTCAATAATAAAGTTGAGCCTATTCTGATAGCGGGCATGGAATATACCCAAGTTGTTGAGGTGCGAGGTAATAAGATTGTCGTGGCAAGCCGCAAACTTGAGTCCCCAACCATTGAAGGCAAAGTCGTAAACAAGAGGCTCACCATCGGCCATGACCGTAATACCGCCATGATCGCGAGCCCATGTGTCATTGGTGAGGCACTCTACAAAACGCACATTATCCGTATTGACAACAGGAGCAATGCGCTTGCGCACCGCCTCAACCTCGGGAGTGACGATGAGCAACAGTTGTCGCGAGGCAATCTCACGGGCAATGTTTACAAAGCACTCTTCCACCTCATCAAGCATATAAGCCCAATCGGTGTTTTTATGAGGCCAAGTAAGTTGAATGGCACTTTGAGGTGCCCACTCGGCAGGAAGTACTATATGGGGTGTTTTCATTATTCAACGAGATTGACGGTCGAAGAAAGGATTTTTGGAGGTACAACTCAATGCAATAGAGATAACTTGCGTGCACCCGGGCAACCAATCGAGCGACAAAGAAGACCAACCGGCCGAGAACATGACACGCGTATCGACACAAAGTGTAGAAGCAACAGAGCAAGCCGAGCCGACAGCGATACCCAAATCGACCGAGTTCATCACGCAAGGAGCCATGAGGGGCTTATCGACACACTTTTCGCAACCGCAGTATGCACAATTAAGGCCTTGATTGAGAACAGGCGTACCTATGAGCAAGACGGCATCGCCTTGCAATATATTCTCGGCATCGCGCAATAGAAATTGCATACCACTCTCCTCGCCTTTCTGTCGCATCACGGCGGCAAGTTTCTCAAGGTCATCACGCTCGCTCACCAATGCAATCTCAATAATATCTACACCACGCGCCTTGGGGGCAGTGCGGGCAGCCATCATCATGCGACGACCGGCCTCTACCACAAGTTCGTGACGTACTATGCGTTCATTTTGTACCATAATCATTGTTTTTTGTGAGGGTAAAGATACGACAATTTGTTGAAAGATAAAATATCGCGATAGTCAATAGCGCAAAATAAATCGCCACAAGGCGATAAAGCCCCATGGCGATTTGCTGTATATTGTTCTATGCTATATTATTGAGCAATGAGAACTTTCACCGTACGGCTACCTTGGTTGCTCTCTATTACGAGCAAATAGTTGCCGGCAGGGAGTTGCGACACATCTATTGTGTTGGTAGCGGCTTGGGCAACCATACGACCACTCAAATCATACAGCGAGAGCATATCTACACTGCCCTCCACGGCAATATAGGAAGTAGCCGGATTGGGATATACCTGCACACGGTCAATATCAATACGCTCGACACCGGCAAGTACATTGAAAACGATTTGCTTGCCTTCAACAACATAGTCGGCACCATTCACGTCATAGGTGGTATTGATGCGGATGCGGTGAGTTTGAGCCTCCTTCCAATCGAGATTTTGTTGTACAAAGCGAGGCTCGGTAATCAACTCATCATTGGCCTTTTCACCATCTATGAGCACATCATAACCATTGACAGGCAAGAGGTCGGTATTGTCGTTGGCAACACGCATACCCAGCATCCAGTTGCCCGAAAGACCACCGTCGGAATAGGCCGAGCTGAAAGTATAGTAGTTGAACGAATAAAGGTCTGACACACCCACATTGCCACGACCACTATCCATAGTGATAGGATATGTAGTAGGATCGACATCGGTACAAACAAGTTTGACACGAATGTTATCGCCGGTCTTGATTTTGTAGGGAGAGGCAAGTTTCACGTCATTCCAAGTATTGAGCGTGTAGCCTTCCTCGGTACCCATTTCATCCAACACTATCATTTCGTGATCTACACCATTCACCTCAAGGACAATACCAAAGATAGCCTCGGCAGTGGGATAAAATCGCAACGAAACGATGTTGTAACCCTCATACCAATCGAAATAGCTGCTTGGATATTCATGAGCAACGGTATATTCTATGAGTTCCGAAGCACCGGTGCGGGTAATACCCTTGCCCGAACTGTTGCCGCGAGCATACGACAATACAGTAGCATCGTTGTTGAGCGGAGCACTCCATCGAGCCTCTACTGTATTGGTATAGGCAGCCACCTCAACATCCTCAACAGGAGGCAATACCTCGTATTTGGGTGCAAAGTTGATATTGAGCACAGCCGGCTCGGCAATACTACCATCGGCATAGTGAGCCACAATCTTGTAATTGTGACGACCGGCAGTGAGGTCGGTATCGTAATAATTGAGCGATGTAACTTGAGCCAAACGATTGTCATCGCGGAAAATCTCATATCCGGCTACAATATCGTTATTGAAATTGACATTGCCGTTTTCATCTACTTTGGATAGAACAGCCGAGATAGCCCAACTCACCAATACCTCACCCATGCCGTTATCGAGAGAAGATTGGTTGAGCGAGTAGTACTCAGGCTCTACCGACTGACGCAAAAGGTCGGAGTATCCGGGTGTTGATGAGCCATAAGACATACCCATGAGGTCGTATGAAGGAGCTGTCAATGTAGAAGCATCAATATCGACAGCAACCATAACATCATCGAGAGCGTCAAAGAAAACAGGAGTATCCAAGTCAATGGTATTCATGTTGTTGTAAGAAAGAGTAGCCACATCGGTAGGTTGCGAAGCCATTTCTACACCATTGACATAAACCTTGATAGTATAACGAGCCTCGGCACTGCGCGGCATAAAAGCCACACGAGAGATAGCATACTCGGGAGCATAGTTGGCAACAATGTCCACAGGAAGGAGAATAGCCGTAGAGAACGAAATAACGCCACCACCAAAGCCGGTAGCTTGCGCATTGTAGTCGAAGAATGTGAAAGAGGGAGAATTGGGTTGAGGCTCGGCCCAACGCAACTTCATATCATTGAGATTGACAGCATGCCACTCAATATTGCGCACCGAGTTGAGAGGTTCGGGATATACATCAATGGTAACAGGCTCCGATTTATCCGACTCAATATCGGCCTCATCACCGGGATAAAGAGCCGACACAGCATAGGTATATTGACCTTCGGCGGGAAGCGCATCGATGTATGCCAATTCGCTCAACCCTTCGACAATGAGCTCGTCATTGCGATAAATATTATAGCCAAGCACCTCCGAGGCATTCATAAGAGGCTCTTTCCAAGTGAGTCGCACGCTATTGAGGCCATTGAGTTTCTCGGCATTGAGAGTAACAGGAGGACAAATATCAACCTCGCGATCGAGAAGCACCACGATAGACAAGGAAGCACCGGTCATCATACCATCTTCACACTCATAGGCAAGCATAGAGATAACTTTGCCATCGTTGCTCATTTCTACACCGCGATATAGCTTGTACTTTTGGGCATCAATCTCCACGCCATGCTCATCCTTGAGCCAATCGTATAGTTTCACCGCCTTGCCGGCACTTGCATCGTATATATAGGCATATACATCGCTGGCATTGGTCATGGGGTCTTGCATCTGCTCCTCGCCCAATATATCGCCCTCGTCATTGACATAGCAAGCAAGAAAATAAGAGCATATCTGCGTTGCAGTATATTCGGCAATAAAGGGAAGTCTAAATCTATCTTTTGTGTCGAGATTATAGACAAAGGGGTGTCCCATAGACTCACACAAAAGTTTGGTAGCATCGGGCGAAAAACGGCGACCTGCTTCGGCAAATGTTGCTTTGGGACTGAGGTACTCGACAGTAGAGTCGTTCCACAAAGCAATAGTGCGGTTGATTGTAGAACTACCGATAGAAGTATAACCCCATCCGGCAGCTAATTGTCCGTCGTCTGACACGGTGTAACATTGAGCCACATTGTTTTCGTATGGATAGGTAACAGCCAACTTGCCATCAACCCACTTGACAGGCGCATAGCCTCCGGCTCTCGACGTATAACCCACAATGGTGCGACCGTCACGAGAGATAGACATGGCCTGACCACCCAACGAGTGCCAACGGCCATCGGTATAATAACCACCGGAGCCCACAACAATACCGTCATCGGACACATCAAAGGCAGTAGAGCTACCCGAAGTAGAGAGATAGGTAAACTCACCTGTTTGCAAGTTCCACAATACGCCATGCTCGGGAGTTGTCACGCCATCGCCCGATATACCGCAAGCCCACTTACCATTGGGCGACACAGCCAAAACTTGAAAATCGACAGGGCTGGTGAGTACGATAGTACCTTTGTCGGCAAATGCACTGATAAACAAAAGCATAGCAGCACATAGAGTAAAGATTTTTTTCATTTCTCGTAAGATTGGTTTTTTATAAAGTTTGTAGAAATATTATTGATGTTACTTGTGACTACAAAGATAGTGATAAACGAGCGAGAAATATGAAGTTTGCTTCATATTTTTCACAGCGAGTGCGATGTATCTTGGAGGTTTACCTCAAAGATGCAGATAAACGAGCGAGAAATATGAAGTTTACTTCAATATTTTTCACAGCGAGTGAAACTTGTTCGATAGACAACGGCTACCAAGCCGCAGAAGCTGAAAATCCTTGCAACACCAACAAAAAAAGCGATATAAAGTTGGGATAAAAAACTACCGCCACTTGCCCAACGGCAAGTGGCGGTAGGATAATTGTATCAATGCTATTTATCAGCGTACAACGAGTACTTTGACAGTGCGAACGGCACCATTGTTGCTAATGTTGAGCAAGTAGTTGCCGGCGGGAAGAGCCGTTACATCGATAGTATTGGCAGCAGCCTCGGCAACAAGACGACCATTCATGTCGTACAAAGCGAGTTTCTCAACAGCACCTTCTACATTGATGTAGGCAGTAGCGGGGTTGGGATAAACGTTTACAAAGTCGAGTTGGATGTTCTCAACACCGGCCTTAACGTTGAAGACAACTTGTTTACCATCCACTACAACATCATCGGCACCAAAGTTGTAAACAGTATTGACTTTGATACGGTGAGTTGAGCCATCGTTCCAGTTAAGACCGGCAGTAGTAAACTCAGGCTCGGTGAGCATACCCTCAACTTCGTTACCATCGAGAACTACATTGTAGCCCTTAACGGGGAGAAGTTCGGTATTGCCATTAGAAACCATCATACCAATCATCCAGTTACCCTTGGCGTGACCACCATCCGACAAAGCCGAGCTATATGAGCCATAGTAGTTCCAGCAGTAAAGGTCAGAAACGCCTATTGCACCGGGTTGGTCGTCCAAAGTGATAGGATATGTTCCGGGAACAACGTCGGTACACAAGAGTTTAACGCGGATGTAGTCGCCATTCTTGATAGTGTAGGGATTTTCGAGCTTGATATTGTTCCAAGTATTGAGTGTATAACCGTCTTCCTCGCCAATTTGACCCAAAACGATAAACTCGTGATCAACACCATTTACTTCGAGAGCGATAGCAAAAACAGCCTCCTCCGAGGGGTGGAAACGAAGAGCATCGATAGTGTAGCCTTCGTACCAATTCAATATCGAGTAGGGATAAGCGTGAGCAACAGCATACTCAAACAGGTCTTGAGCACCCGACAAAGAGATACCTTTGCCAGAGTTGATACCCATAGCATAAGAAACTACCGACTCGTCATTCTTAACGGGAGCATTCCAAGTAGCCTTCATATCTACTGTACCGGCTTCAACAGTTATCTCATCTACTGCTTTCAAGGCATCGGTATTGGTCTTGAATTTGATATCAACATTGGCAGGAGCCGACTCACCGTTGGGATATTTGGCAACGATACCATAGGTATATTCACCTTCGGTCAAATTGTTGTCCTCAAATTTTTGGTTATCGACAGAAGCAATCTTCTCGTTGTTGCGATAGATATCATAGCCCAAAACCACATCACCGGCAACACCCTCATTCTCATTTACCAAGATAGCAGAGATAACCCAAGAAATCTTCATCTCATAGGGAGAACCCTTACTTGCCTCATAGAGCGAATAGAACTCGGGCTCGGCAGAGTTGCGAAGGAGGTCAGAGTAACCGGGAGTAACGATGCCATAAGAAGCAGCAACAACCTCATTAGACTCGGCAGTGAATTTAGAAGCATCAATATCGACAATAACAAGTACATCGCTCAATGCACTGAAAGATACGGGAGTATCGAGGTCGATAAGATTTACTTCGCCATAAGCCAATGTAGCGGGATCGATCGTTTTGGCAGCTTTCTCTTCGCCATCAACAGTAACGCGGATAGTATAGATAGCCTCGGTGTGGATGGGATAGAAAGCAACACGACCTATTTGGTGAGTTTCGCTATAAACCTCAACCATGTCGGCGGGCAACTTGATAGCAGTCAAGAAAGAGAAAACACCACCACCAAAACCGGTCATAGGCTCATTGAGGTCGTAATATTGAATAGAGGGAAGGTTGGAAGCAGGAGCATTCCAGCGCAAGCGCAAGTCGTTGTAGTTGGCCGACTTGTACTCGATATTTTGCACTTTGTTGAGAGGCTCGGGAGCAACAATAACAGTAGCGGGCTCGCTCTTCTCAGACTCAACAACTTCGCCATTCTCGTCCTCATAGAGAGCAGAAACGGCATAAGTATATTGGCCTTCGGCGAGCTTGGTATCGGTATATGTAGTCATATCAGAAGCAATCTCGGCGATCTCAACATCATCGCGATAGATGCGATAACCGATAACATTGTCGGCATTCATCAAAGGAGCACTCCAAGAGAGGCGCACATTATTCACAGCAAAGAGTTTGTTAGCTTTGAGGGCAACGGGAGCACCGAAAGTAACCTCTTGGTCGAGTTTGATAACCATAGATGCAAACTCACCGGTATTCATACCATTTTTAGCTATGTAGCCATAGGTAGCGATAGACTTGCCATCGTCGCTTATAGAAACGACAGCTTGAGTCAAGAAGGTCTTGGCATCAACCTCTACACCATGTGTGTTTTTGAGCCATTCGTCAAATTTGTAAGTAGTACCGTTATTGATATCGTACATATAACCATAAGAGCCAGAAGCACCGGTAGACTCATCGCGGAAATTTTCACCACCCAATACCATGCCATCGTTGCTTATAGAGAATACATTTTGACCCCAACACATAGGGTGTATCCAAGGCAACTCGGTCTTTTCTTTTGTTTGCAAGTTATATACAAATTTGTGACCAAAAGACTCACAAACGAGCCAATTACCATCGGGAGAGAAACCGCGGCCGGCTTCAGAGAATGTAGGCATGGGGCTAAGGTATTCAACACCGTCGGCAGTCCACAAAGCGATACAACGGTTGGTAGTTTTATCCTCTTCGCCATACTCGTCGATTTCCACAACTGTTTGATAACCCCAACCGGCAGCATTTACACCATCACGAGAAATAGCATATACAGTACCGGCCTTCTCATAAGGGAATATATAGTCGAGCTTACCATCTACCCATCTTGCAGGGGCGAGATCACTATCGGTAGGACCATTTTGCACATAACCAGCAACAACACGACCATCGGCCGAGATAGCAAAGGCATCAGAGCCATACATCATTACGCCATCTTCGGCCATAGTAGAGTTGTCAAGACGATGCCATTCGCCATCTTTGTAGCAACCTGCTACATATACACCCAAACCGGCAGGGTGGAGAGTATAGTCGGTGTAACCACCACACACAGTACCATCATCTGTAACAGAATAGGCATTAGACTCATCGGTAGTAGAGAGATATGTAACCTCACCTGTTTCAAGGTTCCAAAGCGCACCTTGGAAGATAGAGGTACCGTCACCAACAATACCACAAGCCCACTTACCATTGGGCGACATAGACATTACTTGCATCATAGAAGGGCTAGTGAGAAACACCGCACCTTTCTCGGCAACAGCACTCACTGCCAAGAGCAGAGTAGCGCAAAGAATAGATAATTTTTTCATTTTCTTTTAAAATTAAAGTTTGAATATTATTTGATTAAGATTTTTTCATTGACAACACCGGTGGCAGTTTCGACAGAAACGATAGCTACGCCACGATAGTTGGCAGCATCGGTCACAACAACATTGGCATCGTAGGCGGTGTCGAGAAGAGTTCCGTCAATAGCATATAGACGCACGGTGGCACGACCCTCAAAGTTTGACACATACACCATGCCATCTGTGGCAGTGATATTGTAGCGAGGTGAGTCTTGAAGATTGTCAGCAACAGCCGAACTCCAATCTATATCATCGGTATTGACACGAGCTGCAGCCAAAACTTTCTTATCGCGAGTGTACATGAGAACAGCAGTAATAGAAATGTTGCGGGGGTCATAAACATACTGTGCATCGAATATGGGAGTAGCAGGCATGGCCACGGTGTCGGTCAGCTCATAATCGGTGTATGCGGCAAGCGTTTCTTGGGGGAAAGAGCCGGCAACACCATCAAAGGCAGTTGCATCACCGCGAGCGACATCATGGAAGTAACACAAAGAAGCAGGCACTGTGCTGGGCAAGAAATTGTACTCTCGACAACGAGCATTTTGGCAACTGTTTGATTGAGCATACTTAGAGTTATCGGGCTGATGAACAACATTCTCGGTGATGATGTAACCTACACGATAACGGTCGGACGAGTTGTCATACTCTTGCGAGAAACGCACTGTACTCGACACCTCAAACGTGCCATCGGTGGTATATTTTACCGAGGGGATAATCTCGGCAGTGACGGGCTTGCCCCAAGCGGCATAGATGACACCATCGTCTTGAGCTTGTTGCGAAACAAGACCGACAGAACGATTGTAAACCATACCGGGAAGGTTTTTCATAAAATAGAGAAGACCGTTGTAATACACAGCATCGGCCATAGCTTCGTAGGCACCTGAGGGGCAGTGACCCTCGACCTTGATGATGCGGTTGCGGAAGCGTTGCTCATACTTGTGCATGGTGATTGTGCCCTCGGGACAGTTGTTGCACCATGTACCTGTAAATTTCTCAACCAACATATTGCGAGGGAAAGCCGAGCAATATACGGTATCGACAACACTCCACACGATATTGTCGTCGGAGGCAACAGATTTCTTGACACCAACGGTATAGGGCATTTTACCCTCCTCGATAGTGGGAACGGTGAAAGAGAAAGCGATATGGTCGCCTGTTGCGCATTGCACATCGTTATCGGCCACATAAAGTTCATCGCCAACCTTTACAACCGGCACAAAACTGTCGGCCGAAGCCATATTGCGTATATCGCCGCATATCTCAATAGTGCTACCACCGGTAGCCGATACATCGGTGCGATTGTCAAGGGCATACTCGTTGTAGAACTCACCCACCTTGACATTGTCGATACCGAGCATAAAGCCATCTTGTCCGGTGTGAACAAAGGCTATGTATATATCTTGACCATCGTAGTCAGCCAAAGAAATGGCATGACGACGAATGAAATAATCTTCATCTTGAACAGCATAAACTTCGGTAAAGTCGGCCGGCTTGTTAGAGGCCGTAGAAATCATTACCTTATAATCTTCGCGAAAATCGTAATGTACCGACATGGCATCCCAAGCCAGCACAGCGAGAGAAGAATTGACACTTATTTTAGGCAAAATCATCCAGTCATCGACGGGATAATCGTATGTGCAAAGAGAAGAACTCATAGCTGCAGAACAGTCCTTGTCATACTGACCCACAGTCCACGAGCCTTTTGAAAAATCGATACGAGTGATAGAAGACTTGGTGGGGTTTTCGTCACGATCGAGCAAAGTAATATCCTTGGGTATTCCCTTCTCAAAAGAGGCTTCAAAATAGATATTTTGCGCCATGGCAGAGAAGCTCAAAGCAAGAAAAAGGAGGATAAAAGAAAGCGCTTTTTTCATATATCTTATTAAACAGGTACGAGTGTGCACCCAAAGGCACACACTCATACATATGTTAGATAGGTTTATTATTGCGTATCACAGGTATTTTTAAAGAGCAACTTTGAGTACTTGTGAATGGTTGCCGATAGTAACTACTGCTACATATACACCGGCAGGCATATTGTCGAGTGCAACTTGTTGCTTGTTGCTGTAAGCAGCTACAACAGCACCGGTAGCATTGTAAATAACAACATCGGCATTGGGCTCGGTAAAGAGAGTCTTACCGGCAACATAGGCCGAGCCTTCAAACGACACGTTTTCGAGGGCACTTCTCTCAATCATAAATGTATTGGTAACACCTAACGACTCACCGAGCGAGTAGAGAACTCTCACCTCAACAGTAGTAGTTGTTGTTTGCTTGTCGGCATTCTCCTCGTCTTCACGATATACCCATACACTGTCGTTGGTATTGACAGTAGTAGAAACGGGCACTTTGTAACCATCTTGATAGATGTTGTAGCGAACAATTTCAAGAGGCGATTGGGGAGCATCCCACTCAAAGTGTACCCAATATGCGGACAATTCGCCCAACTCTGGGTCATTATAAACACCCTCGGTAGTTTTGAAATAGCGGAGGTTTTCAACGGGATCGAGGCGGGCTTGCAATGTAAACACACAGGGAGCAGTAGCATTGAAAGCCTTTTGAGTAGCGGCATCGTATGTTTGTACGATATACTCATAAGTACCGTTTTCTACATTTTCGTCGCGGAAACGAATAATACCTTGGTTGGCAGGAGCCTCAACAGTATCCACAGCGAAGCAACCACGCCAGATGATGTATTGAGCATTGGCGAGCTTGATTTGAGGATAGTTACACTCAATCTCGATAGTATTGGGCGACTCGATAGTAGAAGCGTCGGTTACGACGAGATTTTGAGGAGTGAGGCTTGAATTGAGGGGCGAGTAAGTTTCGATAGTGTAACGGCCATTGTTGGTCCAAGAGCTGTTTTTGCTATTGAAAGACTCTTCATAACACTTGTATGTCATATCGCCTTGAGGTTCGCGAGTAACACGAGCACGATATACAAATCGTTCAGTGGGCTTACCACCTTCATACCAAGGATCGGAAGTCAATTTTTCAATAAGTATGCCATACTTGTCGTAGGTGTAATCATATTTTCTGTAAGCCATACCGTCGGTATCGCGTTGTTCTTCAACGAGAATACGACCTTGCGCGTCATAGGTATAAGTAGTGTTGTAGCTTGAAGAAGCATATTGAGGATGAACGAACTCAGAATATCCGGGGTTTCCATTTTCATCAAATTGGCTGTAAGTAGTAGTACCTTTCAATTTGTCGTACTCAGTAGCACCAAAAGTCTTACCCTTGTTGATCATAGATACAAGGTGACCTTGTTCGTCATACTCATAGTAATAGATATTATTGGCCACTGTATCTTCCTTGGTAATCATGCGACCCATAGCATCGTAAGTATAAATAAAAGGCATCTTATTCTTGCTCCACTCGCCATTGGCATTCATTTGGCGGTAGAATTCAGAGATAAGTTGAGCATTATTGTTATACTCATAGAAGTAGTGGTAAGTAGGCACTTTTTGGCCATCGGTTTGGAATTTATAGTCTATACGACGAGAAAGGTTGTTGTTGTTGTCGTACATATAGTAATTGAGACTCGAAGCACCGGGAGTACCCATGTGGTCGCCATAGCTTTCTTCTTTTGTAAGATAGTATTTTACGATAGGCTCTCCATCAAAGTCGGCGCTGTTATCCCAGAACAAGGGCATATAAACGCCTTCCTTCACACCATGCTCATAAACGACATCAACACGAATATTGGCAACCTCATCATCCACCATGCTCAACTCGCAGTTTTTCACATCACCGTCAATTTCGAGCATAGGATAGGCCCAAGGATATACCCACACTTTATAACCGAGTACAGGCTCGTCGCAGGGTTTCACATCCCAAGCAAGCTTGATAAAGAAAGTTTCGTATTCGCCAACTTCGGGATCATTGTATGTACCATGATAGCCACCTACTATGCGAATATTCTCGGCGGGGCTGAGGGGAGTAGTAATATCGGCAGTAACAACATCAGAGCAGTTGTAATATACGTCATTGGCTGCATCGTATGTTTGAACAATATATTCGTATGTACCGTTGGCAACATTTTGGTCGATAAACTCAATTTTGCCATCAACAGCACTAACAATACCGGCAATAGCACCACCGCGCCAGATGATATAGCTCATATTATCGGCAGGAAGAGAAGCAGGCACATCGGCTGTAACCTTGGCAGTGTTGGGTTGCTCGGGAGTAGAGATATTCTCAACCACGACATTGAGAGGAGCATAAGCACCATCAAGATTGACATAAAGCTCGTTGAAGGGAGAGCCACCTTTGAGATATTGTTTAACGATTTTATCCCAAGTCCATACAACTTTTTGGTACCAACCATTACCAAGGTCGGTGCGCTCGATATGTTGGTTGTCCACCAATACATCTTTGGCAGCACCTACTTCGCCTGTTTCGCGACCACCTACACCATAAGCCGAGATATAGTTGTAGGTGTGGATAGTAACGTTGTTGGCATCATACTCGTTGGTAGTGCGAGAGTGAACAGTACCGGCAACACAATGGCGCATAACATCGATAGTACGACCCATCTCGTCATAGGTATATACGGCATCGAAACGATAATCCGAGTGGAAACCATCCGATTCGCTACGAGCGGGATTGCCGTTTTCGTCAAAGTCAAAATGGGTAATATTTTGAATTTCGGTGGCAGTAGTGTTGCTATAAAATCTCTCGCGATACAAGTTGCCTTGCTCGTCATAGAAATATTGATAGCCGCGGTTGAAGTCGTCATATTGGATAAGACGGCCTTGCTCGTCATATTGATAAATGTTCTTGTCACCATCAACCCAGTCGCCATAGGCAGGACGATATTGGCTGCTCAAGTCCCAGAGCAAAGTACCATTTGCGTCGTAGTTGTAGTAGATGATTGTTTCGACATAGGTTTCACCATTATAATCTGTGGCCAGATTGTAGGTGCGGATAATTTTGTTTTCTCCATCATAAAGATTGATAGACTTGGCAGTAACACCAACAGCGCCCATAGAATCGCCTACCTTGTAAGAGGCAACCATAGTGGGGTCGGCATTAACCTGCAGGGCGCATGCAATCATAGCTACACACATGCCCAGAGCGAGTAAATTCTTCCTCATAAAAATATAGATTGGTTAAAATAAAGTTTCAAGCTACAAAGATAATATGATGTACCTATATAATATATTATATATAAAACTTATTTGTAAGTATAAACAATATTTAACATATAATGAAACACATCAATAAACAGAACTTAAATAGCTATATTTGAGCCAAATATATAGAAAAAGAGCTGTGCCACAAAACAGATGTGGCACAGCTCGTGAAGCATTATATTTACCAATAATTATCGGCGAACAAACTTGATAATCTGCAACTTATCGCCCATAGAAACCGAGGCCACATAAGCACCGGCAGGCAAAGCCGAGAGGTCAATAGAAGTAACATCTTTGCGATTGACAACCTCAACACCGGCAATGTTGTAGATAGCTACTTGTGCAACAGCGTTGGCATAAAGATTATTACCATCGACATAAGCATCGGTAACAACTACTTGTTCGATGCCCGAGTGCTCAACAGCAAATCTTTCGGTAACCAATTCCGACTCACCGATAACATACTCAACCGATACTTGTACACCAATTTGTTTTTGTTGGTCGGGCGAGTTGAAGTCCTTCTCGCGATATACCGAGAGGCTGTCGCAAGTGTTGGCAGTAGTCGTCATAGGCACAGCCCATCCCTCTTCATACACATTGTAGTGTTTGATTTCGAGGTCGCTTGCGGGAGCATCCCACTCGAAGTGTACCCAATAAACAGGGAAAGAGCCACCTTGACCGTCGGCTTGAGAGCCTTCGGTAGTTTTGATATAACGCAAGTTGGTAACAGGAGGCAACTCGATGGTGTAATTGGCAACAACCACGTCGGCAGCATTGTACAACACATCATTGACAGCATCGTACGATTGGATGGTAAACTCGATATCGCGACCATTCTCCAAGTTCTCGGCTACATAAGAAAGGCGGCCATTGAAAGGAGCGATTGTATCGACAGGTTGCCAATCTTGCCATACGATATACTTGGCATTGGGCACTTCTTTTTCGGGCACCATGCAAGTGAGTTGAACGGCATTTACATAATTGGCATTATTGACATAAGTGACAGCGAGGTTGCGGGGAGCATAGGCACCATCGAGTACAGCATAATACTCGCTATGAGTTCTATATTCGGTCCATTTTTGCTCTCTCTCGCTATAATTGTAATATGTATAATCATACTGATTGTCAGATACTTTTGTACGCACCTCTCGACTTGCATAAATATATCCCGGTCCATCCCAATTACGGTTTGATTTGATACATTCTACATTAATGCCATTCTCGTCATAGGCATACTCATACTTGTAGTACTCGACCTTGTCAGTTTCGTCATCAGTAGAAAAATCGGGTGTCCAAGCCTCCTCTACCAATACATTGCCATTGTCGTCGTATGTGTACAACACAAAGTAACTACTTGTAGCATAGAGGTGGTCGGTGCAATCCATACGCAAGGGATTGTTATTTTCATCAAATTGGCTGTAAGTAATTGTTTCGTACAACTTGTCATACGGAGCATCGGGGTTGGTGCGGTCGTTCTTGCCATAACGGGTGTAAGATACAAGGCGACCTTGCTCGTCGTACTCATACTCATAGAGGTTGTATGTATAGATATTCTCTTCTCTTACAAGACGACCTTGAGCATCATACTCATAATAAGTGTGATTTTTGTAATCGGTCCATACGCCCATATCCTTGTATTGGATGTAATAATACTCGTCGAGCAATCCGTTTACATAGTTATAATAGTATTGATAGTTGGGGCCATAAGAGCCATCGTTCAACGACATCAAAGTCTTGGTACGGTAGATATTATTCTCTTTGTTATAAAGATTTACAATAACTTCACCGACGCTAGTTTGCTTAACAAGAGTGAGAACATCGGCAGGTTGGTTTACATCAAAGTCTTTCGACTTATCCCAAGTAAATGTCGCATATTCACCGGCAGCAGTACCCAACTCATAAACGGCATCAATGCGAATTTCGGCAGTTTCGGTATCGGGCATATTCAACTCGACAGTGAGCACATCGCCGGCAACAGTAGCAACAGGCATAGCAAAGGGCTTTTGGAAAACTTGGTACTCCTTGACAGCAAAGTCACAAACGGGAGCCTCCCATTTGAGGGTAATGATGTAAGTATCATAAGTAGCACCTGTCATGCCATCCTTGGCAGTGTCTTTGCGACCGGCCACCAACTCAATCTCGGTAACGGGAGCCAATTCTACAAGCATGTTGATAGTAACAAGGTCGGTAACATTGTAATAGATATTGTTGGCAGGGTCGTATGCTTGAACAAAATAGGTATGCTCACGGCTCTCGACATTGTGATCGACATACTCAATCACGCCATCAACAGCCTCAACAGTAGCCACGGCCTCCCAGTTGCGCCATACGATATATTGCAAGCCGGGGATGGCAGGAGCTTGAGCAGTGATTTTCACCGCATTGGGCTCGGCTGCGGTAGAAACATTTTGCAAGCTCAACTCGTAGGGAGCAGTATCGGCATTGAGATTGGCATAATACTCGTGATAGGCAGTAGGTTGATCAACCCAAGCATAAATATTGTTGTAGTTGGCATCAAAATCCACTACATCATAAGAACGTGCGGTGTATTTGTAATATTTGCCATCGATGAGTGTGCGTTTGATGTCTTTGCTGAATTGCAAAGTATCAGCAGCACTGCCGGCCTCGATAGTTTCGGGAGTCCAGCTGGGAGAAGTAAACCAAGCCTCGCTCACACACACGCCATTGTCGTCGTAGGCATACTCGATGCGTTGCATTTTGGAGCCGGTAGAAGTGAGGCGGTCATCTACTACAACACGATATTGCTCGTCATACTCGATAGTACCCGAGTAGGTATAAGAAGAGTATGCACCCACCGACTCATAGGCACGAGGCTTGTTGATAGCACCCGCAACGAAATCGGAGTAAGTAATATCCTCAAGCATATAATCGGAACCTGTAACCGTCACTTGACATCTTGTAGCATTTCCATTGTCATCGTAGGTGTAGCGATAGGTCTTGCTTGAATTGATTTCGGCAAGGATATTACCGGCCTCATCATACTCATAGGTAGTCTCTTCGCTCAATTTCCAATCGGAATATGCAGGACGATATTGGTAATTTTCGAGGTGAACCAAGCGTGCGTTTTCGTCAAAAGTGTAGTAATATACATTTTGCACCTCAAAGTCGCCCGATGCATTGGCAGTGTGGAATACGTGACGCACCACTTGACCTTGAGCATTGTAGAAATAGTAATCTTTCGATTGACATCCTGCCGACGGGTTCATGTGATTACCGTAAGTTTCGCGGTAAGTCATTTTGGCTTCGGCTTGAGCCAACATCGTGGAAGCAGCCACAAATAAGCTCAAACAGAGAGTAAGTAAATTCTTTTTCATAAGTTGTTTATTTAGAGGTTAGTATTATTTAGAGCAAAGTATGTTTTTTCAGGAGTAAAATATGGGTGCAAATTTACAATATTCTTTTAAATAATAAAAGGGGAAATGCTGTTTTCGTAAATTTGCGGTGCGAATATATTTTTATTGGCACAAAATGATTGGTTACGACAAATTATTTGTACCTTTGGCTTCGTTAATGAATTTACAGAACATCAAATACAATCAACCATGACAGAAACAAAGCCCTATGTAGTAGGTATCGATATAGGCGGTACCAATACAGTATTCGGAATAGTAGATACAAGAGGTAATGTGTTGGCCGACGGCTCAATCAAGACACCTGCACATGCCGAGTTTAAAGACTATGTAGATCAACTCTACACAGCCCTATCGGAGTTGATAAAGACAGCCGGTTACGAAGGTCAGATAGCCGGTATCGGTGTGGGAGCCCCCAACGCATGCTACTATACAGGCAACATAGAGAGCCCCGCCAACCTGCGTTGGACCGAGAATGGCGAGCGTCTTGAGATAATACCTTTTGCAGCCACATTGAGAGAGAAGTTTGGCCTACCGGTAGCCATCACCAACGATGCCAACGCCGCTGCCATCGGTGAAATGACTTATGGAGCAGCTCGCGGCATGAAGGACTTTATCATGATAACATTGGGAACCGGCGTGGGCAGCGGTATTGTCGTAAACGGACAGTTGCTCTATGGTCACGACGGATTTGCCGGCGAATTGGGTCACGTGACAATGCGTCGCGAGAACGGTCGCTTGTGCGGTTGCGGTCGCAAGGGTTGTCTTGAGGCTTACGCATCGGCCACAGGTGTAGCTCGCACCGTACGCGAATACTTGGAGACACGCACCGATGCTTCACTCTTGCGCAATCTGCCCATCGAAAGCATCACCTCGAAGGATGTGTATGATGCCGCCATGGCCGGCGACGAGTTGGCTCGCGAAGTGTTTGACTTCACCGGCGAGATGCTTGGAGAGGCCTTTGCCGACTTCATTGCCTTCTCAAGTCCCCAAGCCATTATTCTCTTCGGCGGTCTTACCAAAGCCGGCGACTTGATAATGCGCCCCATCCGCGAGAGTCTTGAACGCAATGTAATGAGAAACTTCAAGGGCAAGACCGAGATACTCTTCTCGCAACTCAAAGAGGGAGATGCCGCAGTACTCGGAGCAAGTGCTCTGGGCTGGGAAGCCAAATAAAACGTTTCTACAAACACATATATGAAGGATGCACCTTGAGTATAGGTGTATCCTTCTTTACAAAACGATGAGCATGACAAGCCGCATAGCCGAATATATAGCACAAGAGCAACTGCTTGTGCCACAGGAACGTGTCATTGTAGGATTGAGTGGTGGTGCCGACTCGGTAGCATTGCTTGCCGTATTGACCGACTTGGGGTATGAGTGCGTGGCATGCCATTGCAATTTTATGCTTCGAGGCGAGGAGAGCGTAAGAGATCGCAACCACGCCGAGGAGATAGCCCGACGGCTGAATGTAAAGTTTGCCGAAACGACATTTGCCACCACCGACTATGCCCGCCAAGAAGGTATCTCGATAGAGATGGCTGCCCGACAGCTGCGCTATGAATGGTTTGAGAAAATGCGCATAGAACATCAAGCACAAGCCATAGCAGTAGCGCATCACCGCGATGACAATGCCGAAACGTTATTGCTCAATCTGACAAGAGGCACAGGACTTGCGGGACTCACCGGCATAAGTGCCCGCAATGGCCATATTGTGCGCCCCATGCTGTGCGTGTCGCGCGAGGAAATCATCGACTATCTGACACACAAACAACTGCCATACGTTACCGACAGTACCAACTTGGAGGCCATATACACACGCAACAAGTTGCGCCTTGAGGTAATACCATTGTTGCGCCAAATAAATCCTGCCTTCGACTCGTGCATGCAACGCACCATAGGCTACTTGCGCGATAGCGAAAAGCTTTATAGAGCAGCCATTGAAGAGTGGAAAAAAAGTATCTGTCGCACAGAAAACGAGCAGTTGCACATAGACCTCACCCTGCTACACAACTACCCTGCACCGGCTACCCTACTCTATGAGATAATAGGCGACAAAGGTTTCAATGCCACACAAATAGAGGCCATGGCAAGCCTGTCGCAAATTTCGGGGCGACAGTTTCTCACCCCTACCCATCGTGCAGTGTGCGACCGCAACAGCATCATTATCATCGCCAACAACACGCCTACCGATAGCGATATATTGGCAACATGGCAACAAGGCGACACCACGACACAATCTCGCATAAGCATTTCGTATCACACAGCCACAGGCTATGAAATATCGCGAGAGAGTCACACTGCCTGCTTTGATAGCGAGAAGATAAAATTTCCCATCATACTGCGCCATTGGCGACAAGGCGACACATTTATACCCTTTGGGATGCGAGGCCGCAAAAAACTGAGCGACTACTTCAGCGACCATAAATATTCGCTGATAGACAAAGAGCAAGCCCTGCTCCTATGCGATAGCGAAAAAATCTTGTGGATTGTAGGCGAACGCACCTGCAACGAGGCTCGTATTACCGACAAGACACAGCAAATAATAGAAATAAAAAAATTGTAGCCCACAGCCGAGCTTGCCCAAGAGATATGGTTGCAGAATTTTTGTTAAAATAAAAAACAAAATGTAGCCGGCGAACACTATTTATAAAAAAATCGTTATATTTGCATCGGTAAAATTCTACATCACACTTCGGTCGGAAGTATTTACCATTTCATACAAATATAAATCCACATTCATTGATAGGCATCGAAAACATCAATCCACCAATAGGATTGTGCATCACTGCCACAAAAAGTATTCACAATGTATTACTTGAAAGATCTCGAAGCAAAATCATTGCCCGAATTGAAAGAAATTGCCTCCCAATTAGGCATTAGCATCAGCAACAACATTGCCATAGACGAGTTGGTATATACCATTCTCGACGAGCAAGCTATCAGTGCCAGCAAGATGCAAGGAGGCGAGGGTAAACGCAAAAAGAAAAAAACGCCCACCGACAAGGCCGACAAAAAAGACCCAAATGATGATGCAGCCTACAAAACTACCGAGAAAACCGAGGTAGAAATATCGGCGCATCAAGAAGATATACAACCCCAAGCAGAAAAGGTAACTGCGATTGACGAGAAGCCTATTGCCAAGGAAGAGGCCGCTACAATTACAACCGAGGAGGCTGCCACCGCAACCATCCAACAAGAGGATACACCGGCCGAGAAACCTCGTCGCGGTCGCAAGAAAAAACAAAAACCCGAAGAGAGTGTCATCACAGGAAGCAGTGACAATACCACAGCCGCCGAGAATAACAACAAGGCTGAAGCGGTAGCAGAAGAAACACCTCTGGCAGATACAAAACCAGCCGAAAAGCCCGCAGAGGAGAAACCTCGCCGCGGTCGCAAACGCATCATCAACGAGGAGAAAACAACCATCAACGAGGAAAAAACAGCTACCAACGAGGAGAAAAAGCCCGCCACACAGGAGGCCGAAGAGGCAACACCTGCCGAGCAAGCATCGTTGCCCCAAGAGCCCATAGCCGAAGAGGCTGCCCAAACAACCGAAGAGGAGTCAAAGCCCCAAGAGCCCACACTCCCCCCTACTCCCGGTCTATCGGCATTCTTCCCCAAGGCAACACGATTTATCTCTCGCGACAAAAATGGCAATGTTGTCAAACAACAATTTACGCCACAAAACCGCAACAACAACAACAACAACAACAACTTTAATAATAACAATAATAACAATAATAACAAACAAAACGACAAGCAACACAAGCGCAACAAACAAGGCAACATGCCCCAAGACGAGGTGCGTCGCGAGGAAAACATGCGCGACGAGATGATACCCAGCGAGCGCTTGTACGACTTTGAAGGTATTTTGATGGGTTCGGGAGTGTTGGAGATGATGCCCGACGGCTATGGCTTCTTGCGCTCGCCCGACTACAACTACCTTACTTCGCCCGACGATATATATGTGTCACAATCACAAATAAAGCACTATGGGCTCAAGACCGGTGATGTTGTAGAAGGCTCGATACGTCCCCCCAAAGAGGGCGAAAAATATTTCCCCTTGGCCAAGGTAGAACGCATCAATGGTCGCTTGCCCGAGTTTGTGAGAGATCGTGTTCCATTTGACCACCTCACACCGCTATTCCCCAACGAGAAGTTCAACCTCACAGGAGGCAAATCATGCAACCTCTCTACCCGAGTTGTAGATATGTTCTCGCCCATAGGCAAGGGACAACGCGGTCTTATCGTGGCGCAGCCCAAGACAGGTAAAACAGTTATACTCAAAGATATAGCAAACGCCATATCGGAAAATCACCCCGAGGTATATATGATTATATTGCTCATAGACGAACGTCCGGAGGAGGTAACCGACATGGCACGCAGCGTAAAGGCCGAAGTGATAGCATCAACCTTTGACGAGCCTGCCGAGCGCCATGTGAAGATAACCAACATCGTACTCGAAAAGGCCAAACGCATGGTAGAGTGTGGCCATGATGTTGTTATCTTGCTCGACTCAATCACACGCTTGGCGCGCGCATTCAATACCGTAGCACCGGCATCGGGCAAGGTATTGTCGGGTGGTGTGGATGCCAATGCCCTACACAAGCCCAAACGCTTCTTTGGAGCCGCTCGTAACATAGAAAACGGAGGCAGTCTTACCATCATAGCCACAGCCCTCATCGACACCGGCTCAAAGATGGATGAAGTAATCTTTGAAGAATTTAAGGGTACGGGCAACATGGAGTTGCAACTCGACCGCAAGTTGTCGAACAAGCGCATCTTCCCTGCCGTAGATATAAATGCGTCGAGCACACGTCGCGACGACCTATTGCACGACAAGGAAACACTCAATCGCATGTGGATATTGCGCCGCTACCTTGCCGACATGAACTCGGTAGAAGCTATGGAATTTCTCAAAGAGCGTCTTGAACGCACAACATCCAATGAAGAATTTCTCTTATCGATGAACGATTGATAGCCAACTCGAAAGAATAGATAACCCAATCGACGCCCTTGCAGAAAAAAGAAGACTCGCAGGGCGTTGATTTTTTTTTGTATCGGCATGGTTATATAGATAATATGTATTACCTTTGGGGATGCACATAGCCTATGGCATACAACGTAAAGACATCAATAACCTCACTACTATGAGAAAACACATATACCTCTTGGCCATCTTAATGGCAATATTTATACCCCAATACAGTTTGTCACAAGAAGAGAGAGCCTTGGCATTTCCGGGAGCCGAGGGTTGGGGTCGTCACACCAGCGGAGGACGTGGCGGTCGCATTGTATTTGTAACCAACACACTCGACTATACATCGGGCGAAACACCCATCGAGGGTAGTTTCAGAGCCGCCATGCACAACGCCGGCAACGACCCTATCACGGTAGTATTTCGCACATCGGGTCGCATAGACCTCAAAGAGGTACTGAAAGTAACCCGAGGCAATATAACCATAGCCGGACAAACAGCCCCGGGAGAGGGAATATGCCTGTCGGGACGACGCATATACTTCTCGGGCGAGAACTATATCATCCGCTATCTCCGTTTCCGTTCGGGCGACGGGAATGCAAGCAACGAGTCGTCGCTCGACATCGAGAATGCCCGCAACGTGATTGTCGATCACTGCTCGATGAGCTGGTCGGTAGAAGAGAATGTAACCATGTATGACAACAAGTACACAACCATGCAATGGTGCATTCTCAGCGAGCCATTATACAAGAGCTGCCACAACAAGGGCAACCGCGGATATGGAGCACAATGGGGAGGAGAACACAGCACCTACCATCACAACCTCATAGCCCACACCATGAGTCGTGCCCCACGCTTGAATGGTGTGCGCGACGATGCGCAAGGACACGACTATCAGGTAACACAAGAGGTAGTAAACAATGTAATATATAATTGGGGCAAAAAAGAGGCCGTGTATGGAGGAGAGTTGTACTCCTCGCGCGAGGGTGCCTACTGCCACAACATTTTGCTCAACAATTACTACAAGCCGGGGCCTGCTACATGGAAGATGAAGGAGCGCTGGTTTGCCCGTCTGTCATACTCGTCGGGAAGCAATCATGCCGGTGAGGGCAAATATGGATTGTGGTATATAGAGGGCAATTATATGGAAGAACAACCCTCGCGACCCAATCCCACCAACGACTATTTTAGCGGAGAATATGACGAGATAAACAACAATAATTGGTACAACAGCAACACGAGCAACAAAAACAAGGCATTAGACCTGCAAAGCTCGCAATACGAAGGCGATAATATCTATCAACGCCTCGAACAACAACCAGAAGAAGAGAGCGGTGTCACTATAACATCGGCCATAGAAGCCTACGAAGCAGTATTGTCGGGAGCCGGATGCCGTATTCCTTGTCTTGATGCGATAGATAGTCGCATTATCGAAGAAGCCGCCGGACGCACAGCCCCCATCTATGGTGCGAGCTATGGCGCAGGTACGGGAATTATAGACTCACAAACCGATGTAGGCGGATACCCGGCATACGCCACCACAACAGCCCCTGTCGATGAAGATAATGACGGAATGGCCGACGAGTGGGAACAAGCACTCGACATAGACAACCCCAACGGCTATGACCTATCGGACCACTATACCAACATAGAGATGTACTTTGAGCACCTCATCAATGGCTCGGCATCAACACCCCAAGTAGAGAACGATGATGCCACCCACAGTTGGTACGACGCACAGGCACATGCCTTGACATTCTCGGCACAGGAAGTTATATACCACCTCAACATTTACAGTGTCAGCGGCACACTTGTTGCCCACTACACACCCCGACTATGTGCAACAACATGCTTTCTGCCGCCACTCGACAAAGGCATATACATAGCCATACTAACAGACAGCAATGGCACAACACACACACATAAAATAGCCATCGAATAATCATAAAATATTGCAAAATCTCAATATCCCTTCTACACCTATAACACAAGATGTTACATCATTATATAGCGACACAGATGGATAATATATATACAATCGACCGATAAAACATTTGCCATTTAGGACAATTTTATATAATTTTGCATGTCACACAAGCATAAATATACAAGACATGAAGAAAAAGAAGAAGCGATTGGATATTATACGAGATATAATAAACACACAAAAGATAAGTTGCCAGATAGAATTATTGCAACCTCTTGAAGAGGCCGGTATAGAAGTAACGCAAGCCACATTGTCACGCGACTTGAAGCAACTGAAAATAGCCAAAATGCCCGACTCGACAGGTCGCTACATCTACACCCTGCCACAAGAGAATAACAGAGCGAATATTACACACCACTCTATCATGAGCGACAAGCATCCGGCAGTGGGAGTAGGCGGATTTCTGTCAATCTCCTTCTCGCACAATATAGTTGTTGTCAAGACAAGTCCGGGCTATGCCGGCAGCATAGCCTACGATATAGACAATGGCGACAATCAAGAGATATTGGGCACTGTAGCCGGTGACGATACAATCCTCATCATCCTATCGGAAGGCACCACACACGACAAGGCATACCATATATTATCGAGATATATCCCCGCCTTGAGTTCATAAGCGCCACCCGATAAATAAGATACAAAATAACACATGGACAGCAAGCAACTCATAACCTACGCATGCCAAAGATTGGGAATACAATCGCTCAACGCCATGCAACAAGCCTGCATAGAGACATGCAGCAAGGGCCAAGATGTCATTCTATTGGCACCCACAGGCTCGGGCAAGACATTGGCCTACCTCATCCCACTCTTCAGCCGCATACAGCCACAAGCCGCACGCACACAAGCACTCATCATTGTTCCCACAAGAGAGTTGGCACAGCAAGTAGAGCAAGTGGCACGCACCATTGCATCGGGCTACCGTATTGTGTGTTGCTATGGCGGGCACTCGTTTCGCGACGAGGCACGTTCGCTCGAAACGACAGCCGATGTTGTGTTAGGCACCCCCGGACGACTGCTCGACCATGTACAACGAGGCCGGTTGTCGCTCGACCATGTAGATATGCTCATTCTCGACGAGTTTGACAAAAGCCTTGAGCTTGGATTTCACAACGAAATGAGGTCGCTTATACGCCCGCTGAAAAAGTTGAATATGCGCATCCTCACATCGGCAACCAATCTGAACGAGATACCCGATTTTGTTGCCATGCCCGATGCCACACGACTATACTACATAGACCGCACACACAAGACCGAACAAAAGCAACAGTTGGCGGTATATCATGTAGCCTCGCCCGAGAAAGACAAGCTCGATACACTATACCAACTGCTCTGTCGCATCGACGACTCTCCCACCCTCGTATTCTGCAACCAACGAGAGAGTGTAGAGCGAGTGAGCGATTTTCTCAAGAAAAAGCGAGTGGTATGCGCCGCATTTCACGGCGGTATGGAGCAACCCGACCGCGAGCGAGCCTTGTGCCGATTTCGCAACCGCAGTGCCAACATCTGTGTAGCTACCGACTTGGCAGCAAGAGGCTTGGATATAGCATCGGTAGGACACGTCATTCACTACCATCTGCCCTTGGATGCCGAGGCCTATACCCATCGCAATGGTCGCACTGCACGCATGGATGCCAGCGGCAATGCCTATCTTATTGTAGCGCCACAAGAGGAGTTGCCCCTCTATATCGACGACATACACTATTTGCGCCTTGACAGCGAGCCGCATATACCTGCCACACCGAGCATGGACACCCTGCACTTTGCCGCCGGCAAACGAGAGAAATTGAGCAAAGGTGACATCCTCGGCTTCCTCACACGCATGTGTGAGTTGGAAGCATCGGAGGTGGGGCTCATTGAGGTAAAAGACCACTTTAGCTATGCCGCCATATCGCGCAACCGCATACAAGACGTATTGCAAAAGGCACAAACCGAGAAGATAAAAGGTCGTCGCATCAAAGTAAACAGAGCGTTTTGACACATCATATCAGATAATCTGCTTGCAATAGATTTCTCGCGACATCAACAACCTTGTCATCACAATCAGCATAAACAACAAGAGGATGCCTCGTTTTGAGGTATCCTCTTGCTATATAGTGCAATGTAGTGTCACATCACGTTATTGAGTGAGCATGTGGTAATGGAATTTTTATTTCAACACGCCCAATTTCTTGCCCACTTTGATAAATGCCTCAATAGCACGATCAAGGTGCTCACGCTCATGACCGGCCGAGAGTTGCACACGGATGCGTGCTTGTCCCTTGGGCACTACGGGATAATAGAAACCTGTTACATAGATACCCTCGCGTTGCATCTCGGCGGCAAAGTCTTGCGACAACTTGGCATCATAGAGCATAACGGCACAGATAGCCGATTGTGTGGGCTTGATGTCAAATCCGGCAGCCAACATCTTGTCGCGGAAATAGGTAACATTCTCTATCAACTTGTCATGCAGGGCATCGCTGGCTTGCAAGGTGCGGAACATCTCGATACTTGCGCCCACGATAGCAGGAGCAACAGAGTTGGAGAAGAGATAAGGACGCGAGCGTTGGCGCAACATATCTATAATCTCCTTGCGACCGGTTGTGAAACCACCCATTGCGCCACCAAAAGACTTGCCCAATGTGCCGGTGAAAATATCTATCTTGCCATAACAGTTGAACTGCTCGGCCACACCACGACCTGTGGGGCCTACCACACCTGCCGAGTGGCTCTCATCAACCATCACAAGGGCATCGTATTTCTCGGCCAGCTCCACAATCTTGTCCATAGGAGCCACATTGCCATCCATCGAGAAAACGCCATCGGTAGCTATGACACGAAAACGTTGAGCCTGCGCCTCTTGCAAGCAACGCTCCAACTCTTCCATATCGGCATTGGCATAGCGATAACGTTTGGCTTTACACAAGCGCACACCGTCGATGATAGAAGCGTGATTGAGCGCATCACTGATAATGGCATCCTCCTCGGTAAAAAGAGGCTCGAAAAGACCGCCATTGGCATCGAAACAAGCGGCATAGAGAATAGTATCTTCGGTGTGGAAATACTCGCTGATAGCACGCTCCAACTCCTTGTGCAGGTCTTGAGTACCACAAATAAAACGCACCGACGACATACCATAGCCGTGAGTATCCATAGCTTTCTTGGCAGCCTCGATGAGTGCCTTATTGTCGGACAAACCCAAGTAGTTGTTGGCACAGAAATTGAGCACCTCACCCTCGGCACCGGCTACATTGATACCGGCTTTTTGAGGCGTTGTTATTATACGTTCCTGCTTATAGAGTCCGGCATCTTTGATGTCTTGCAACTCCTTTGTCAAGTGAGATTTAAAAGCGTTATACATAATTTTAGAATTTAAGGTGAATTTTTTCTGCTCAAAAGTAGCGATTATTTCTTGAAAAAACTATATTTGCAAAACAAAATTATTGAACAATTATACCTTAATACTAAAAAACGATATTTATGAAAAACGTTCTTGTTATCGGAGCTACCGGACAAATAGGTACGGAACTTACCATGAAACTTCGTCAAGAATATCCCGGAGGTAACATTGTGGCAGGATATATCCAAGGAGCCGAGCCCAAAGGCGCACTGGCCGAGAGTGGCCCCTCGGCCGAGGTAGATATAACCAATGCGCAACAAATAGCCGATGCGGTAGCGAAATATAACGTTGATACCATCTATAACCTTGCCGCATTGCTCAGCGCCACAGCCGAGGCCAAGCCGCAACTTGCATGGAAGATAGGCGTAGGAGGCTTGTTCAACACCCTTGAGGTGGCACGCGAAAAGAATTGTGCCGTGTTCACCCCCAGCTCAATAGGCTCGTTTGGTAAAGGTACACCCAAAGACCGCACCCCCCAAGATTCTATACAACGCCCCGATACTATTTATGGCATAACAAAAGTCACAGGCGAGATGCTCTCCGACTACTATACACGTCGATTTGGTGTAGATACCCGCTCGGTGCGCTTTCCGGGTCTTATCTCATACGTTGCACCTCCGGGCGGTGGCACCACCGACTATGCAGTAGATATATACTACTCGGCCGTGAAAGGCGAAACATTCTATTGTCCGCTCAATCCCGGCACATTCATGGATATGATGTATATGCCCGATGCCTTGCGTGCAGCCATCGAAATCATGGAAGCCAATCCCGACCGTCTGATACACCGCAACTCGTTCAACATCACATCAATGAGTTTCGACCCCGAAATTATCTACAAGAAGATATGCGAGTATGTACCGGGCTTCAAGATGGAGTATAGACACGACCCCTTGCGTCAAGCCATAGCCGACTCGTGGCCCAACTCGCTCGATGACACCTGTGCTCGCGAAGAGTGGGATTGGAAGCCCCAATACGACCTCGACAGCATGACAAGAGATATGCTCAAGCAACTGCGCTTGAAATTTGGGATAGAAAATCAATAATAATTCAACACAAACAACATAAACGGAGAGGCAATCAAACATGGCTCTCCGTTTTATTATATAAATTTATACATCTGCATTGCACATAGTACAATAAATATATGTATCTTTGCAATATATTAACGACACAAAAGCAGTAGAGTCGCAAACAACAGCAACGAGAATGGAGGAATTTAAGAAAATACTTGCCGAGGAAGCTTTATTTAAACTATCGGATGAGATAATGGATCGATTCTGTTCGTACATGGAGGAGATACATCTCAAACGATATGACTACATGATAAAGAGTGGCGACATAGACAACAATATCTATGTCGTTAAAGATGGCATCATCCGACGCACTCACGAGGTAGGCGACAAAATCATGACCAATAGTTTTGCCATAAGGGGCTCGGTGCTCATTTCATGGCATTGTTACTACTTCAACCAACCCTCCTATTCACAATTTCAGGCCTGTTGCGACACGGTATTGATGCGTGTACCCAAGACCAAGTTTGATGAGTTGATAGCCACCTCGCACGAGTTTGCCCAATGGGCATTGAGCCTTGCACATGGCACACTCTACTACCAAGAGTTCAAGTCGCGAGCCATCAAGGGCACGGTGAAGGAGCGATATACGTCGCTCATCAAAGGTCGCCCGGAGATTATACAGAAAGTACCCCTCGGATTTATCGCATCATATCTGGGCATTACACAGTCGCACTTGAGCCGCATGCGCAACGAGCTTGCCAAAGAAAAGTAGAAACAACAACACACTATTAGACAAGCAGATACAACGGGACAAAGATATACTTTCGTCCCGTTTTTTGATGTACATCAAAAAAGGAAAAAGGGTGTTGCGTATAAAAAAAAAGTATTATATTTTTGCAACGTGATAGCAAAAAGCTATGCTATATAATATCTCTTCATTTGCTAACTATTAACTCTTATACCTATACACTGTTATGAAAAAAATTTACCTCGTTTCACTTCTATCATTATTTGCAATAGGAGCTGTTTCGGCACAAGAAACAACCATATTGCCCAGCAAAGCAAAGCACAATTCACCTGCAATGGCACAAGATGCCGATGCAAGTGCCTTGTATGCAATGCCCGAAGTATTGCGCAACATAGGTGCAAAATCGATTGAGAACAAGCCTGTATGTAACCTCTTGGCACGTCACGCCGACATCAACGATGGTGCATTCTTGTGGGCACCCCTCGGCAACCCCGTTAAGTACAACGACCTCTCGACAGGAGCACCCACAGCATGGCAATGGACAACACCCGGTGCCGTAGTTGAGGATAATACCGCTCAAAACATCGATGCCATATACCTCAAAGAGGGTCTTTATGACATGCCCACCCTCAATGTAACATATGGCGATGGAACAACAAGCTCATACACACCTGCCATGAACATGACTAACAATGGCGGTAACGAGAAAATCAAGACCGGCGGTACTGTGGAAATTACCACTATCGACATGCGTCGTCACGACAACCTTTTCGGCTATGACAGCAATGCAACCTATATGCTCGGTGCTATCGAATATAACCAAGGAACAGAGAAAGGTTATGTAGGTGGTACCAACAACACCAAGGTTGTAGGATGGGGTAACCTCTTCATGATTGGTCAGAACGATGCCTCTCTTGAAGGTGTAAACATCTACCTCCACCACAAGCCCACCAAATTTAAAGAAGGAGCCAAAATCCTCATGCAAGTGTGGATGTGTAACATTACCGCAGAGAGTGTCTTGTTTACATATCTTCCTCTCGAAGCCATTCATATCCCCTTTGAAGATTTCAAAGCCGATGGCGAGGATGGTGCATGGGCACTCACATACGATGGTGCAGTAGCCAACATCAAGTTTGAAAACCCCATTGACCTCTACGGAAAAGCCTATTTCTTTGTATCTATAAGCGGTTTCTCACAAGACCCCGAAACTGAGGACTTCTGCTTGCTCACCGATGTCAAAGGTGTAGAGCTCTCAATGGAAGAGGAATATAACCTCTTGGCGCACAACTCATACGGTCGCTACGAAGGTGAGTATGACTTCCTCCGTCCTATCTCAAACTATGGTGGTGGCAATGCCAGCTTTGCAATATGCCCCATCATCCGCTCGGACATCAAAGAAGTAGAAGATCCCTTTGGTGCAGTAGAAGGCATGAAATTGCCCTCATTCCACGCAGGCGCATATAATGGCAACATCATCATCATGAGCGCCGAGGCTTGCGATGTAAATGTATATGACGTTACAGGTAAGCTCGTAATGGCAGCTTATGCCAACGAAGGCGAAACAGTATTGAATACCCAATCGCTCAAAGACGGCATCTACATTGTACGCGCCGCCAATGGCAACGTGGCCAAGGTAATCAAATAATAAAAGGTAAACAATAATCTAACAATAAGAAACAAACAACTAACAATCATGAAAAAGATTTTTACAGTATTGGCAGCATTCTTGTGCATGTCGATGTTTATGAGCGCAATGGCTTATGTGCATAATTGGAAATTTGTTGCAGCAGGTGATGCCAGCACCTATGCAATCGACGAAGACGGCTCATTGTGGGGCTGGGGTTGGAACGAATATGGCCAACTCGGTCTTGGTTCCGGCTCGAACGAGCGTTATGGTATTCCTCAAAAAATAAGCGATGAACAATGGAAATATGTAGCTTCGGGCTCATCTTACTCATACTTCATCAAAGCCGATGGTACACTTTGGTCGGCCGGTGCAGGTACTAAAGGTTGCCTCGGTACAGGCGACAGCAACGCATCGAAAGAACTCAAACAAATAGGTACAGACAGCGATTGGAAATATGTATCAGCTGCTCACTGGTTCTGCTTCGCCGGAATAGGTATCAAAGAAGATGGCTCAATGTGGGCTTGGGGCGAAGGCGAAATGGGTGCCCTCCTCTGCTTGGGTAACTTCAACAACCGCTCAACCCCTGTAAAAGTAGGCGAAGATACTGACTGGGTAGATGCCACTATCGGTGTAGCTCATGGTATGGCTATCAAAGAAAACGGTACCTTGTGGATGTGGGGTTGGAATGAACGCGGCCAACTCTCAAATATGACCGACGGTACAGGCAGCCTCTTCGTAAAGAAAGCCACACAATTTGGTACAGATACCGACTGGGTGAAAACATTTGCAGTAGGCTATTGCTCATACGCCATCAAAGCTGATGGTACATTGTGGGCATGGGGCTTCAACAACGACGACTTCTTGTTTGGCGAACAAACCAACGACACAACATCTATCTACACTCCCCGTCAAGTTACAGCCATCGAAGGTAAAGTAATAACAATAGGTGGTTGCGAAAACACCCGCATAGTAGGTGTTGGCGAAAATGGCATTATCACCAAAGTATATGCTTGGGGTTCTAACAACGACGGTGCCCTTGGCGATGGTAAAGGTAAATCGGTAGATCTTGCTCTCGATCCCAAATCATACAGCCCTGTTGAGGTAAAACTCGAAGCAGGTCTTAAGATAACACAACTCGCATCAGGACAATTCTACAGCAATGTACTCACCGAAGATGGTCGCATCTATGCTTGGGGTAAAAACCGCGGTGGACAGTTGGGTAACCTCGTAGAGTTGGATCAAATGACATTCAGCCTCTCTCCTATTCTTGCAACAGAGGTTGTAGAGACAGAAGGCACATATACTTTCGATGCAGAGAACATTCCTACTGCCGTATCTTCTGCCAAGAAAATTATCTTGACAGGCGAATGGGGCACAGAAGACTTCCAACTGCTCTCTACCATGATAGGTAACAATGCAGGCTTCCCCCCTGCCGGCAACACTACTATCGAAGTTGTAGATATGAGCCAAGCTACTATCGCCGAGAACACTACTACATACGTTGAGTTTGGTTCAACTATGAATGGTATATTCCAAGGCTGTCGTGCCATCAAGACAGTGAACATGCCTGCTGCCGAACAATGTGCCAACTTTGTAAGCCTCCGCAGTGCATTCCAAAACTGTAATAGCTTGGAAGCTATCGACGTGACCGGCTGTGTAAACGTTACCAGCATTGAAGATGCTTTCTATGGTTGCTCATCATTGAAAACAATCGACCTCTCAAATTGCGAACTCATCGTTAAGTCGGTAAGTGCTCTTGACTGCTGTACTTCAATAGAGAGCGTTATCTTGCCCAAAACCATTGTTATCGAGAAGTTCTTCTTTGGTGACAACCAAGCTCTCCGCACTATCGATTGGAGCCGTTTTGAAGGCACTGAAGCTCCCAAATTCACCAAAACTGTATTCTGGGATGTATTCCAATACATCAATGACTTGAGCGTCATTACACTCCAAGTTCCCGATGCAGCAGTAGAGCTCTTCACTTCTGATGAAAACTGGTCAAGACTCAATGTTGTAGGCGTAAGCGGCGTGAACAACATCACTGTTGATGCCAACATTGCACGCGACGTATATAACATGCAAGGTCAATACATCACCACATTGAAACCCGGTGTAAACGCTTCCGACGTTCTTGGTAACGGTCTCTACATCGTTGGTAACAAGAAAGTATTTGTAAGAAAGTAATAACTTCTTCATAAAACCGACACGAGCTGCGCCTTTACGGGCGCAGCTTTTTTTATGACACAACAAAATCACACTTACAAATTTGAGTAGCATCAGAGCGTAATTACAACGATATAAAGGGATATAGCAAGAAAAAAAAGAAAAATTGTCATATCATATTTGTTTTTAATAGTTTTATCATTACATTTGTGAGTGATTCGGTGAGGTATTTACCTCAAATTTTTTCTTAACTATTAAAAACACAAATGCCTATGAAACATTAGCGTATAATTGATACGCACATTTTAGACATATTGGAAAAAGCGTTAGCTTTACGACTTTGCATATCGAAATCTGGAAAATTTCAATTAATGTGGCAAAAGAAGTGAAGGTAATGCTCGCGCTATAACAGCGTGGGCTTCACTTTTGTTTATTGCCACAGGGTAATCCAGAACCTCGATATGCGATAATAGAAAGTTAGTCCGCGCTTTTTTATGTGCGTACATCTCTTCATCAAGGACTACGGAGTAACCCCAAAAGCCAATCTAAATGAGTAGGGAAATAGTTATATCTAAAATTATGAAACATACATTTTTTATTATCACAATATTATTATCTGTTCTATTCAATGCAAGGGCAGATAACAATGAGAGTCCCCCAATATTAGATGAAGAAATATTCACAGAAACTCTTTCAGACACTGAAATAGAAAATCTACCAAGTATCACTGTATACAAAATAATAGGTGTAAATGCAACAGCATCATTTACAGCTAAATATAGCGCAAGCGAAAACTATATATATGTATATGAACGCAAGAGCGGACGCTCAATTTGGTTTTATTATACTATATACAACAACCGAGCATACGGACAGGAAAATGATGGAAGAGGCTCATTTCGCTATGTAGCTGGTGACTATTACTTTAATCTTTAACCCACAAAAACATTTTTTGTATGAAAAAATTAATCTTTATAGCTGTTGCAGCCATTATGTTATGTAGCTGTTCGACATATAAACTATCTAATACAGTGTGGTATAACGTAACAAAAGGCGAGTTAGAAAATAAGGAAGCCAACATAATAACCAGCCTCTATTTTTTTGAGGACAATCAAATGTGCTTTAATACCTGTATAGAAAAAGACTCTGTCATGATTGTAAAGCCTATTACAGTTGCCTATGGCGAGTATGAATATCAAGGCAACATTAATAAGGGTATTAAATTAAATATTAAATCAACCGACCTTGATGGAATAGAGCAAACTCATTTAGGAATTATAACTAAGGAAGGTATGTTACTTTCTGTATCAGATTCTATCGCACGAACATTTGTTAAAATCAAAAATGTAACCTTAAAATAAAATGAGTATGAAAAATTTAAGAGCATTATCTATTATCACCATAATATCTTCAATGTTATGTAGTTGTGGAACTTTTGGTGAATTTGTAACCGGAGTTACAAGTGCTTATGTAAGCTATGTAGAGACTAACGGAAACGATCCAATCGGTGCATATGACTTAGCACAAAGTTATAATAAGGGTAATATTGATAAAGGTTTGGCAACAGCCGAGGCGGTATTATTGGCAGCTGATGCATTAACCGATAAAGATTTAAGCAATGCCACCGAAGTAATCAGAGGAACAAGAACTTTTCTGTTAAATGATACAAACGCCTCCAACGACAAAGCAAAATACGTAGCTGCAGCATTTCAAGCAACAGGTTATATTGTCGGACAATACGAAGAAAAAGAATGGGGAAAAGAAATCGATGCATTTTATGAAATGAACAAAAAATATACAGACCCCAATAGTCCCTCATATGACCCATACTTTTCGTTTAGATATGAGATTGATTATGAGAATAAAAGAATTAGAAAAAAAGAGACCTCGGAAGTTCTTAAAGAAATAAGAAATTACGAGATAAACAATCAGCAACAAAAAAACATTGATGATTTAGTCCAATATGGCATTATATCTGACCAAGAAGAATATAATTACTATTTTGGAACAAAAGAACGCATGGAAGAGAATAAGGAACTCTATCTTGAATATTTGGCTAAACTTAGAGACATCCGACTAAGTCAATATTATAGTGGCATATATGAAAGTAACGACCCATATTCTACTTTTGCCGATGTAGCAACGGAAACACTCAATAATACATCTTCGCCCAATAATACAACTACCCAAAATGATGAAATGTTGCAAATTGAACATAAGAAAAATATGGCTATCAATATAATAGAATCAACTATTATAAATGAGTATAAATTTGACTCAGCCAATTTATCTGATGAACAAAAAAAGCAACTTGACAATATTGCACAACTGCTAATCAACGAAAAACATCTAAAAATAAAAATTGCCGGTCACACTTGCAATATCGGTTCAGATAAAGCCAACTATAATGTTGGATTGAAACGTGCAGAAGAGGCAAAAGAATACCTTATCATTAGCGGTATTGAAGAATGTAGAATCGAGACAGAATCAATGGGTGCATCAAATCCTTTTGTTGATAATAATAGCAATGACAACAGATTACATAATCGTAGAATTACCTTTACTGTTGTACAATAAAACTCAAATGGAGTAACCCGAAAAGCCTATTGAAGTGAGTAGGGAATTGAAACATTTTCTAAATCAAACAAATATGAAAAATCTTATATTTGCTTTTGCTGCAATATTTCTTTTTACATTGCATGCTCACGCTCAGCAAAATTCTTGTATAGTGAAAGATGGTAATGGTGCATCTATTACTATTACTGTTGTACAAACTTATGACGATGGTAAAGTTGATTTATCGGTAAGTAGTGATTGTAATGACTTCGTTAACGTTAATTATACTCTTACCTATTGTATGCATTATTACGAAGAGGCTAAATATAATCGTCAAATAATTCAAAAAACAGAGACATCACAACCATTCAATGTTCTCGCACAACCTCAATCAAGTACCTCTATACCCGTGAAGATTAACTTAAAACCCATCGGTGAACTTGTAAAATGGGAGGTTAAAAAAATTAACATTAATGGTGCAAGATGTGAGAATAAATAACGAATTATTTTTCTAAACCAAGAATACATAATCAAAACTTCCCCATTGCCTCATCACGAGTCAGTGGGGAAGTTCTTGTTTTGTTTTAATTGTAAGAAATTCGGTAATAAAATCTATCTTACTCTCCAAACTTGCGATAGCGTACACGTTGAGGCTCAACATCGCCCAAACGACGACGTTTGTTCTCCTCGTACTCACTATATGAGCCCTCGAAGAAGAATACCTCCGAGTTGCCCTCAAATGCGAGAATGTGTGTACATATACGGTCGAGGAACCAACGGTCGTGCGATACGACAACGGCACAACCGGCAAAGTTTTCAAGACCCTCTTCAAGCGCACGCAACGTATTGACATCAATATCGTTGGTAGGCTCGTCGAGCAAGAGCACATTGCCCTCTTCCTTGAGAGCCATAGCCAAGTGGAGGCGGTTGCGCTCACCACCCGAGAGAACACCAATAAGTTTCTCTTGGTCGGCGCCGGTGAAGTTGAAACGCGAGAGATAGGCACGAGCATTCATCTCACGTCCGCCCATGCGGAATGTTTCTTGTCCGCCCGAAATTACTTGATATACACTCTTTTCGGGGTCAATATCTTTGTGAGTCTGATCGACATAGGCAATCTTCACTGTTTCGCCCACATCAAAGCTACCTTTATCTACCTTCTCTTGCTCCATAATGAGGCGGAAGAGCGTTGTTTTACCGGCACCGTTGGGGCCAATAACACCTACGATACCATTGGGAGGCAACATAAAGTTGAGATTGTCAAAGAGGAGTTTCTCGCCATAGGCTTTGGCAACACCTTGTGCCTCGATAACCTTGTTGCCCAAACGGGGACCGTTGGGGATAAAAATTTCGAGTTTCTCCTCGCGCTCCTTCTGGTCTTCATTGAGGAGTCGGTCGTATGAGTTAAGACGGGCTTTACCTTTGGCCTGACGCGCTTTGGGAGCCATGCGCACCCATTCGAGCTCGCGTTCAAGAGTTTTGCGACGCTTGCTGGCTTGCTTCTCTTCTTGAGCAAGACGCTTGGTCTTTTGGTCGAGCCACGAGGTGTAGTTGCCTTGCCAAGGAATACCTTCGCCACGGTCAAGTTCGAGTATCCATCCTGCCACATGGTCGAGGAAGTAACGGTCGTGGGTAATGGCTATAACCGTACCCTTATATTGTTGCAAGTGTTGCTCCAGCCAGTCGATACTTTCGGCATCGAGGTGGTTGGTAGGCTCGTCGAGCAAGAGAATATCGGGTTGTTGCAACAGGAGGCGACACAATGCGACACGGCGA
>JAZRIS010000028.1:0-36549 GCA_045645425.1 Barnesiella sp.
GCGTGACTTTCAAACCCCTCCGGTGCGCTAACCCGCACCATTTGTCTATCGACCAAGTTGCTCACGCTCGGCATAGCCCATGCAAGCATAACTCTTCTCTCGCTTATTCGCAACAGTCCCCTATATTTGCTTACGCAAACACAGAGGAGGAAAATGTTACCCTCGACCCGTGTTTCACACGGTTTTTTAACTCCTTTCCTCTGCGTGGACTTCATATGTTTTATCTCCCACCCCTCAGTCGCCAAAGGCGACAGTTGTCTATCGACCAAGTTGCTCACGCTCGGCAGAGCCATGCAAGCGCGGCTCTGCACTCGCTTAATCGCAACAGTCCCCTATCTCGTTTCACTCGCAGGGGCAGAAAAGGTTACCTTACGGCGTGCGCCTCGTGGTGTTGAGGTAACCTTTTGCTCCTCGCTCGCAGACAAAAAAAAGCAGAGCCCAAATTTTCATTTAGACTCTGCCTCTTAGTTTGCTAATGTGATATATTGTCGAGTATTACTTGCTCAACTGTTCGTGCATGGCGGCAGCGGCACGACGGCCGTCACCCATGGCAAGAATAACAGTTGCACCACCGCGCACGATGTCGCCACCGGCATAGAGGTCGGGCAAGCAAGATTGCATGGTTTCTTCGTTTACTACGATAGTACCACGACGACTTATCTCAAGTTCTTTGATAGCATTGGGGATAAGGGGGTTGGGCGATACACCTACGGCAACAATAACGGTATCAACAGGTACATCCTCGATAGCTCCCTCAACCTCAACAGGTGAACGACGACCGCTCTCATCGGGCTCGCCGAGCTCCATGCGTTGGAGGCGCATAGCCTTTACCTTACCATTCTCATCACCAAGATACTCTATGGGGTTGTGAAGAGTCATAAACTCTACACCCTCGGCCTTGGCATGTTCTACCTCCTCTTTACGAGCGGGCATCTCGTCTTCGCTACGACGATATACAATCATGGCACGCTCGGCACCCAAGCGACGAGCAGTACGCACCGAGTCCATAGCAGTGTTACCACCACCTATTACAGCCACATTCTTGCCACTCAATACGGGGGTGTCCCAATCTTGGCGTGCAGCACCCATGAGGTTTACACGAGTGAGGTACTCGTTGCACGACATGATACCGATGAGGTTTTCGCCGGGGATGTTCATGAAGCGAGGCAAACCGGCACCGCTGGCAACAAAGACACCTTTGAAGCCCATTTCGTGGAGGTCGTCGTAAGAAAGTGTCTTACCTACGATACAGTCGGTAACAAAAGTCACGCCCATCTTGCGCAATGTATCTATCTCTACATCGACAAACTTATTGGGAAGGCGGAATTCGGGGATACCATACTTCAACACACCGCCAATCTCGTGGAGTGCCTCAAAGACAGTAACATCATAGCCCAACTTGACCATATCGCCGGCAAACGAAAGACCACAAGGACCAGAGCCTACGACAGCAATCTTGATACCGTTGGCAGGGGCACATGCGGGTACTTCGCCTGTACCATGCTCACGAGAATAATCGGCGGCAAAACGCTCCAAGTATCCGATGGCAACGGGTTGTTTCTTGAGTTTCTTCAAGTAGAAGCATTGCGACTCACATTGTTTCTCTTGGGGGCACACACGACCACACACTGCAGGCAATGCACTTGTTTCCTTGAGCGTAGAGGCGGCTTGCAAAAATTGGCCTTTCTCTATGTGCTTGATAAAGGTGGGTATATTGATACCAACCGGGCAACCTGTCATACACAAGGGCTCGGGACAGTCCAAGCAACGCTTGGCCTCCAACAGAGCTTGCTCTTCGGTAAGACCTTGGTTTACCTCTTCGTTACATGTAATGCGATAGGCAGGATCCAACTCGGGCATCACCACACGGGCAATGTTGGTGCGGTCCTTGGCAGTCATGCTTTTGCGCAACTCTTCGCGCCACGGCTCGTTACGACGAGCTGTTATATCTTCCATATTCATTATTGAGCCTCCTTCTTTATTCTACATCTTTATATGAGCGCAAGCGCATCATCAACTCATCAAAATCTACTTGGTGTGCATCAAACTCGGGGCCATCGATGCACACAAAGCGCAACTTGCCACCTACTGTGACACGGCAAGCACCGCACATACCTGTACCATCTACCATGATGGCGTTCAATGATACTACGGTGGGAATGTTGTATTGGGCAGTGAGTTTCGACACAAATTTCATCATAACAGCGGGGCCGATAGCAACACATTGATCGACTTTCTCGCGCTTGATAATCTGCTCAACACCCTCGGTAACAAGACCCTTGGCACCATAAGAGCCATCGTCGGTCATAATGATAACCTCGTCGCTGCTGGCACGAATTTCGTCTTCGAGAATTATCAAATCTTTGCTACGAGCAGCCAAGACACTGATAACACGGTTGCCGGCAGCCTTCATGGCTTGTACGATGGGCAATAGCGGGGCAACACCAACACCACCACCGCAGCATACTACGGTACCTACTTTCTCGATATGAGTAGCTTGTCCGAGCGGACCAACAATGTCGGCAATATAATCGCCGGGATTGAGGGCACATAATTTGACGGTAGATTTACCTACTGTTTGCACTACAAGAGTGATAGTACCTTTCTCGATATCGGCACCGGCTATAGTGAGAGGAAGACGCTCGCCCTTCTCATCTACACGCACAATCACAAAGTGACCGGCTTTACGGGCCTTTGCAATAAGAGGAGCTTCTATAACGAGCTTCACTACTTTGTCGGAGAAATACTCCTTGCTTACAATTTTATTCATATTAGCGTTATATGATATGTTAAGGTTTTGCTATCGCAAGATTAAGGTTATTCCTATTTTTTTCTTAGCATAGAATTATGTGCAAAGATAGGACTTTTTCAGCACTTACAATACATTTTGCGACAAAACATTAAAAAAGAGGTTTTCCCATTACAGCGAGTAACAGAAAAGCCTCTTTACTTTACTATCTTGCGTCTGTTTTTATTGACGTATCTTATCGAAGCAATTTTGACACCATGATGATACTATATGCAATCGTTATATAGACAATCGGCGCAAGGTATCGAGCAACTCGCGATTGATGGGTTTGTCTTGCTTAACGGCCTTGCTGAAGGGCACATATACAATCTCGTCGTTGCGAATGCCCACCATTACGTTGCGTTGTCCTTCGAGCAGTGCATCAATGGCAGCGGCACCCAATCGACTGGCCAAAATGCGGTCTTGTGCCGAGGGAGAGCCACCGCGTTGTATGTGACCCAATATTGTCACACGCACATCATATTGGGGGTATTCATTCTTGACACGCTCGGCAAGTTGCATGGCACCACCCGTTGTTGGACTCTCGGCAACCAAGACAATACTGCTGTTTTTCGATTTACGAAATCCATTCTCAACGAGCTCCTTGAGTTGGTCTATCTCGGTAGAAATCTCCGGGATAATGGCCGCCTCGCAACCGGTAGCAATAGCACCATTGAGCGCCAAGAAGCCGGCATCACGACCCATCACCTCGATAAAGAACAATCGCTCGTGCGAGGAAGCAGTATCGCGTATTTTATCCACAGCATCCATGATTGTATTGAGAGCTGTATCATATCCGATAGTAAGGTCGGTGCCATAGAGATCATTATCTATTGTACCCGGCAATCCTATGATAGGATAGTCAAACTCTTGTGCAAAGATGCGCGCACCTGTCAAAGAGCCGTCACCACCTATCACAACAAGAGCATCTATACCCTCTTGTTGCAATACCTCGTAGGCATAACGACGACCCTCGGGAGTCTGAAACTCCTTGCAACGTGCGGTCTTGAGTATTGTTCCGCCTTGTTGTATAATATTACTTACATTCTCGGTCTTGAAGGGTTTAATTTCGCCCGAAATCAATCCTCTATAACCGTGATAAATACCCTTTACCTCAATACCATTGTATATAGCCGAACGAGTGACGGCTCTGATAGCGGCATTCATACCCGGTGCATCACCACCCGATGTGAGAATACCTATACATTTTATTATACCCATAATTGATAATTGTTATATATTTCATCAACAAAGATAATCTATTTTTGCGACAAGTGATGAAGATATAAAAATATATTTTGTATCTTCGCATTTTGGTATGAGTTTCGACAAAGTACATATCATAGAGTTGCCCACCATACACGACAGACGCGGCAACTTATCAATCATAGAGAGTGGCGAGGCTATTCCCTTTGACGTTGCACGCACCTATTGGATATATGATGTACCGGGTGGCGCACATCGCACAGGACACGCCTTTCGTACGCAACACGAGTTTATTGTTGCTCTATCGGGCAGCTTCGATGTTGTGCTCGATGATGGCAAGGAGCGCAAGCGATATCATCTATGTCGCTCACACTATGGGTTGTATGTGCCCAACATGATGTGGCGCGAGTTGGATAATTTCTCTACCAATTCTGTTGCGCTTGTATTGAGTTCGACACTCTATGATGCCAATGACTATATCGAAGAATACACGACCTATTGTCAAGAGTTGAAAAACAATGAGTGAGCCCACAAAATACAGCGTAAAAGATTGTTCGGTAATAGACCTATCGAAACACATGCGAGCCAACGGCAATCTAACGGTTGTCGAGAGTAACTTGTCGGCACCATTTGACATCAAGCGTGTATATTACTTGTATGACGTACCGGCCGGAGAGGAACGCGGCGGACATGCACACAAACAACTGCAACAATTTATCGTTGCCGTGAGTGGCAGTTTTGATGTTGTTATCGACGATGGTAACGAACGCCGCACCATAAGCCTCAACAGACCCTTCAAGGGGTTGCACATACGACCGGGTATATGGCGCGAGATTGAGAATTTCTCGTCGGGTGCCGTGTGTCTTGTATTGGCATCGGAGCACTATGACGAGAGCGACTATATACGCCAATACAACAACTTTATAGCGTATCGCAAGGAGGTCATGCCATGAAACACTACGATATACTGTCACTGCAAGAACTGCATGCACCCTACAACACACAGCTCAAAGAGGCGGCGTGTCGTGTCATAGACTCGGGATGGTATCTGCGAGGCAAGGAAACCGAGGCTTTTGAACAAGAAATGGCTACATTCTTGCAATGCAACCATGTCGTGGGAGTAGCCAACGGATTGGATGCTCTGCGCCTTATATTGATGGCATACAAGGAGCTGGGACAACTTGCCACCGGCGACGAAATAATCGTACCGGCCAACACCTTTATCGCAACAATATTGGCCATTACAGATTGTGGCCTTATACCCCGATTGGTAGAGCCTTCGGAGGCTACATTCAACATAGATAGTACCACCATCGAACAAGCCATCACCACCCGCACACGCGCCATCATGGTGGTGCACCTGTATGGTCGCACATGCTGGGATGAGCAACTCGTGGCGATAGCTCGCAAAAACAACCTGCTCATTATAGAAGATAACGCACAAGCCTTGGGCGCACGCACCGCAAGCGGACAACGCACAGGCACGCTGGGCAATGCAGCAGCAACGAGCTTCTATCCCGGCAAGAACTTGGGAGCTATGGGCGATGCCGGCATGGTGACAACCGACAACCCGGAGTTGGCTCAAATGGTGCGCACGCTGGGCAACTATGGCGGTGCACATCGATACATATATGCACACAAAGGCCTAAATAGTCGCATAGATGAGATACAAGCAGCCATGTTGCGCATCAAACTACAACACATCGACAGGGAAAACGAGCTACGCAGCCAATGGGCACAACTATATAACAAACTCATAGACAACCCCCATATCACGCTGCCACAGCATCCGCAAGAAGCACACTCGCACGTATGGCACCAATATGTCATACGCACACAACACCGCGATGCTTTTATGCAATACATGCTCGGCAATGGTATAGCCACTGCTATTCACTACCCTATCCCGCCACACAAGCAAGAGGCCTATAAAGAGTATAACACCCTGTCACTACCCATAACCGAGCAACTCTCGCAAGAAGTTGTGAGCCTACCTATAGCACCCTACCTCACCGCCGATGATATAGGGCACATAGCACAGGTGATAAACAAGTTTACAATAGAACAATAATATAATTATAATAACACATAAAAGAATATGAAAACTCCGCAAGAACTCATTGACGAACTCATCACGCTTGCCTTCAACGAGGATATAGGCGATGGCGACCACACCACACTATGCTGCATACCCGCAACCGAAATGGGCAAACAAAAGTTGCTCATCAAAGAAGCCGGTGTATTGGCAGGAGTAGATATGGCACGTCGTGTCATCAACTATTTTGACCCCGAACTGAAAATAACAACCTACATTGAAGATGGTGCAGAGGTACAACCCGGCGATGTAGCCTTTGTTGTAGAAGGCCGAGTACAATCGTTGTTGCAAGTAGAGCGCACCATGCTCAACATCATGCAACGCATGAGCGGTATAGCCACCACCACACGCAAGTATGTGCGCCTTCTTGAAGGCACCGGCACTCGCGTATTGGATACACGCAAGACCACACCCGGATTGCGCATGATAGAGAAAGAGGCAGTAAAGATAGGAGGTGGAGTCAATCACCGCATAGGTCTGTTCGATATGATATTGCTCAAAGACAACCATGTCGATTTTGCCGGAGGCATCGAGAACGCCATCGTGAGAGCTAAAGAATATCTCAAAGAGAAAGGCAAAGAGTTGAAGATAGAGATAGAAGTGCGCAATATGGACGAGCTCAACGAAGTATTGCGAGTGGGCGGTGTAGATCGCATCATGCTCGACAACTTCACACACGAGCGCACACGCGAGGCAGTACAACTTATAGACCACCGCTACGAAACAGAGTCGTCGGGAGGTATCACATTCGACACCATACGCTCGTATGCCGAGTGCGGTGTAGATTATGTATCGGTGGGCGCACTTACCCACTCGGTCAAAGGCCTCGACATGAGCTTCAAGGCTTGCTAAATCATATTGATACCACTACACAACACCACCCACCCCGCTGCCACATCAAGCACCGGGGTGGCGTTTTTTATAGATATTGCATATTGTTATATGAGGGATTATAAATACCTATTAATTAAATAGAAATAGAACAAGCGGTATAAATAGCAACCCACCCGGCACTGTGTGTAGATGTGTCGGGTGGGTTGTTTCTTGTATTATATTGCTTGGTGCTCGGTGGCTTTTATTTCAACTCTACAACGAGGTAGCGCGAGAGCGACCAGAAGTTGTCAGCGTTGAGGATATTGAGTGTGTAGAAGCCTTCGGCATCTTGTACGAGTTCGTAGCTATCGGCGGGGTGATTGGTGCATACCTTTACTTTCTTGCTTTCCAAGAATATCGACTTGAGGTTGCGCATATCGGCCTTGGTGAAAGCATCGCGATTGAAGGCTTCTTTGAGCACTTGTGTCTTGCTGAAGAGTCCGCCGCCTGTAAAGATATTGTTCTCGCGCAACTGCTCGGTATAGGCATAGATGTAATAGACCTCATTGAGAGCCATATCTTGCGATGCAATGACATTGGCTTGATTTTGTGTCACATTGGTAAGGTCGGTAACTTGTGTAGAGAGGTTGGTAACAGCCTTGTCAAGCTCGTTGATGCGTACATCTCGTGCAGCAAGCGACTCTTGCAACTCAACGATGAGCGAGTCTTTTTGTGCAATTTGCAACTTGAGCAACTCTATACTCTTGCGCAAAGCCGCCGAATTGGCATTGCTTGTCTTGAGTTTCTTCTCCAACTCGGCAATGCGCTCACGATTGCGTTGCAATGTATTGGCCATAAGCTCTATATCCTTTTTAATGCGAGTCTGCGCCGAAAGGGTAATGTCGCCTGTGTCGGCACTTTGTTCTATCACAAAGTTTTCGGCACTCTTGATTGCTTGCATATCGGCATCTATCTCTGTGATAAAGCCTATCATCTCCTCATAGTAGTTGCGTATCTCGGCATTGACTTGTTGCAACGAGTCGTTGGCATGTTGCAAGGCTTGTTCTTCGGCGCTGATACCATTGTTACATGAGGCCATCATCAATGCTCCTATGGGCAATAACATCAATAAACTCTTTTTCATAATGCTGGGTATTTAATGATTAATCGATATTTAAACGTTCTTTTTTCTCCTTTTTGTCGGCATACTTATCATGCTTGACGCGGGGTTGTTCGGGAAGTCCGGCTACAAGAATTACTATCTCGCCCTTGGGCTCGTTGTCGGTAAAGTGTTGTGTCAATGATGCAAGCGTACCGCGTTGCGTGTCGGCATGGAGCTTTGATATCTCGCGACACACGGCGGCCTCGCGTTCACCGCCCATATACTCGGAGAGTTGCATCAGGGTCTTGACAAGACGATAGGGCGACTCATATATAATCATGGTGCGCTCTTCTCGTGCCAAGACTTCAAGGCGCGAATTTCGACCTTTCTTTTGAGGCAAAAATCCCTCGAAACAAAATTTCTCATTGGGCAACCCCGACATGACAAGAGCAGGCACAAAGGCTGTGGCTCCGGGGAGACACTCCACCTCTACCCCGGCCCTGCAACAAGCACGCACGAGGAGAAATCCGGGGTCGGAAATGGCCGGTGTGCCGGCATCGGTTATCAAGGCTATTGTCTCGCCGGCGGCAATACGTTGCACGATAGAGTCGGCAGTATTGTGTTCATTGAACTTGTGATGCGATTGCAAGCGTGCTTGTATGTCGTAGTGCTTGAGCAACACGCCACTTGTGCGAGTATCTTCGGCCAAGATGCAGTCGGCCTCACGCAATATGCGCAGAGCACGCAAAGTAATATCTTCGAGATTACCCACCGGTGTGGGCACCAAATAGAGCTTTCCCATATTTATCTCTGTTTGAAATGGCGTTCGACTAATTGGATAAATTCTTGCACAACGGGGTCCTCGATGCTCCAGCCCAAGTCTTGCAAGAGATATTCCGAAGCCTCGGTGAAATCGTTCATTGTATCTATGAGATTGAGCGTTTCGTTCATATTGATGTCGCTATTGCCAAACAACTCGCGACGGAAACGAAATCGGTCGTTAAGGCTGAGAGCTTTGCGCATCTCCTTGGCTTGTCGCACACTCATCATCTCGCCTACTGTCAGAGGCTCGCTGTCGAGGGGCTCGCCACGATTGTAAAATTCGTCTATAACTATCTCGTCGTCATCGTCATCATCGTCGTCGCCATCATCTGTTGCTTCGTCATCTTCATCATCGTCGGGCCAACCATCGTCATCGTCGGCATCATCCCAAGCGTCTGCCACAACCACCACTTCATCTTCCATGATTGTCACGTCGTCATCCTCATCTACAACAACATTCTCAACACTGTCGTCGATGACTGCAGGCGTGTCTATATCATCTTCTACCACATGACAATCTTCTACTTCATCCTCTACAAAGGGGGCTATATATTCCTCTTCGACAGGCATAGAATCTTGCGGAGTGTCGGGCAAAGCAACTTCTATAAAATCACTTTCACCCGAGAGCACATTGCTATCTTCGATGGGTGCATCCTGAGTCGTATCTTCTACAAGAATTTCTTCATCGGCAATGGGAGCGGGTTGTTCGATGTCGCTCTCTATCCATTGAGCATACTCGGCAGGTATTTCCACCGGCATGGGATTTGACTCATCACGCCACGCCTCAACAAGAGTGGTTATATACTGCGACTTCTCGATAGCTATCTTATACAAGACATCGGGAGAGGTATCTCCTCCGCGTTCGATGACGATGAGCAAATCTCGCAACTGCGACAACTGCTCGGCTATATGTGAGGTATGTTTGGTAGTAGTCATTGGCAAAATTTTTATTATGCAAAAATAATTATATTTACCACATTACGATATTATTATTGGTCTTTTTTATTGCCACAAAGCATAGAGTACTAACGATTGGCAAATAAATCTCGCAACAGACGTTCAAAGGCAGCCCTTACGACCGAAGTTTTGCAACTATGATTGTTGCTCATGAGTACAATGGCATAATTGCGGCCACCATGCTCGTAATAGCCGGCATAACACAACACACCACTCATACTGCCGCTTTTGAGGCGTAAAAGTCCGGGCAAAGGCTTGCGAGCCATCATCGACTTGACACTACCCTCCTTGCCTGCTTGTGGAAATCGTGACATAAAACGAGTGCCCAGCTCTGCATCGTTGTAGGCACCTACCAAAAGCGTTGCAAGCGAATGAGGTGTCATAAGATTTTTTCGCGACAACCCGCACCCGTCCGAAATCTTCATACACAAGGTATCTACCCCCACTTGGCTCAAGATAGTGCGCTCGACAGACAATGCTTGCGATAGTGTTGCAATACTATCTCTACTCAATGCCACATAACGCAACAACGACTCGGCATAGAGGTTATTGCTCTTGTGCATCATCACGCTAACCATATCGGACAAACAATCGGAAGCATGTGCATACAGGGGAGTATGAGCCGGCGTAAGAGCCTGCCCTTCGTGCAACAAGATGCGATAAGTGGTAGGAGTACCCTCTACAACAACACCCGCCTCACGCAGCGTTGCAGTAATGTCGTATGCCATAAACAGCGGTGCATCGGGCATGGCACAACGAAGAGTATATTTATTGCGATGAGCCGGGATAGTACCCATCAAAAGACAATGGGAGGCATAGGGCATTGTATATATCTGCGATAGGTCTTTCTCTCCTGACAATAGCTGATTGCTATATCGCATGGGAGGAGTGTGCATAGAGGCACCGAGCAGACGCGGAGTCGTTCCAATGGAGTCTGTGCAGAAATTAAGCCCATACTCATTACCTTTGTAGTTGGCACCAAAGCAAGCCGCTCCATAATAATAGCCCATATCCTCTACCATCCATTCGCTCCACCCGCCCATGTCACAGATAGACTCATCGACGACAACACGACCGCATACATGTTTGATGCCTACTTGCGCAACAGCACTCAACAAGGAGTCAATAAAAACAGTAAGGGGCTGTGTAGAAGAAGGGTTGGCAAGAGAAGGATCGATAGAGCCACGAATAACAATATCGCCATACAACATACTATCGACAAGGTGCCCTGTATAACCCACCGATGTGTACCAACGCATATCATCATCATAAGTTTTCATAACAGCTACTGCAGTAGGTATCTTGACAAGCGAAGCCGGCACAAAACTTTTATGAGCATTGTATGAGGCCACGACTTCTCGTGTATCTACATCGACGATGTGCACACCTACGGTTGCGCTACTCAAGTCGGAGCAAGTTGCCAGCCTCTCACAAGGAGTAAGTGCCCCAACTCCTACAAAGTTGAACAACAATAGTAATAGGAAAAAGACTCTACGACGTTGCATGGTATGGTATCTCTCAAAAGCAACAAGAGGTTGTCCGACGACATTGCGACAGACAACCACTTGCAAATATTAGCGTTATTATCAAGCTTTGACTTCTACAGTTTCGGGCGATATGAGTTTGTAACCCTTACCGTGAATATTGATAATCTCAATAGCAGGATCATCCTTCAAGTGCTTGCGCAGCTTGGTAATATAAACATCCATACTACGAGCATTGAAGTAGTTATCATCAATCCATATAGTTTTGAGGGCGTAATTGCGCTCCAAAATTTCATTAACGTGTGCGCACAAGAGGCTCAACAACTCCGACTCTTTAGTAGTGAGTTTGGTAATTTTGTCACCGATAGCAAGCACTTGTTTCTGCGTATCGAAAGTAAAACGGCCAATATTGTAGAAAGTAACTTCTTTGCCTTTTTTACCTTTTACGCGACGCAAGATAGCCTCAATACGGAATACAAGTTCCTCCATAGAGAAGGGTTTTGTAATATAATCATCGGCACCAATCTTGAAACCTTCGAGAATATCTTCCTTCAACGACTTGGCAGTGAGGAAAATGATAGGCACTTCACCATTTACGGCACGAATTTCTTGAGCAAGGGTAAAACCGTCCTTCTTGGGCATCATCACATCGAGTACACAGAGGTCATATTTACCTTTCAAGAATGCTTTATAACCGGCCTCACCATCGGAATATAGGTCGGCATCATAATCTTTGGCTTGCAAATATTCGCGAAGCAACATACCAAGGTTTTCATCATCTTCGCAAAGCAAAATACGCAATTTCTCGTCCATAATTTTATTCTTTTATTAAGGGTAATGTTATTATAAATGTAGATCCTTCGTTCCATTCGCTCTCGGCACGAATATCACCTTTGTGATCCTTGATAATCTTGTGAACATAAGCAAGACCAAGACCAAAGCCTTTGACATCGTGTCGATTGCCGGTAGAAACGCGGTAGAACTTATCAAATATCTTTTTCAAATCATCTTTCTTAATACCTATACCATTGTCGCGAATGGCTATCTCCACCTTATCATCCGACAATATTCGCGTGCTGATAAAGAGCGACAAGGGCACCTCTTCACGACGATATTTCACGGCATTATCAAGCAGATTGAATATAACGTTGGTGAAGTGCATTTCATCAACGGCGACAATCATATCCTCGGCAGGAAGGTCGGCATCAATAGTTCCGCCAAACTTCTCAACCTTTATTTTGAAGGTACTCATAACACCCGCAATGAGATCATTGACATCGACATTGTGCAATTTGAGTTGTGTTTTTTGTCGGTCAAACATAGACATCTGCAAGACTTTCTCTACCTGCAACCTCAAACGTTTTGTTTCGTCATTGATTACGCCCGATATGTGCTTAAACATAGCGGGACTCTTGCTCATAGCCGGATCGTTTAGCATTTGAGCAGCCAACGATATAGTGGATATAGGAGTCTTAAACTCGTGCGTCATGTTATTGATAAAGTCGTTTTTCATATCGGTGAGTTTCTTCTGGCGGAAGACAACTATGATAGTGAAAATAAACGTCACCAACATAATGAGCGTAAAGGCAAACGATGGTATAATAAAACGAACCGAGTCAAATATATAATCGTTCTGGGTAGGGAAATATACACGCAAAGTGTTGCGGCGGCCGGGAGGGTCGTTGGGGAAAATTATCTGCGAGAATAACAAATGACCCGATACTGCAGGATTATATTCCTCACTATCATAAACAACCTTACCTTTATTATCGATCACTGCATATTGAAAAGGCAGATTAAGACCATTATTTTCAAACTCCGTCTTGAGGTAATAGCCCAACTTGCGAGTATCTATGCGCTCCAATATAGGCTTTGAGCTGGCTTGTCCAAGAATATTGATAATAACGTCATCAATCAATCCGCGTTGATACAGGTACTGGCTTCTCAACAATTCCTGCATATTTTTATAAGCATTCATCATAGGAGCCGGTATCTTGGATTGTCCCTTTAACGAAGGGCGACTCTGCATAGCCAATGCCCTATCCTTGAACGTATTAAATGTGAACGTTGTCACCGAGCCATCGGGAGCGGTTATAGCCAACTGTGGCTGAACAATAATATCGCCTATATCATGATTGTGATGTGTGAGAAGGTCGGCTTCGAGAGCTTCTGTGAGAAATTCTTGTGCCTCATCCTCCTCCAACATGGTAGATACGGTATATAAACTTCGTTGTACAGCTTCTTTAAACTGCTCTTTGCGCATCTTTACCATATTCTCCATATAGATAAATTGCGTAAAAAGCAAGCCGGCAAATGTTACCGCCATCGTTATTGCAAGAAACCATATAGTCGATTTTTTCATACCGCAGTTTTGTTTTTACTTGTGCTATGTGCTATCATGTTTTGTGAAATAAACAAACTATTTATAAGTTAGGTTTAATAAAAGTAACACAAATAGCATTTACACCATTAACACTTCAGTGCAAATTTAACAAATAAATGTTTAACAACAAACAATCATTTAACATTTGAGGGCGATTTTAATATTTTTAACCAAAATATTTAATATCACAGAGATAAGAAAAAACAAACACCGGAATATATATCGCTGACAAACAGAGCATTGACAGAAACACCATATATTACTGTGAAAACTTCGAGATAGGGAATTGCATGCAAATGGGTAAAAAAAAGACGCTACACCTTGCGGGTGTAGCGTCAATCGTATTATAAAGATTATTATCAATCCTCTTTTTCTTCTGCTTCGTAAGCCTTGAGAAGTTTTTCTTGTACATCGCCGGGAACGAGCTCGTATGAAGCAAACTTCATAGTGAACGATGAGCGACCACCGGTCAAAGAGCTGAGCGCGGTAGAGTAAGAAGACATCTCTTTCAAAGGCACTTTAGCCGAAAGTTTCTCAAATCCCTTCTCGCTTGTCATACCCATGATGATAGCACGACGACCTTGCAAGTCACTCATTACATCACCCATCTTATCGCTGGGCACAAGTACTTCAACATCATAAACGGGTTCCAAAATTTTGGGACCGGCAGCTTTGAAAGCCTCGCTGAATGCGTTACGAGCAGCCAAACGGAATGAAATTTCGTTTGAATCTACGGGGTGCATCTTACCATCATAGATACATACACGCACGTCACGAGCATACGAACCTGTGAGAGGACCTTGCTCTATACGGTCCATCAAACCTTTGATGATAGCAGGAATAAAGCGTGCATCGATAGCACCACCCACAATACTATTCACTACAACAAGTTTACCACCCCATTCAAGGTCGATAGTTTGAGTATCACGAACATTCATGCGGTACTCTTGATTGCCAAACTTGTAAGTGTCGGGAGCGGGCATACCTTCGTAGTAAGGCTCAACGATAAGGTGTACTTCACCAAATTGACCGGCACCACCCGATTGTTTTTTGTGACGATAGTCGGCACGAGCAGCCTTGGTAATTGTTTCACGATAAGGAATACGAGTCTCAACAAACTCAATAGGCAACTTATCGTTGTTTTCGATACGCCATTTGAGTGTGCGCAAGTGGAACTCACCTTGACCCGATACGATAGTTTGTTTCAACTCTTTTGATTGAACAACTTCCCAAGTAGGATCTTCCTCGTGCATACGAGTGAGAATTTCGCTCAATTTCTCGGCATCGGCCTCATTTACAGGGCGTACAGCGCGTTGATATTTGGGTGCAGGATATTGTACAAGGTCATAAACATATTCGCATCCTTTTTCATTGAGAGTATTACCGGTGCGCACGTCTTTAAGTTTTACGCTGGCACCTATATCACCTGCTACTAATTGATCAACTTTGGTACGGATTTGACCGCTGACACAGAATATTTGCGCCATACGCTCGCGGCTGCCGCGATTCATATTTTGCAAGTCGTCGCCCTCTTTGAGTGTACCCGACATTACCTTGAAGTAATATACTTCACCAATATGAGGCTCAACTGTTGTCTTGAATACATACAAGCTAACGGGACCATTGGGATCGGGAGCTACTTCCTCGGCGTTGGCAGTAATGGGGAGAGGCATATCATCTACAAAAGGAACAACATTGCCCAAGAACTCCATCATACGACGCACACCCATATCACGCAATGCGCTTACACAGAACACGGGGAATATGCTACGAGTAACAAGACCCTTACGGATACCTTCACGCATCTCATCCTCGGTAAGTGAGCCTTGATCAAAGAATTTATCCATCAATGTTTCGTCATTCTCGGCAGCAGCCTCAACAAGAGCTTGGTGCAATTCCAACGCCTTGGGCATCTCGCTTTCGGGAATGTCGCTGATAGTGGGCACACCACCGTCGGGACCCCAGCTATACATCTTCATAAGCAACACGTCGATCATAGAGTTGAACGAAGCGCCACAAGCAAGGGGATATTGTACTTGAACAACCTTGTTTCCAAAAGCCTCGCGTAATTGCTCCAATGAGTTATCATAGTCGGCTTTCTCGCCATCGAGTTGGTTCATGGCAAAGAGAATAGGCTTGTTGAGTTTCTCGGCTGTACGGAAGATATTTTGTGTACCCACCTCAACACCATATTGCGAGTCGATAACGATAACACCTGTATCGGTAATGCTCAATGCTGTGATAGCACCACCCACAAAGTCATCGGCTCCGGGGCAATCGATAACGTTAAGTTTTTTATTGAGGAACTCAGCATAGAATACAGTGGGGAAAACAGAGTAACCATACTCTTTCTCAACAGGGAAATAGTCTGTTACAGTGTTACCTGCATCGACACTACCTCTACGTTTTATTACACCACACTCGTAAAGCATAGCTTCGGCGAGCGTGGTTTTTCCGGCTCCTTTACTTCCCAAAAGGGCGATGTTTTTGATTTCATGCGAATTGTAGACCTTCATAATATTATCTTTTAAGGTTATTAATAAAATACTTTTTTGTCAATACTTTTATCTGTTTTGAAAAAAGCGCACGCAATTTAGTCGTTTTTTTGTTAAAGTGCAAGTATATTGCAATATTTTTTTAAAGTTTTATATACGCCCTATCGTCGGCTACACTTTGTAACACAATTAACACAATAATAATTAACAGATTAACAATAGAGTCAGCAACAAATACTCACAATATCATCACGGGGCCAACTGTTACGCCCTTTTAATATATAATGATACACTCAAAAACGGCACATAATATAATAGAGCATACTAATATAGAATTATCACAAATATTTTATCGAAATATCAATATCACAATACTTGGATAAACAATTTTATAGTATCTTCGCAAACTCATGGCAGGAATATATATACATATACCCTTTTGTCGCACAAGATGCATCTATTGCGATTTTCACTCCGGCACCGATATGTCGGTGCAAGAACGATATATAGATGCCGTATGCGATGAGTTGGATATGCGAATAGGCGAGTTGCATGGCGAGCCCATCAATACATTATATATAGGTGGTGGCACGCCCTCTCAACTTTCACCGCTCGCCCTCGACCGATTGTTTGCCCGGCTATCACAACATATCGATTGGAAAAATTGTCACGAAGTGACGATAGAGTGTAATCCCGACGATATGAAGAGCGACTATATCGCACACTTGCGCACATTGCCCATCAACCGCATCAGCATGGGCATACAGAGCTTTGACGATAATGACTTGCAATTTCTTCGCCGTCGCCACACTGCTCAAGCCGCTTTGGAGGCCATTACCCAATGCCAAAAGGCAGGATATGACAATATGAGCATCGACCTCATATACGGACTACCCGGACAATCGCTCGACGCATGGGAGAAAAACATCGACACTGCTCTATCGACAGGTATTCAACACATATCGGCCTACGCACTTATATACGAGGAGGGAACAGCCCTCATGCAGCTCAAAAAGCGGGGCGAGGTGCAAGAGTGCAGCGAGGAACTGTCGTTATCGATGTACTCACGCCTCATCGACCGACTTGAAGCAGCCGGTTACCATCAATACGAAATATCAAACTTTGCCCTACCCCATTGCGAAGCGCAACACAACTCGTCGTATTGGAACGACACTCACTACCTCGGTGTGGGAGCTGCGGCTCATAGTTACGACGGCTCGACACGGCGATACAATCCGGCCGATACTCGTGCCTACATCGAGAGTATCGAACAAAAGTCATGCTGCTATGAGGAAGAGCAACTCAGCGAACACGACAGATATAACGATATGCTGCTCACACGATTGCGCACACGCATAGGCATCAATGAAGAGCACATCGCCACACAATTCAGCCCCCATCTTATCCAATATATGTACCGTATGGCAGCACCGCATCTGACATCGGGCACGATGGAGCGATGCGACGGTTATCTGCGCATAACACGCAAAGGACTTTTTATAAGCGATAGTATCATCAGCGACTTATTTGCCATAGAATAGCCTACAAACGGGTATCAACACACACCACCAACTATTGTAAAAAGTAAATACACAGCATAATGAAAAAAATCAACGCTATCTTCATCTTTATTTTTATCATGCTCATATCCTTGCAAGGTAGAGCCGAGATAATAACACAAGAAACAGCCAAAGAAACGGCCGACAGCTTTTTGTCGCTCGACAATGAGTGGCATGGTATTAACGAGGCATCTATTCGTCTTATAGAAAAAGAGAACATCCCGGCCTACTATGTGATAGAATATACCGCCGGCGGATGGGCTATCGTATCGGCTCAATCGGCCTCAACACCCATCATCGGATATAATACAAAAGGGGAATTTGCAACGCCGACACCCATGAGCGCCCTACTCGACTTCAATGCCCGCATAATCACAGCGCGAGCCAAAGATAATATGGCAGAGCACAAGGGCTGGATGCGCATAAAACAACGCAAAGCCATCAACGAGGAGTACACAAATACTACTCCCGATGTAGCTCCGCTTATAAAAGTAAACCTCAACCAATCATTTCCATTCAACATGTATTGTCCTCTCATCGACGGGTTTAGCAGTGTCACCGGTTGTGTGGCTGTGGGAATGGCACAAGCCATGATGGTGCAAGCCTACCCTCCAAGACCCTATGGACAACACTCATACACCTCAAACAACAGCGGTATAATAAGCATCGACTACGATGCCGAACCGGCCTACGATTGGGAAACCATGCTCACCTGTGAAAAGAGCAACAACTATAACGATGTAGCAAGACTTGCCTACCATGCAGGCGTTGCTATCAATATGCGATATGGCCTCATGGACGGCTCTGGTGCCAATACCGAGTTGGTAGCCGATGCCCTTATCGAGCATTTTGGCTATGACAAGAAGACCGTATATTACTCCTCCAAATGCCCCGACGACAACGAGTGGCTCGAAAAGATACTCAACGAACTTGTACACGGAAGAGCCGTAATATATGGCGGAGTAAGCGAAGTGATAGGCCACTGCTGGAATATAGACGGATGGAAACAATCGACACAAATGGTGCACTGTAATTGGGGATGGGCCGGAATAGGCAACGGATACTTCAGCCTTGAGAATATGACAGACGCTTACCAAGATATATCGTTCTTATATGACCACAATGCCGTATTTGGCATCACAGCTCCCACCGAAGCACCATACGATATTGTGCTTCACAGCACACAATATGCCTTGGGCACAGAGGCCGGAGCCATGTTGAGCTATATAGAAACACTATCGACCGACCCATCGGCATCATACAACTACGAATTATACACTCGCAATAACCAAACATCGCCTTACATAGTAGAGGATAACAAACTCATATCTAACGAAACCATCACCGATGACGCGAAGTTTAAATATCTGCGCATAAAGGCCACAAACAACACAACCGGCGAGTCTTACGAAAGAGAATTCACCATAGACATTACCACATCAAGCACACACAAACTATTGGGCACATATCAAGCCCACGCCTTCAGCAAATTTACGGGTCGCACCGACGAGGAGTGGATAGTAACTATCACAGCCGACAAATACGAGCCCAACAAAGTATGGATACGCCCCATGTGCATATTCAGCAACCTGCTCCCGGAGTCTATTTCTCCCGCATATGCCATATACGACGAAGCCAACAGCACCCTCACCATGCCCTTGGGTCAAGTATTGTTTGAAAAACCCACACACAAAATGGTTACCGGCATAACAATAGACGAGAGCAATATAGACACAACAAGCAATATCACACTTACAATTTCGCAAATCAACGACAGCATTGTTATATCCTTTGCCGAGGACTACATATTTGGCATTGGCAATCTTGTGAGCAACAAATGGTGGTATCAGGCCTTATATGACATCACCTTTACCAAAAGCCCCAACCCCGACACACAACCCTATGCAATAGAGTTGAGCAACACAACATTTGCAATAGGTACTAAAGAAGAGAGCACATTGGCCGATATAATGGTGAGCTGCTACGACCGCACAGCCTCGTTTACATTTGAAACATACGACCGTCAAGGCTTGCCCTCGCCCTACCAAGTTATAGAGAACCAACTTACAACCGAGAAAGTCATTGCCGACAGCGAAGAATTTAAGCACCTGCGCATCAAGGCCATCAACACATTGACAGGCGAATGGTATGAGCAAGCATTCGACATTGAGGTTGTAGAAAACATGTCGGGCATATTTGAAGGCACATATAGCGCCTATGCCGAGAGCGCCATCGCCGAACAAAAAGACAACCTTGCATGGCAAGTGACCATTACACCCGATGCGATAGAGCCTAACAAAGTGTGGATACACCCCATACTATTGTTTGCCCACTTCGAGGCCAAAGACATCATCCCGGTATATGCCACCTATGATGTTGCAACATCTACACTACAACTGCCGTTGGGTCAGATGGTAAATGAGCAAAAGGGTTACTACCAATTTATATTGGGAGTTACACCCAACGGAACAGACATATACACGACCGGCAATATGGAGTTGCAAGTGACACACAACGATAATAAAACCGAGATATTATTTGACCCCGATTATGTATTGGGTATCGGTAATGCCTTGGGCAACTCATGGTGGTATCAGGCCATACGCAACATCACCTTTACCCGAATGGTTACGCCTGCCATTGCCATAGACAACATTTATTACAACATTACCGACAAAGAGAATAAATGTGTAGAAGTAACATACAAAGGCAACCATTACAATGAATATAATGACGAGTATGCCGGCTCGGTGACAATACCCTCGACCATAACAATAGAGAACGATACCTACACAGTAACCTCTATCGACAAATTGGCATTTGCACAATGCCGCACATTGTCGCACATAGGCATTCCCGAGAGCATCACAACTATCGGAGCATATTCGTTTGCCAAATGCGACGGACTGAAAGAAATCAATGTAGATGCCACCAATCCGCCTACAATATACGCAACCACATTCAAAGAGGTCAATCGCGCCATCCCCATCTATGTTCCCGGAGCAAGCATGGCGCTATACCAAGCAGCACCATATTGGGATGAATTTACCAATTACATGTCGAACAGTGGCATTGAACAAGCCACAAAGGATAACACTCCCAAGATAACAGTATCGGATGGCAAGCTCACCATCGGCGGAATAGAAAGAGGCACAACCGTCAATATCTACACTATAACCGGCACATTGATACACACAGCCAAGGATAGCGATGTTGTACACATAGCCCTACCCCACGGCATCTACCTCGTGCAAGTCAATGGCACAACACACAAGGTAGTACTATAAAAAACGGCACAACACATCGTATAAAATATAACCGACCCTGCGCGATTTATCTCGTACAGGGTCGGTTGCTATATAGAAATTGTATCAATCATTACCAACTATCGTTTCGCGCCATGAGTGTGGCACTACTATGGGAGGATGTGTAGGAACAAACTCGCTCACACTATCGGTGGTGTGTTGTGGAGTATTTTCAGTGGCTGCCTTTTGGGTGGTAACACATGCGCCTAAAAATGCCGGCGATAGCAGCACAACTACTATCGCCAACATATTGTATTTAACGTGTCGTTTACTTTGCATCTTTCCACGATTTGTTTACGACTACAGGCGGTGCTGTGTGCTTGAAGTTGGCCGGTGCTCGGTAAGGAGCTTTGTGCGCATCGGCCTCGGTCTTGCGATTGCGGGCATCCCACTCAACAAACTCCTCGTAGTCATATTGCCAACTATCGCCATAAGCCAACTTGTGTATATGGTAGTAAATAGCCTCACGAGAGGGTGCGTTGAATCCGCCTGTGTTGTAGCGCATAATAGAGTTCTCGCTGGGTCGCCACACACCACTCCAGTAGGTCAATCCACCCTCGTATGCACCCAATCCATCGTATTGGTAGCGACTATCGTTCAAGAAACTGCTCCAACGTATTTGCGATAAGTTGTTGGTAAAATCGACATTCTTCCACCAACCCCAAACGGCTTGTTCTGCCTTATATGCATTTACGTCCGAATCCGGGATAGTCCCCATATAGTCGTATGCATACTCATCGGCGAGCTTGGCAAATCCATGTCCACAAGCCTCGTGGTGGAGCAGTTGGGCAAAGGTTGTTGCATCGCCGCCACGCGGGAAGTATGATACAGACACACCGTTTCCACATCCGGCATTATTGTCAGGATAATACATATAGCAAGTACCGGCATAGTTGTCGGAGTTCATCGCCACGATAAGTAGAGCCTCATCCATTTCATCCTCCGAGATTGCTTTAAGCGCATAGTCGAATACCGCTTTATCATTTCCGCCAACCAATGTACCGTCACCGAAGTAACCAGATAAAGCCGTTTCATTATATGTGCTATATCCCTCATTTTTTGATACCACATTTACATAATATACATTAAAGTGGTCCTTGAACGACCTGTAAGGCTCCTCGGTAAAGAGATTATTGTAGAGGTTCTTCATATCCGCCTCATAAGTTCCATCGGCAATCTGACGGTCAGAATATGCATCACCCATCAACACAATGTCGATACCATCGCCCTTTGTGGCGGTTTGGAGAGTTTTTATCTTACCGTCAGCAGAGTAGTTTGATGATTCATATAATTGAATATCACTATTAAATACCTTTTCTACATATTTCTTTAATCCGTTATAATCTCCAGTCATTGTTTCATACACAATTTGTCCCGATGAATTGACAACAATAGCTAACCCCGTAATATATCCTGGTGCCATAGCTGCACCATTCTTAAAAGGAAAATGTGTCCCACTAAAATTCCTCCATGGAATTTCAAATCTGTGTACAAGTTCTTTTATATAATCCTCGTACGACCCACCTACATAACCAACAACATCAAAACCTTTTTCATGATACTTACTATATAAATCTTTTAGAATAGGATGTAGTTCGGTAACTGATGGACATATTCCATCCCAAGAATATATAATTGTTAACTGGTTTTTCGAATAAATTTCATCTGTATTAATTCCATTCCCGTCCAGATCTTCTGCATGAATATGCATTGCTGGTAAATTCAGATCTTTTGTATTTAGGTAAGGATGCCCACTAATAACATCTGCCCAAAAATATGGCCAATACTCTAAGCTTTGTAAAGATTTTGGAACATCCCCTCTAAGCGACTCACCACCTTGCGGAAAAGGATTTGATAAACTTAACCGCTTTAATTTCGTTAATTTGCCAATTGTTTCTGGGATGGTTCCCGACAAATCATAGTCTATAACTAGAGATTCAAGTTCTGTTAAATTTCCAATTGCATCTGGAATGGTATATGGGAATTGGGTGAAGCTCAGCTCTAGCCTTTTAAGAGTTGTTACATTGTATATATCGTCTGGTATAGATGTAATAGGGTATTCACTAAAGAACAAAAGGTCTTCCAAATTAGATAACTGTCCCAACTCTTTTGGGAGGTCTCCACTCATGTGACATAGAGAGATTGTTTTTAAATTCTTTAGATTACCAATAGAATGAGGCAACTCTCCAATATGCCCTAGACCTCTAATATCCAATCTTTCCAAATTAACCAATTCTCCAATTTCTTCAGGAAGAGGTCCAGAAATATAATTTCCGCCCAAATCTAAATTCTGAAGATTTTTTAATTGACCAATTTTAGATGATAATACTCCTTCAAGACCTGCACCACTTATTCTGATATTTTTTAAATTTATACAGTCATACAATCCCATGGGAAATTCCATCCTTTTATCAGTGTTTATCGCAATAATTACCGTTTCTAATTCTTTGCAATTTCCTATTTCTTCTGGCAGGCCCTCGTTTGTATATAGCCATATATTTATATATTTTAAATGAGAGAGATTGCCAATTTCTGCAGGAATTTTTCCCCTCATTGGGACCGTGGATTGCGACAAGTCAAGATATTTAACGAGATTATTCTCTCCACAAACTACTCCATTCCATTCGTTTACAGGCTTATCCGAACACCAGTTTTCATTGTTTTCCCAATTATCACCATCCAATGCATTGTATATTGCAATCAATGCCTCACGTTCAAGAACTAATTGGTAGTTGGTATTGGCATCTTGGCTTACTGTGTATGTAAGTGATAATTCTCCGCCAATAGATTTTACCTCTATCTCAGCCGAGCGAGCTGCACCCTCGTTAGGCTCAAGTTTAAGCGTAATGGTCTGTTTCTCCAAAGCGCGAGTGGCAGGAACTACCGATATCCAATCTTGCGCTTCTTCGGGTATAGAGGCCTCGCACTTTACATTGGTAAGGAACTCCAACACCACTTCGCCACCCTCGGCAGGTGCTTGTTTGGTGGCATTATCCACCACTGCCAAGCCGGTCTCTTCGAATGTGATACTGCGCATAATAACTTTGTCACCATTCGACACAAATACGATTACTTTGCTATATTCATCTATTGAATCACCGGTAATAACTTGTATAGAACCGGCCATACCACTATTATCGGCAGGAATAACCTTGGCTTTAATGTCGGCCGATGATGTTACTTCTACTGTTACTTTATCGGTCATACTCGACACGGTATAGCCTATGGAACGAGTAGAGCGAGGTGACATAACCACCAAGTCGGACTCTTCGAAAGTGATATTCAATGCTGTACCTTTGGGTAAGGTAATGACTGTACCGTCGGCCAACTCAAAATAGACATTCTCTTCGTCTTGCGTAACACTCTTGAAGAATGAGTCGCCATCCTTACCATCCTTGCCGTCTTGGCCATTTTGTCCGTCTGTGCCATCTTCGCCGGTAGCCTTGCCAAGGCGTGTCCACGATGCACCATTGTCGTAGGAGATATACCAATATTCTCCCTCTATCTTCAACTGCGGAGTGATACCATCTGCGCCATCTTGGCCGTCCTTGCCGTCAGCACCATTTTGTCCCGGGGCTCCGGGTTCGCCCTGTTCACCTTTCTCGCCATCTTTTCCATCTTGGCCGTCCTTGCCGTCGGCACCATTTTGTCCTGGGACACCGGGTTCGCCCTGTTCACCTTTCTCGCCATCCTTGCCATCTTGGCCATCCTTGCCGTCTATGCCTTGCGCCTTTATCTTATTACCATTGTCATCGAGTAGCCAATCGCCATCGAGTGTCCAATAATAGATACCGTCGCTATCTTGTCGCACACCAATCACGGGTGTGTAGCCGTCAACACCATCCTTGCCGTCTTGTCCGTCTTTACCATCTTCGCCATCGACTCCATCTTTACCATCCTTGCCATGATAGATGGTAATGGGGTCGCTCTTGACAAACGAAATGGTATATCCTACAGTCTTACCATCCTCGACTATGGGTGTAACTGCCGTAACATAGTCATTGGTTTGCAATGCTGTTACAATAGTTTGTAGCGAGCTGATGTTGGTATTCATCTCGCGACACAACTCCTCAAGTTTCGACACTCGTTCTTCTAAATTATCGAGACGATTATACAGGTCGTCATCGATGCAACCTACCGACAGCAACAGAATGGTTGCTGCGAGGATACGGAATAATTGTTTCATAACTATATGTTGTTTTTAGAAATAAGGTTTCAAAACAATTACCATCCAACTCCTATATGGTGCAAACTTATAAAAAAGAAAGTGTGGAGCTGACTTTCGAATACCAATCTGAAGGCTCTGACAAAACCCGAATAAAAGTAAACGATGCGATACCCCACACTTGAATAGTATGAGATACGCGCCAAGGCGCCATTCGCATAGCTATACAAGAAGTGAGTGCTATTCGTTAGCCCTTTTATTCGTTTGAAAACTGTCAGATTTTCAGATTAGGACAATGCGAAAACACTTTCACTAAATATGTCTGCTTGAGATATGAAATGCCCAAGCGCTACAAATTTATAAAATTATCACAAAACGAAGAAACACTCACTATGGAATATCGCATAAAAAAATTTCAATAATACTATTATTTCTGTTTCGGTTGATTATTCCAACGAATTTTAGTAACTTTGCATTCCTAAAACAAAAAACCGAGATGATGCAACTACAATACATGAGTCTGGCGAGTGGCAGCAGTGGCAACTGTTGCTATATAGGCACCGAAGAGTATGGCATCTTGATAGATGCCGGCATAGGAGTTCGCACCATCAAGAAAGCACTCAAAGACAACAATATACCATTTGAACGCATAGTAGCATTGTGCATCACCCACGACCACGCCGACCACATCAAGGCGGCAGGACACTTGGGAGAAAAATTGGGCATACCCGTATATACAACAACGGCTATACTCAATGGCATGAATCGCAACTACTGCATGAACGAAAAGATATATAGTGCGCACCGCGAGATTGTCAAGGACGTACCTTTCATGATACGCGACCTTGAGATAACCGCCTTTGAAGTACCTCATGATGGCAGCGACAATGTAGGTTACCGCATAAGATATGGCGAGCACACCTTTGTATTGGCTACCGACATGGGACACATCACCCCGACAGCAGCACAATACCTATCACAAGCCAATTATCTTGTAATAGAGGCCAACTATGATGCCACCATGTTGCAAAACGGCCCCTACCCTCTGCACCTGAAACGTCGCATTGTAGCACCACGCGGACATATGGACAACGCCGAGACAGCCGAATTCTTGGCAACAACCTATCGTCCCGAGCTGACACACATCTTCCTATGCCACCTCAGCCTCGATAACAATCACCCTCAACTCGCATACAAGACCATTGAGGGGCGTTTGTATAACGAAGGTATAAGAGTAGGCAAAGATGTGCAACTCGTCACCTTGGCACGCAACCACGCATCGCAACTATATACTTTTGAAAAATAAAAATATTTTTTGCTCAAAGTATTGCAGTTTACAAAAAAAGCATTTATCTTTGCATCCGCAAAACAAAACCAACGCATGACTCCGTAGCTCAGTTGGTAGAGCAAATGACTCTTAATCATTGGGTCGAGAGTTCGAGCCTCTCCGGGGTCACAAAGCCGATAAGAATCTCTTATCGGCTTTTTTATTCTCTTTACAATCGAAATTGAGGCTCAAGCATTGGGGGACTCCCGGCTTAACGGGATATAGGAAATAAAAAAAATCCCGAAAGCTATTGGTAACCTTCGGGATTGGGAAATTTTGGTGGAGTATAGCGGACTCGAACCGCTCACCTCGACACTGCCAGTGTCGCGCTCTAGCCAGATGAGCTAATACCCCTTGCTGATTTGCGATGCAAAGATAAAACCTTTTTTCGTTTTATGCAATAGATATGCAAAGTTTTTTTTATTTTTGTGTCGTTTTTACTCAAAATCATATATCATGCTCATATATAACACCACCTTTCACTGCGAAAAATCATGCTACGACGAGTTTGTAGCATGGATGCGCACCGAGTTTATACCCCAAGCCTTGCAACATGGAGGAGTGTCGGATGCACGCATGGCTCGCATAATGACCCAAGAAGAAAACGAGGGCGAGAGTATATCGGTGCAGTTTGGCACAGCTTCGCTCGACACGCTGTCGGCTTGGTACGAAGCATGCGGATCCAAGCTTGTCAAACGTCTTGAGGAGAAATTTCAACAACGTGTTGTAGGGTTCTCTACCATCATGCAACAAATAGAATTGTAATTGAATGACACAGTCGGTACAAATAAACCGCCCCACTCAAGCCGAGCGCATCATTATAGGCATAGACCCGGGCACGCATGTCATGGGATATGGTGTGTTGCGCATTGTAGGCAACAAGCCTCAAGTGGTAACGATGGGGGTTATAGAGCTCAACCGATTTGATAGTCATTATTTGCGATTGCGACGCATCTATGAGCGAGTGCAGGGACTCATCAACCAATACCTCCCCGACGAAATGGCTATCGAGGCACCATTCTTTGGCAAAAACGTACAGTCGATGTTGAAATTGGGACGCGCGCAAGGGGTGGCTATGGCGGCTGCGCTATCGCGCGACATTCCTATATGCGAATATGCTCCGTTGAAGATAAAGATGGCTATAACAGGCAATGGACAAGCATCGAAGGAACAAGTTGCCGAGATGTTGCGACGCACATTGAATATTCCGCAGGAAAATATGTTGCCACAGTTGGATGCTACCGACGGATTGGCGGCAGCATTGTGTCACTACTACGAAACATCACGCCCCATCAGTGTGAGTGGCGGGGCGAAGAATTGGAAGGATTTCATAGCCAAAAATCCGGACAAAATTGTACAAAGTACCTCTACCCTATCATCTAAAGATAGAAAAGAGCAATAGGCAAGTGTGATAATATATTGTCACTACCAATATCGGCCTCGTAGCACTCATCTTCTTGTCACATATGCACAACATAGAAACGAACAACAACAACAGACGCGATAACAACCTCGACATTTATAGGGGTTGCTCTATGATATACATCACCTGTATTCTACACAACTTCTATGGGGTGCAAAATATCGACACGGTTTTTACAAGTCTGTTGCTGATTACCATGCCCATCGTTTTCTATATTGCCGGGGCATCTTTTTCTTTGGCAACTCCCAAGAGCTATCCTACTTACCTATGGCGCCGGACCAAACGTATAGTCTTTCCATACTATATTTTGGTAGCGCTCACCACTATTTTCTACTTCATATACCAATGCTTGATAGGAGGCGAGAGCCTATCACAATTTGTTGGCACATTCATAGATAATGGATATTACAATATTTTCTCGGGCGAGTTGTATTCATTCAATCACTTGTGGTTTATACCCACCTATCTGATAATTGCAATCATATTGCCCCTTCTGGGCTACATCAAGTCACGCCTCAATGCACCGGTCATATATCTTATTTGCATTGTCAATTCTATTCTGCTCATCTTCTTTCCCAACGACATTATCTGTTATGGTACTTTTGCTTTGGCTGGGCTATTCTACAACCGTAAACAGCCTGCCAACCGATATATCATTGCAGCCATATTTGTCATTGCGATAATATGGAGTGCATGCAACGGATATGGGTTCAATATGCAGGCCAATAAATTTCCGCCCAATATCATGTTTTTTGCCTATTGTGGTGCGATAATGGCTCTTTTCCTACCACTCATTGCCGGCTTGTGCCGACTACTATATCGCAGCAAATTTCTCAAGCACTATATAGACATGTATGCGCGATTAGGGCTTACTGTCTATCTATACCACTGCATCAATGTGCGCATCATAGGACTCGCATTGAAACACCTATGCCAAGGATATGACTTGCCACCTGTGGTACACCTCGCTATACTCATTGCTACAAGCATAGTATTGTTTTTTGCCAACGTATATTTGAGCAGTATAATGAAAAGTGTCGAAAAGCGCATAATAGATTTCTTTACAACGGTTTTCAACCGCATCAAGTGTGTCAAATGAGAGAATTAAAGACAAATACAACAGCTCGCAATGAAGAGTTGGATATATATCGTGGTTGTGTCATGATATATATTGTGGGATTTATACATGTCATCATGTATGCTGTCACGTTGTGGGAAAACAATTTCTCATCATTGATATTGATAGCAATGCCCAGCGTATTTTACATATCGGGAGCATCATACGCACTATCACGCAAGAAGAGCTATACACAATATATAGCCGGTCGCTTCAAGCGCATTGTCATACCACTCATTATCTACCTACTGTTCTACTTCCTCATCAATACACTCAATGGCAATGTAGATACACGGTATGTACACTATAAATTTGCCGACCAGATTATCAATATTATTTTTCATGGTGACACAACAGGGCATCTATGGTACATCTTTCCCTATATCGTCATTGCGCTGTTACTGCCATTGCTGCATAGGGTGAGTGAACGCATAGGCTCGCTTGCGATACATCTGTTGCTGTTGGCTATCATGGTAGGCATATATCTGTACCCGAGCCACATACTATGTTACCTTGTTTCTACCTTTGCGGGACTATACTATATGCGCAAGAAACCATACAACTCCTATATCGTCTTTACGCTCTGCGCCATAGGTATGGTTATATGGTTGATGCAAGGCAAGACATGGAATATGCAAATCAATAAATTTCCCGCCAATTTTATGTATCTTGCATACACCACTTGTGCGCTCATAATACTTGGCACACCCCTCAAATGGCTGTGCCGACAGATAGCACGCATACCATTGATGCGATATGTTATTATGCAATATTCTCGTTATGGATACATCATATATCTATATCATGTACATGTAATTTCGTATCTCAATTTCTTATACTATTATATCTACGAGCAATCGGGATGTCACATCGAGTTTCTTGCACATCCCGCCTGCTCGCTCACTGTGGTTTCTATTGCGACAATAGCAATAATGATAGGAATGAGTAAGATAATAGACCCCATCAACAATGCTGTCACACGACTTATATCTACAATATGGCATAAGACAAAAGATATGGTGACACTTACATGTAAAAACAAATAAGATACAACTCTCAAAAGAAACACCCATCGACGCTGAGTGCATTGATGGGTGTTTTTTGTGTCAAGGTATCGGTTTATTTACTTTACAATCAACTTATTGTTGTAGGTAGATGTAGATGTTTTGGTTGTCACGAGATAGTGTCCTTGAGGCAAAGTAGAAACATCAATCGTCATAACAGAGCTTTCGCAACCATTATAATACGCCACACAAGCACCCACAAGATTGTAGATAGATACTGTTTCTATCTCGCTCGATGCTTCTATCACTACCTTGTCGGTGGCAGGATTGGGATATACATTGAGTCGTTGTGTAGAAGTGAGAGGCAATGCTACATCGGTAGTATTTACGCCAAAACCGAATGGCTGTGTGCAGGTTTCGCCATATTGGTTTACGAGCAAAGCACGCACATATTTACCTTGGAAACCGGTAAAATCAAACTCCTTACCTACCGCAACAACCGTACTCTTGCGAGTAGATGGCGCACCGTTTATGTCGGTAGCACTTATCCAATATACTTCGGTAGCATCGGTAGCAATCGTAATAATATTTTCTTGTACCGATATGCACTCGATACGTGGGGCCTTGGCTTGTCCCGAACCGGTGTATTCGTAAGAGAAATAGTGAGTACCATTGCGCATGGCATCTTTCAAATCTTCGATAGTGAGCGCGGGCATCAACATCCAATTATAATTACGGAAAAGTTGGTCGTCATTGTGCGAGTCGTCGCAAGAGTAACCCCACACAGCACGTTCGGGCATAGTTATTTCAAGAATTTGATCCCATAATATGCGATCGTTGGGGCGACGATTGCCCTGATTATATACCTCAAGACCTATGAGGCTGCTGTACGTCATAAAGTTTTGCGCATGCCATTCGGGCGAATTTTTTTCGCCGGGTTGATATGTATTCTCAAGTTTCCAATATTGTCCGGGGTGATTGATGAGTTGCATGCCTCCCAACTCTTGTGTATAGGCATACGACTCACGCAATGTGGCAAACTCCATACCTTGACGACCGGTAAAGAAGTCGTTGTGATGATTAAATTCACTTCCGCCCACTTCGTTCCAAGAGTTGGTATAGCTCTTGCTCAATTCATTGCCCGGTATGGCCAACATATCCAACTCCAGCGGATAGCAGTTGGAGGCAGCGGGATTGTAGAGATTGAACATTTCCCAAGGATAAGGATTGGCATCATGGTCGGTAAGCGCCAAAATCTTATAACCCGCCTTGTAGTACTTGTCCACCGACACATCTACCCTATGCTGTGCATCGAACGAAGTTGTAGTGTGGGTGTGAAAATTGGATTTGTAGCTATTGACAGCATCCCAATCTATATCTTTGTAAGGATTGATTATCAAAGACTTATCCACATCGGTACCATTGAGCACTTTCACAGCAATAGTTTGCACATCGTTCATAACATTGTCGCCACGTTTGAGCGATAGCGAAAGGTGGTATATACCGGCCTTGACATCTTGCAAATTCATGCGCCATTGACCTTGTCCCACCGTAGCAAGAGCCATAGGAGTGCCGTAGGTGTAATTATGATTGACATCAACAGCAATCTCACATCCTTGCAAATCTTCTATATTAAGATATATGGTCACATCTGTTCCAACATTACATATCGAAGGTACTGCCATAAACTTGTCTATCACAACTTCGCCAACGGCATCGCCCCATTTTGTTTCGGTGATAGACACCGCATTTGTCACAAAATCATAGACTATATCGGCAGCAATACAATTATCCGATACCGAGTATGACGGGGTGATGGCACCCATATCCGAGCCACTGTTTACACTGCCATAATGGATGGCAAAACTCTTATCTTCGGCAACAAACTCCATTGTCGACTTCACCCTATAATTACCCACAACATCCATAACCTTGGATTGTGAAGCTGTGACAAGGCGGAAAGCGGCCGAATTGGCAGCAACATCCTTGACACTCTCGTCGGCCAATACCGCTACTCGGTGCCATGAAGTGGTGGTTTTCTTGGAGCTAAATCCGATATTACCATTGCTCGACTTGAGCAACTCGCCCGTACCATCGGCACTGCGACTGACGTTCCAATAATATTGCGACTTGACTTGTGCCGGTATCTCGGTAATGGCAACTTGCGCCTTCACCTCATTGCCCGACGAAACGAAATTGGTGATATAGGTAAATTGAGAGGTTGCATCATAACGCAAGTTTTCGCTATCGACCGCCGACACGATAGAGTATTGCGCGGTAGCTATATCAATTACATCATCATCGGTGCCACCACCGGTGTTATTCTCGGTTATGGTCACTTGGTTGGTACGGAAGTTATATATAATTTCGGCACTTGTACAGTCGGCCGATACGGCATACGTTGAGGTAATAGCACCCATATCCGAGCCACTATTTACACTGCCATAGTGTATGGCAAAATTCTTGTCGTCACCAAAGGTCATTGTAGCCGACACGCAATAGTCGGCGGCCACCGCCATTTTCACCTCATTGGTTGATGTTTTTATACGGAAAGCCGCAGAGTTGGCGGCAACATCCTTGACACTCTCGTCGGCAAATACCGCTACTCGGTGCCATGAAGTGGTGGTTTTCTTGGAGCTAAATCCAACCTTACCATTGCTCGACTTGAGCAACTCGCCCGTACCATCGGCACTGCGACTCACGTTCCAATAATATTGCGTCTTGACTTGTGCCGGTATCTCGGTAATAGCCACTTGCGCCTCGACAGAGTTGCCATCATCAACAAAATCATCGACATATACAAACGAGCTATTGGCATCGTAAGTCAGGTTTTGGCTATCTACAGCCGATACAATAGAGTATTGAGCAGTAGCTATATTACTATCGGCCTTGAACAGAATGCTGTTGGGAGCATCGGCACTCAAGAGATAGGGATATACACACTTGAACGCACCTCCCCAAGCCTCATCGCTGTGCTTGGCACCGGCAAGGGTGGTATAACGCACCTCGGTGTTGGCACGAGTAGCTACTATCTCTTGCAACGCATCGACATCGGCAATAAAACTCTCCGGCTCGGCACTACCCACCGTAAAGTAGAAACGTTGCGGCGTAACAGTGGCAGTTGCTGTTGCACAAGAGAATATCTCGCTCTTGTTGAGATATATAAGAGGCGAAATAGAGGCGCATTGACCGAACAAATCGGGACGAGTCAAAGCGGCATACACACTCAACAAACCGCCCATATCGGCACCAACGATAGAGGTGTTGGCGGCACCCGTGAGGGTGCGATAGGTAGTGTTTATATAGGGCATCAATTCCTCTTCGATGCCTCTGATAAAGGCATCAGAAGCACCACTACCGGCAAATTGGGCATAAGGATAAGGAATATTCTCGGCCACAAAGCCATATACCGAAACAAAGATACAAGGCAGGGCATTATTCATCTCACGCACCACAGCGGGTATATTCCACGACTGCGCACCCATGTGGTCGTCGCCCCTATCGCTATCCGAGCCGGCATTGTCATATCGAGCCTGTACACCGGTAAGATATACAACAGGATAAGATACACCCGAAGTAGCATAGTCGGCCGGCAAGAGTATCTTGACCATGCGCATGTGACCATTTACGCTCAGCATCTTTTCGATAATATCGGGATTGTACATCTTAGCCCAACTCGCCACCACATCCAATGCAGTAGCCTCCGTGCGATCACTCAATTCGCCACCCGAAGCATCCTTCTCGACATAAGCCCAATCGGGACCACACAAATACTTGAAACCACCGGCCACATCGGCAGTAGTAATATTATCTATTGTAAGTGTAAAGGTATTGACACCCGACGGTGTCATTTCAATCGCATTGGCAGCATCCCAGCCATTGAACGAAGCTGCAATATAACACGAACGAGTACCCGCAGGCACTTGCACATTGAAAGTAACAGCTCCATGAACAACTATCGCAAGCAGAGATAAAGAGAGCAATAAAATAAATTTTTTCATAAATATATCAGATTTTAATAATATCGCATTACCTATTGAATATTGAACAGAACGTCATAAATAAACCACAAGAGGAAATAGATATAACGCATCAATATCGAGTTGCAATTTTATAAAAAATATCGCAAAAAACGACATTGCGAGAGCCTAAATTTATACACAAATTTCAAGTGATGGCAGAGCGAAAAAAATTACACACAACAATCGTTCAGATAATAAGAGAGATAACTCTCAAAGAGTGAAAACAAGCTAAATTTAACAATAAAAACGAAGCGCAAATTTTGGGATATATCAAGCATATTGTTATCTTTGCAGTAAGAAAACAGAAAACCTCATCAAGGAGTGGTGCTCGAGTGGTTGAAGAGGCACGCCTGGAAAGCGTGTAGTCGTCACAAGCGGCTCGGGGGTTCGAATCCCCCTCACTCCGCAAGAGTTGTAGCTCAACAAATGAGAACACTGACAGCTCTTCAACTTGTAAACTCTCCCTAACAATATAGATTGTACCTTGCATTGAAACAATGTTATTGATAACTTGTCATAGCCAACTTGCTATTTCTCACTTTATATGACACAGTTATTAGCTGAATATATACCTATACAAGGCACATTCAATAAACAACACATAGCTACCTCCAAAGACTCTCTCATCAGGCATATATATCGTGAAAGTATCAACCAAGAACGATAGCACCGCCATAAGAAAAGTAATAGTGAAATAACTTCGTTTCATAAGAAATTAATTAAGGTTGTCCCGAACGTTTACAAATAGAGCGTTCGGGATTTTTTTGTCTTTTTATTTCAAAAAAATTTATCAAAACTTATATGACAGATGCATTTGTGAAAAATAATCTCTATTTTCGCATATCAAAATCAGATAAGGACAATAAGATATGATGCAACAAAGAAATTATTCGATAGACACAATAAAAGGATTTCTCATACTATGCGTTGTTATAGGTCATGTGCTTCTGGGAACATTAGACGAGAACATTGTGCGTTGGGTAATATATTCATTTCACATGCCTCTGTTCATGTTTATGAGCGGATATATGATAAATCTCACAAAGTTGTCATCTCAATCATACAAAGAGGTATTGGGCAAATATTGGAACAGAATGATTAAAATGTGGTTAATTGCATTTTCCGTGTTCACTTTATATCAAATACTTTGCGAGCCGAGTATCAGAAACATTTGCAGTCTTTTATACTCGCCTTGGTACCACTTGTGGTATGTACCTACACTATTTTGTTATATACTGTTGGCCAAATACTTATTTGGCAGGACACAGACTGCAAAAGCCTATGGAATATTATTGTTGATATATATAATATGGAATATTATCAAGGTAGAGATAGCACCTTTTCCGATGACAAAATGGTGCGAATTGAGCAATCTGCCCTACTTTGCCATAGGACTGTTCTTTAAAAATCATTTAAGCGACAATCACTTCAACAAAAGCTACCGGATAGTTCCGGTATTATTCATCCCTGCAATATTATCTACAAGGCTTATTGACATACCCACATACGGTATTCTATCATTTATTTTAGTGTTGCTCGTTATAGCTTATTTCCTCTACCCTTCTATAAAAAACGACAGCCTACCCAAGAGCAAAGTATTGACATACATTGGCGAAAACAGCCTCAACATATACTTGTGGCACATGATTATACAACCACTTAAAGACTATGTATCAAACACCTCGATATATTACGGCATAACATTCTCTTTATTGATAATCTTCTTGGCAGTAATAAAACTCAAACCTCACAAGCAAAACTGCCGGTAAAACTTATATCAACTCGATATACTCATTATCAACACTCTTGTTAATGTAATAAAACTATCGGCTATTATTCCTTGAAATTCGCGACCGGGGTTGTTTGCTCATAAATCAGGATTATAATCACAAATAATGGCTCATTAGGCAGGCTGAGCGAATGGATTATATTATTGTATATCATCGAGTTCACACCACACACAAGGCACAATGAGATTGATTGTTTTCATAAAAAAAGAATGTTACTACACCACGAATGTTGATGCCAGCGAGAGCAGAATGAAGCTTGCTTCAATTATACCGAGTGCAGCCCAACTTGTGCATCGCAAATGTACAGTAACATTCTCTATGCGTAAAAGACAACGTTCGTTTAGAACTCAACACTGATTTTTAGGCGACCACCTAAACCACGTTCAACTACATCAAACAAGGTTTTAAGTGTTATATTTTCGCCATCAGTTTCGACCTTTGATATAAAGGTGCGTTTCTTATTGATACGTTTTGCCACTTCTTCCTGTGTGAGATTTTGCTGTTCTCTTGCAGAACGAAGTTTGAAACCAATACGTAACGCCTCAAGTTCACGTTCAATTCTATCTCTTTCCGGAGTACCAACTTCGCCGTAATATTGCGTTTTAAGTTGGTCTAATGATTTAGTATTTTTCATTTATCTTCCTCCTTTTCTTTATAATATTCGTTCATCAATTTAACTGCTCGTTCAATTT
>JAZRIS010000029.1:0-17173 GCA_045645425.1 Barnesiella sp.
CACTTTGTAAAGAGTTATTTGAAAAGCATGAGGAATATAGTGTAACAAAACAAGTTAGCAATTTCTTATCCATTGCCCATTCTCATGCAAGTTCTTCTTAATGGTTTGATACTCAAAGAATCTTAATCAAACTACATCAAAGATACGGATAAGCGAGCGAGAAATATCAAGTTTGCTTGAATATTTTTCACAGCGAGCGAAAGTATATTCGATTACATTATCAAATATACCAATAAGCGAGCGAGAAATATCAAGTTTACTTGAATATTTTTCACTGCGAGCGAAATAGAAATGACAGGAGTAAATATAAGTTATCGGCGGTGGGGATTATTCTTTTTGCATCATCGCACCGGTGAGGAAGCGGCCGGTTTCGTTGCCGAGGGCACGCACCGAGTAGAAGTCGGCACTGTTGCGGTGGGTGCATATACCGCACACTTCTATGTTCATCAAATCTACTCCGCAACGCAATAGCAAGTCGGCATTGGTGGCGGCAAGGTCAATGTGCATTTTGCCCGATTGCGCATTGCGAATAATGATGCTTTCTATATCAAATCCCGCATTTCGCATAGCATCAATCACTTCATCACCAACCTCATAGGCATCTATACCTATGCAAGGGCCAATAGCCGCATGAATATGGGCGGCACAAGTGCCAAATTGTTGCTGCATACGCTCTATGGTATGTCGCACTATCTCTTGTGCCGTACCTCGCCAACCGGCATGTATGGCTGCAATGGCTCGTTGCACGGGGTCGTAGAGGAGAATAGGTACACAATCGGCTGTCGTTACGGCAATGGCAATATGGGACACATTGGTAACAATGGCATCAACGCCATCGAGTGCAGCAAGTTGCTTGTCGCAGGGTAGGGAAATAAACTCACTATCGATAGTAAGCACCTCATGGCCATGTACCTGTCGAGGGTAAAAGAGCTGTGTGCGTGCAATACCCAGCGATGAACAGAGTTGTTGCAAATTATTCTCAACATTCGCTTCATCATCGCCACAATAGAGTCCGAGGTTGAAGTTGCCACGAGGCTCGGCTATGCGAGTATTGTTGTGTCGGGTGGTAACAAAAGTAGTCACCGACTCGAAAGCCGGTGACTCAAAGCTATATAATGTTACGCCATTGTTATCGGTGATGCGCATTACCACTCCTCCTCACGATGGTTATCATCGCCATCTTCTTCAAATTCCTCGTCCCAATCTTCCTCATAGTACTCATCCTCATCATCGTCAGTACCTTTGCGATTGAGCGCCTCAACTCCGAGGTCAAACTCATCCTCCTCTTTGATGCGATGATGCTTGTCGAGGTCGCGATGCGTGAAGGTGAGTACACGGTTGCTCTCGTCATTGAGTGTACGCCACAAGAGGTCTTTGAGTTCGCTCAATCCCATGCCGGTTATAGATGATATAAATACGGTTTCGATATCATCGGGCAGTTCTTGGCGCATTTGTTCCATGAGTTCGTCATCGAGCATATCGCACTTGGTAATGGCGAGGACACGTTGCTTATCGAGCAAGTCGGGGTTGAACTCGGTGAGCTCGCGCAACAATATATTGTATTGTTCGCGAATATCGTCGGCATCGGCCGGAATCATAAAGAGCAACAAGGCATTGCGCTCGACGTGACGGAGGAAGCGAAGTCCAAGACCGCGACCTTCGCTGGCGCCCTCGATAATACCGGGAATATCGGCCATCACAAAAGAGAGGTTGTCGCGATACGACACGATACCAAGATTGGGCTCAAGTGTAGTAAAGGGGTAGTCGGCAATCTTGGGCTTGGCGGCCGAGATAGAAGAGAGTAGGGTAGATTTGCCCGCATTGGGGAAGCCTACCAAACCTACATCGGCCAACAACTTGAGTTCGAGAATGATATTGCGCTCGATAGCCGGCTCACCGGGTTGTGCAAAACGAGGGGTTTGGTTGGTAGAACTGCGGAAATTCCAGTTACCCAAGCCACCTCGACCACCTTTGAGCAAGATGAGTTCTTGTCCATCGGTAGTAACCTCGGTAAGAAATTCGCCGGTATCGGCATCAAATACGGCAGTTCCACAGGGTACCTCTATTACTTTATCATCACCATCCTTACCCGAGCTGCGCGAAGGGCCACCATGCCCACCATTACCGGCCAACACGTGACGAGAGTAACGCAAGTGCAAGAGAGTCCACAAGTTGCGGTTGGCACGAAGTATAATGTGACCACCGCGACCACCATCGCCACCATCAGGGCCACCCTTGGGCACATACTTGGCACGATGCAAGTGCATAGAACCCGCACCACCTTTACCTGAACGGCAAAATATCTTAACGTAATCGACAAAATTGGATGCTGCCATATAATAATGTAAAATGTGTTTTTTCTATTTTGATTTGCAAATATAGTGAAAATATTTTGTTCTCCTCGCAACTTTCCTTATCTTTGTGGCAACAACACACAAAGGGGTGCTGCTAACGTGCGGCTGAGATTATACCCTATGAACCTGATGCGGGTAATGCCGCCGTAGGAATTGGTAGTCATTGTTATATACTCATTTTTCGGCTTTATCTTATTCAGTTTCTCGGGCATAATCGATGTTCGAGCTTTTTATTGCATCCTTTTGCGAAAAAATGATGTAACATGAAACGTTATCCTACAACACTTATCATTGCCGGCTCCGACAGTGGCGGTGGTGCCGGTATTCAAGCCGACATCAAGACCTGCTCTGCCTTGGGTGTATATGCTTCTACTGCCATTACTGCTATCACAGCGCAGAATACACAAGGGGTGCGCAACATCATGCCTGTCACGCCCGAAATTGTTCGCCAACAGATTGAGGCTGTAATAGACGACCTTACCATTGATAGCATCAAAATAGGTATGCTCTGTAATGCCTCTATTGCTACTGCGGTGGCCGATGCCGTTTCGCAATATGATATACCTATTATATTAGACCCCGTGATGGTATCGACATCCGGGCACAAACTATTGAGCGACGATGCCATCGACATAATTATTCATAGACTTTTCTCCATCGCCGAGGTGGTTACACCCAACATACACGAAGCCTCATTACTATCCGGCATGCCTATTGACAACACTACTCATCTTGATGCAATAGCCATGAAGATACTGAGCTATGGATGCAAGTCGGTATTGATAAAAGGCGGACATCTTGCAGGTGATATGGCTGTCGATTGTCTGCATACACGCGACGGCATGAAGTACGCATACTCACTACCCTATATAGATACTCGCAATACCCACGGTACAGGCTGCACACTATCATCGGCAATAGCATCATTTGTAGCACTCGGCTACTCCTTGCACCATGCAGTAGAGTGTGCCAAAAATTACCTTTGGAAAGGCATCGACCATGGAGCGCATATTTTTGCCGGAAAGGGCAACGGCGCTATCAATCATGGCTTTGCGCCTCAACCACTAAAAACTATCGAATATCAATCATCCAACACATATACATTATGAATATCACACTCAATGATAAAACAACAACTCTCGACAACGAAACATCGCTGCAACAACTCATAGAACGAGAATTGTCCACTACACAGAATATTGCCGTGGCCATAAACAACAGCCTCATCAAACGCACCATGTGGAGCAGCACCATACTGCAAGAAGGTGATAACGTGGTTGTTATTGCAGCTGCATACGGAGGATAAGTGATGAAAAAGTTGATTGTAATAACTTCGCCCGACTTTCTGCCATACGAAGACAGGCTCATCAAAGCCACTATCGATGCAGGGGCCGACTATGTGCATATACGCAAGCCATTGGCTCTGCCCGAAGAGGTAGAAAGACTCTTGCTCTCGTTGCCGGTCGAATATCATCGGCATATTGTCTTGCACGACACTCATCAACTTGCCCACACCTATTCGGTGGGCGGGTTGCACCTCAATAGGCGCAATCCTCTGCCTCCTGCATCATGGAAAGGGGGCATAAGTCGTTCTTGTCACACATTTGACGAAATATTACAGCACAAGCCACATTGCAATTACCTCTTTTTAAGCCCCATACACAACAGTATATCAAAAAAAGGTTACAACACGCCCTTCACGCACAAGCAACTCATTGAGGCACGAGATATGGGCATAATAGACGAGCAGATAATTGCGCTGGGCGGAATATCGACAGATAATATCGCACAAACACTACAATATGGATTTGGCGGTGTAGCGGTGATGGGGTGTATATGGAACAAACCCTCTATTGAAGAAGTAATAAAGACGACCAAACAACTAAAGAACTCACTTATATGCTACAATTCATAACTCACCAATCGGCTCGATATAGCTATATCGATGGTGCCATAAAGGCTCTCGAAGGCGGATGCAAGTGGATACAGTTGCGCATGAAAGAGGCCGACAAGCACGATATATGTCAGGCCATAGAAATTCTCAAACCACTGTGCCGGGAGCAAGGAGCCACATTAATTCTTGATGATTATGTAGAACTTGCCATAGAGTACAATGTAGATGGCGTTCATTTGGGCAAGAACGATATGTCGCCGAGTGAGGCTCGGCAACTCATGGGCTCAAATTACATCATTGGCGGTACGGCAAACACATTTGAAGATATACAAAACCTTGTACATCAAGGTGTAGATTATATAGGATTGGGCCCTTTCAGATATACTCAAACAAAGCAAAATCTCAGTCCTATATTGGGCTTGGATGGATATAAAAACATTCTATCGCAATGCCGCAACGCCAATATCACAACACCTATCATTGCCATAGGCGGAATTGAAGCCAACGACATCGAGCCTATAATAAAGTGCGGTGTGTCGGGCATAGCATTGTCAGGAGCTATACTGCAATCGGACTATCCGGCTCAATATACAAGAAATATCATATCAACCCTTAATAATATAAAAAGATGAAAAACCAACTTATCATTGGAGGTCGTGAGTTTACATCACGACTATTCTTGGGAACAGGCAAATTCTCTTCCAACCCCCTCATGCAAGAGGCGATAGCAGCGTCAGGAACCGAAATGGTGACAATGGCCATGAAACGCATTGAGATGAGCAATCCCGAAGATGAAATGCTTGCTCACATCAAGAAAGACAACATTCAGCTACTACCCAACACCTCGGGAGTGAGAAATGCCAAAGAGGCTGTCTTTGCGGCACAAATGGCTCGCGAGTGCTTTGGCACCAATTTCATAAAACTCGAAATACATCCCGACCCCAAATATCTATTGCCCGATACCGCAGAAACACTCAAGGCGACAGAGGAATTGGTTAAGCTCGGATTTGTTGTTCTGCCTTATATTCCGGCCGACCCTGTTTTATGCAAGCGTCTTGAAGATGTAGGTAGCGCAGCCGTAATGCCTCTTGGCGCACCTATCGGTAGCAACAAAGGGTTGCTCACAAGAGATTTTTTACAAATAATCATTGAGCAAAGCAATGTGCCCGTCATTGTAGATGCCGGAATAGGAGCCCCCTCGCATGCTGCCGAAGCCATGGAGATGGGTGCCGATGCCGTTTTGGTCAATACCGCTATTGCCATTGCTCACAACCCTGTAATGATGGCCGAGGCCTTTAAGCAAGCTGTCATGGCCGGACACTCGGCTTATATAGCCGGACTTGGCTCTCAAACACAACACGCTACTGCAAGCAGTCCGCTTACCTCATTTCTCAACCTTTAATATCAACGACCATGAAAATAGTAAATAACATAGTTTCGGATAGTTATCCCGGCTCTGAAAAGGTTTATATCGAGGGCAAATTGCATCCCATCCAAGTAGCCATGCGTCGCATCAACCTCACCGACACCGTGAAGATAACCAACGGCGAGAGGGTAGTGAGTCATAATGACCCGGTATATGTATATGACACAAGTGGCGACTTTACCAATCCGCATGTAGTGGTAGATATAAATAAAGGATTACGCCGAATAAGAGAAGAGTGGATAAAACAACGCAACGATGTAGAACAATTAAGCGTCATCACATCGGAGTATGGTCGCCAACGACGCAACGAAAAGAGCATCGACGCTATCCGTTTCGGCTCTACACACAAGCCCTATCGTGCCAAGAAAGGCAAAGAAATCACACAAATGTATTATGCCAAACAGGGTATTATTACAGCCGAAATGGAATATGTGGCCATTCGTGAGAATATGATGTGCGAGGCCAAGGGTATTACCACACACATTACACCCGAATTTGTTCGTGACGAAATAGCGGCCGGGCGTGCCATTATTCCCGCCAATATCAACCACCCCGAAGCCGAGCCTATGATTATCGGTCGCAACTTTTTGGTGAAAATCAACACCAATATAGGCAACTCGGCTCTCTCATCAGGTATAGCCGAAGAGGTTGAAAAAGCCGTTTGGAGCTGCCATTGGGGTGGTGACACACTGATGGACCTCTCGACAGGTGACAATATTCATGAAACACGAGAGTGGATTATTCGCAACTCTCCCGTACCGATGGGTACTGTTCCTATTTATCAAGCACTCGAAAAGGTAAATGGTCGCATCGAAGACCTCACTTGGGAGATATACCGCGACACACTCATCGAGCAATGCGAACAAGGTGTTGATTATTTCACTATTCATGCCGGTGTATTGCGCGCACATGCCGAGTTGGTCAAAGAGCGACTTACCGGTATTGTTTCGCGAGGCGGCTCTATCATGACAAAATGGTGTGTTATACACAACCAAGAGAGTTTCTTATACACACACTTCGACGAGATATGCCACATATTGGCACAATATGATGTTGCCGTGTCGCTGGGCGATGGCATGCGTCCCGGCTCGATACATGATGCCAACGACAGAGCGCAATTTCTCGAGTTGGATGTATTGGGCGAACTGACACAAAAAGCATGGTCGCACAATGTACAAGTCATCATCGAGGGCCCCGGCCATGTACCCATGCACAAGATAAGCGAAAACATGCAACGACAACTTACAACATGCCACGAAGCACCATTCTATACATTAGGCCCTCTGACAACCGATATTGCACCGGCCTACGATCACATCACATCGGCCATAGGAGCGGCGCAGATAGCTTGGCAGGGTACGGCTATGATATGTTATGTTACTCCCAAAGAGCATCTGGGATTGCCCAACAGCGAAGATGTTCGCAACGGAGTCATTGCTTATAAGATAGCCGCACATGCGGCCGACTTGGCCAAAGGGCATCCCGGAGCACAATTAAGAGATGATGCCATGGGAAAAGCTCGTTATGAATTTCGTTGGAAAGATCAGTTTAACCTATCATTAGACCCCGACAGAGCACTTGAATACTTCAAAGAGGGAGGCGAATATGACGGCAACTTCTGCACCATGTGCGGGCCCAATTTCTGTGCCATGCGACTATCGCAAGATGTTGTCAAATGTTGTGATAAAAAGAATGACTAATAAAGACAAAAAGTATGTTTTCGGATGAAATAACACAATATTCATGGGATGAAATGACACAACGCATCCTATCAAAGAGCAGGAACGATGTAATATCGGCCTTGTCCAAGCCTCAATGCAACATTGACGACTTCATGGCTCTCATATCTCCTGCTGCGGCTCCTTATCTTGAGGAGATGGCTCAACTGAGTCAAAAATATACGCAGGAGCGGTTTGGCAAAACAATCTCTATGTATATACCATTATACATTACCAATTCTTGTAGCAATCATTGTGTCTATTGCGGATTTAATCACAACAATCCCATGCCACGCACCATACTCACGATGCAAGAGATAGAACAAGAATGTCGTGCCATCAAGCAACTTGCGCCATTCGATAATCTATTGATTGTCACAGGCGAAAATCCGCGCGATGCCGGTGTCGATTATTTGGAAAAAGCATTGCAAGTGGCTCGTCCTTTTTTCAACTCGCTCTCTATCGAAGTCATGCCCTTGAAAAGTGAGGATTATTACCGCCTCACACAATCGGGGTTGAATGGTGTGGTATGTTTTCAAGAAACATACAATAGAGAGAGGTACAAGGTATATCACCCCAAGGGCATGAAATCCAACTACGAGTGGCGACTCAATGGATATGACCGTATGGGACAAGCCGGTGTACACAAGATAGGTATGGGTGTACTCATAGGACTCGAAGATTGGCGCACCGATGTCACTTTTATGGCTCTACACTTGTTGTATCTGCGCCGACACTATTGGCAGACTCGTTATAGTGTCAATTTCCCACGATTGCGCCCCAGCGCAGGCGGTTTCCCGCCCAACGTTGTCATGAACGACAGGGAGTTGGCTCAACTTATATTTGCATTCCGCATCTTCGACCACGATGTCGATATTTCGGTTTCTACTCGCGAAACGCCCAACTTTCGCAATAATATCACCGCATTGGGAGCTACCTCAATGAGTGCAGGCAGCAAGACCGAGCCGGGAGGATATTACACCTATCCGCAAGCATTGGAGCAATTCTCGGTGAGTGACGAGCGTACACCGCATGAGGTAGAAGCCGCCATCAAGCAGTGCGGATATGAAGTTGTATGGAAAGATTGGGACAAAGTTTTTGACTGATATGCAAGAGCGTTTTTCACGACAGATTATGTTGCCCGATATAGGCCTTGAAGGGCAGAAGAAATTGCAACAAGCAAGAGTGCTCGTTGTGGGAGTAGGGGGATTGGGCTCGCCCGTTACCCTCTACCTCGCAGCGGCGGGCATTGGTACTTTGGGCATAGCCGACAATGACGTGGTGTCATTGAGCAATTTGCAACGACAAATTCTCTATAAAGAGTGCGAAGTAGGACAATCAAAATCAACAGCAGCACACATTCGCATCAAAGAAATATCAAGCCATACTACTGTTATAGAGCATAATAAGATGATAAATATCGAAAATGCTTATGATATTATCGAAAAGTATGACATGGTGGTAGATTGCAGTGACAATGCCACAACAAGATACTTGATTGACGAGGTGTGTGCGATGCAAAAGAAGCCTTTTGTGTATGGTGCAATTACGGAATACACAGGGCAAGTGTCGGTATTTGATGCTCGCAACGATTGGCGATACAGCGAGCTCTTTCCCGACCGCACATCGGCCTGTAACCAACCTCAAACCATACGCGGTGTAGTAGGGGCATTAGCCGGAATTATAGGCTCGACACAGGCTTGCGAAGTCATAAAAATGATTACCGGAATGGGTGAGCCTTTGATAAACGCCATCTTTACAATAGACATACGCACTATGGATTGTAGGAAATTGCGTTTTAAATAATTTTTAAAATTGATTCATTGTTCTTTACTCTATATTTGACTAATATTGCAACATGAAACAATGAGTAATTATGAAAGGCAGATATACCCCCGAACAAATAACACATCTTGAACACAATGAGATATTTGTGTTTGGCAGCAACCTCGCCGGAATGCACATGGGAGGCGCAGCTCATGTAGCGTTCAAAAAATTTGGTGCCCGTATGGGGCAAGGTGTAGGTTTACAAGGCTCTTCTTATGCAATTCCCACCATGCAGGGAGGAGTGGATACCATAGCTCCTTATGTCGATGAATTTATATCTTTTGCCCAAGAGAACAAGCATTTGCTTTTTCTCGTCACACGCATCGGTTGCGGTATAGCCGGATTTAGCGATGAAGAAATAGCACCACTGTTTGCCCGTGCATACACGCTTGACAATGTCATTCTACCACAATCATTTGCAGCCTGCATCGAGAAAACGACCCAAGCTGCACGATAGCAATATGCTTGATAGTCACACTTGACAATCACACACAATAGTGCAATATACTGCACAAATACTTTGAAGATTAGAAAACTTTTCATACATTTGCACCAAAAGTGCAATATATTGCCTATGGATTATAAGATTGTAAAGGAAAGAAGAGCCATTCTCGGTCTGACACAACAGGATTTGTCGGACTATACAGGGTTGAGTGTTCGATTTATCAAGAGCGTAGAAGCCGGTAAGGGAAATCCATCTATTCACTCCCTTGCAAAGATTGCAGAAGTACTTGGCTTGGAGATAGTGCTGAAAGTTAAAGAGAGTAATGTATGAGAGTAGCCGAGGTTTTTACAAACAGAGTATTAGCCGGCACATTGTCGGAAACAGATGATGGCAAATACATCTTCAAGTACGATGACGCCTACCTGCTTGATAGTCGCAATAGAGCTATATCCTTATCTCTTCCCAAACGCAAGGAGGCGTTTGTTGCCGATAAGTTATTCCCATTTTTCTACAATATGCTTTCGGAGGGGGCAAACAAAGCGTTGCAATGTATGACGCTCAAAATTGATGAAAACGATGCCTTTGGATTGTTGTTGGCAACAGCCAACAACGATACCATTGGAGCTATAACAGTGAAACCGTTATGACGAAGATAGATGTATGTCATGGGACATTGGCAGTGGGCTATGACAAATATAGCCCCTCGTGTATTCGCAATATGTTTGGAGGCAAGCAAGTAAGTCCTTTTTTGGATTTTAGCTACGATGCCAACCATGAGGATTTTGTTGCATCTGTCAATAGAATCTCCATTTCGGGTGTACAGGAGAAACTATCTGCCATTATATGCGATAGAAAGATTTGCCTTACACCCGAAGGTGAGCACGGTCGCTACATCATCAAGCCGGCACCCGACTACAAGCACTTACGCTTTCGTGAGCAAATTCCGGCAAACGAGCACCTAACAATGCAGATTGCAAGGCAGGTATATAAAATCAAGACTGCAGAAAATGCTGTGGCATTTTTTTCGGATGGCAAGATTGTGTACATCACAAAGCGTTTTGATTACGCAGCTGACGGCTCAAAGATAGCGCAGGAGGATTTTGCCTCGATAGCAGGCAAGACTGCAAACACTCACGGCAAGGATTTCAAATATACAGGAAGCTATGAAGATGCAGCGATGTTGTTGCGCAAAAGCGTGGCTGCTTGGCAAGTGGAGATGTCCAATTTCTTCACGCTTGTTGTGTTTAACTATCTGTTTGGCAATGGTGATGCTCATCTCAAAAATTTCTCTCTACAACAGACAGCAGGCGGCGATTACATTATGACACCCGCATACGACCTTCTGAACACCTCCATCCATATGGACGACAGTGATTTTGCGTTACAAGAGGGCTTGATGCCGAAAGAGGCTCACTCGGATATATACCTCAATACCGGACATCCTTGCCGTGACGATTTTGCAGAGTTTGGTAGCAGAATAGGAGTATTACCCAAAAGGATAAGCGCCATTATAGAGCTGTTTGCAGCGGAGCAACCAATGGTCTATGAGCTAATAGAACGCTCGTTTCTGGACAACCGCACCAAACGTATGTATAAACGATCATATGAAGAGCGATTGCACCGTTTTCAACGAACAGACAAGTAAAATGACATCGAAGAGTTTCTCTCCATTGTAGAGGCTGTCAAATATATCCTCCGCCCCCAACACCTTGCATTATATCCTCTGATAGCATTACCACTATCACTTGGTATCGTAATAAACAAACTGCGTCATATCGACGTTGTGAGTAGTTGCAAATAGCCGAGATATTCCTCAAGACTATGATAGCTAAAATAGATGATATTCAGGTGTTACATTGGGATAATCGTAAGTAAGAAATCAATCGGTTGCAAATAAAAGAGGGGAGTCTTGCGGAGATTATCTGTTTTTTTTGTAATTTTGCTCGATAATATGCAAACGACTGTCGAAATACAACAAGTAAAACAACGATTTGGGATTATAGGAGATACTCCCGAATTGATACAAGCCATATCGCGAGCGGTGCAAATTGCGCCTATTGATGATGTGGATGTTCTCATTACAGGCGAGAGCGGTGCCGGAAAAGAGTTTTTCCCGCAAATCATACACGCATACAGCCTCCGCAAGCACAACAAATACATTGCCGTAAACTGTGGTGCTATACCCGAAGGCACAATCGATTCGGAGCTGTTTGGACACGAAAAAGGTGCATTTACCGGAGCGGTTTCATCTCGCAAGGGTTACTTTGAGGAGGCCGATGGTGGCACAATATTCCTCGACGAAGTAGGAGAGTTGCCTCTCACTACACAAGCTCGCTTGTTGCGTGTATTGGAAAGTGGCGAGTTTATTCGTGTAGGCTCTTCGACTGTATATAAGACCAACGCTCGTGTAGTTGCGGCTACCAACCTCGACATGCTCAAGGCTATCTCCGAAGGCCGTTTTCGTGAGGACTTGTATTATCGACTCAACACGGTACACATAGAAGTTCCTCCTTTGCGAGAACGTCCCAACGACATTATTTTGCTCTTTCGCAAGTTTGCATCGGAATTTGCCGAGAGATACCGCATGCCGGCCATCCGTCTTACCGATGATGCCCGCCATGTACTCACATCGTATCGTTGGCCGGGCAACGTGCGACAACTCAAAAACATTGCACGACAAGTATCTATATACGAAACCTCTCGCGAAATTTCAGGCGAAACACTCGTCAAATATCTCCCTCAATATACAGTGGGCAATCTGCCTGCATTGCGACAAGATGTGACCCGCAATGGCGACACAGGAAGCAACCAACTATTTGACAATGAGCGCAAGATGATATACGAAGCTATCATCAAAATGCAAAAAGACATAAAAGAATTGCGCGAAATAGTCAATGGCCTCATGGCCGAGAAGGAGAGCAATGTAGTAGAAACAATGCCTCGCATGATAGCACATCCCACAGGCACTACAACACACATTTCCTACCCGCATCAGACCATTATTGAAGCTCCGTCGCAATATAATGAAATAGAGGCTGAGGTAATCATGGCCAATGACTATGACGAGCAACCTACTTCTCTCGAAGATACCGAGCGCGAAACCATTCGTCGAGCCTTGATACGCAACAACGGAAAGCGCAAAAAAACAGCTCAAGAGTTGCAAATATCCGAAAGAACCCTTTACCGCAAGATCAAAGAATACAACCTCGAATAGAAATGAAGAAGTTATTGGCTATTCTATTGGTGATGCTCACTTCTTGTACCATATCCTACAAGTTCAATGGCGCATCTATCGACTACAACCTCATAAAGACCATATCTATATCCAACTTCCCTATACGGGCAGCATTGGTATATCCGCCTTTGGAAGAGGTGTTTACCAATATGCTCAAGGACTCTTACACACGCCAGACACAGTTGCAAATGGTGGATGTAAATGGCGACTTGCAGATAGAAGGTGAGATAACCGGATATGACATCACACCACAAGCTGTGGGTACGGATGCTTACGCAACGATGACTCGCCTCACCATTACCGTAAAAGTTACCTTTATCAACAATAAAGAGTCGCAATATGACTTTGAAAATCGCACATTCTCGGCATACCAAGACTTCAGTAGCGACCGCATGCTCACCGATGTGCAAGATGAGTTGATTACGGTTATATGCGAGGAGATTGTGGAACTTATCTTTAACGCAACGGTAGCAAATTGGTAATAACTGACATGGGAATACAATCGCTGACAGAGGCGCTGCTCAAACAACTTGACGACAATTCTTGCATCGACAACAATCAACTGCAAGAGTGGCGCCGGCTATACCCATACTTTTCTCTGCCGTTGATGCTGTATGTGCAACAACACCGCGATGACAAGAATGCTCTTGCATTGAGTACCATCTATACAAGCGACATTGAAGAGTGGGCTACCTCCTTGGGCATCAGCCCCTGTTTTAACGACCTATACCCGCAAGAGGCCGACACCAATAAGCCCATCACCACCGATACCACTATCGACGTATTCTTGCAAACCTATGGCAAAGAGTGTGAGTACGAAACCGACCTTAACATTTCGTCACTCATAGAGCCACTTCCCAACACAGAAATAGGGGATAGCCCCACCACTGCGGCACAGACACCATTGCTCACCATACCGGCATACGACTATATGAGCCAACTGGAAGCAATGCCCGATGCCGACGACGCAATACCCTTGCAGCATGACGATTTGCTCGAAAAATTTATTCAAGCCGATGCCGCCGGAGAGCAGCTTTTCTCGCGACCGGAGTTTCATCCTACGCACGAAACAGTCCACAAAAGCAACGAAGAGGAGATTAACGAGGCCAACGATACACTTTTCAGCGAAAGTTTAGCCAAAATTTATATCCAACAGCGCCGATATGCAAAAGCTTTGGAAATTATTCGCAAATTAAACTTGAATAATCCAGAAAAAAATATTTACTTTGCAGACCAAATTAGATTTTTAGAAAAATTGATTATTAACGTCAAAAACTAACAGATAAAAATGACTACATTACTTACCATTTTAATTCTTATCGCATCTGTGTTGATGATAGGAATTGTGCTTATTCAAAAGTCTAAAGGTGGTGGCTTGGCTTCCAACTTTGCAAGTTCAAACCAAATCATGGGTGTACGCAAAACTACCGACGTTGTTGAAAAAACAACTTGGACTATCGCTATTATCATCATGGTATTGTGTATTGCAACTGTTGCTTTCATGCCCAAAGCCAAAGTACAAACATCGGTTGTTGAAGGTCAAGCTCAAGAAGTGCCCACAGCCAACTTCGAAACAGAAAGCCTTCCTGTTGAAGAACTTCCCGCAACAGAAACTCCCGAAAATTAATAAGCATTCACAAAGCTCATATATGAGGCTGTGTCAAAATGAAAATTTTGATACAGCCTCGTTAAGTATATATAATCCTCCGCAGATAATCAATGTCGATGATATTGCCATAAGCAATACAACATCGCACTATAACTTCCTATAAGTAGCCCCTCAACCCTTCGCCTATTTCACACCTCAATCTATCGCATGGCAAACGGATATAACACATTTACCGGCATATACAAGAGATACCCCGCCATAGTCACAGCAATGGCGAGTATGCTCATTGCGCTATGTTCGTCATTGCCTACCTTCATTATCAACAATGCGCTATTGATTGATGGCGACTACTGCATGCAATACATCCCGTTCTTTATCGAGACACGCCGAATGATAGAGGGAGGACTTGGCACATGGAGTTGGAATTGCAATTATGGCGCAAATTTTATAGGCACTTATAGCTATTACACGCTATTCAATCCATTTTCATGCTTGGTATTACCCTTTCAAGAAGAGCATATTGCCGATGCGATGTATCTCGTAATGCTCCTAAAATTTGCAGTTGGGGCTTATATCGCATTTTGTTATTTGCGACTTTTTGTAGGTCGCAAATTGGCTTCTCTGGGTAGCTTGCTCTATGTCTATTCATCATATACCTTATCGGTACTATGCTACTATAACTTTATGGATGCAGCCATGCTGTATCCGCTCATTCTCATTGCCATAGAACGATTTATGATGCTCAACAAGAAAGACTATGGCTTCATATCCATAGCTTTCTTTATCAATGCTATTGCCCATTACTATCTCTTTGTAGGCTCGCTCATTGGCACCATTCTCTATTGCATTATACGACTCTTCTCGCACGATTGGCACACTAAAACAACAGCCAAGACACTGTACGTCATATCCATGTCGATACTTGGCACATTGCTTGCATCTTTTATATTTCTTCCTGCACTATTTGCCCTATCGGGATGTGCAAGAGAGTCGCAACCCATCAGTGTAGGTGTGACTACCTCACTCATTCGTCTATTATCACTGATATTCCCCCTTGATAGCCGAGGACACAGCCTCATTCCTTGGGGTGGCAGCTTCCCGCCATCTTGTTGTCTGCCGGTGGTGAGCATAACCTTTGCTCTATGCTATATCATCAAGAAGCCTCGTAATTGGCTCTCTGTAACTTTGTTAATCTTGTGTGTATGTATGACAACGCCCTACTTGTCGGGGGCTTTCAACCTATATACCGAGCCCGCTTATAGTCGATGGCTCTATATGCCGGTGCTTATGCTTTCGTTGGCAAGTGTACTATACATGAGCCAATATGGTAGCAAGACCAAATTGAGCAAAAGAGTAGGGTGGGGCATCACAATAATAGCAGTTGCCTCAATTATTGCCATACACTTGTTGATGCACCTCTATCATATCGCCGCACTACCAACTCAACTGCAAGAATGGTGTCGCATCATCATCAACGACTACCAACTGCCCATAACAACCATCGGGGGCAAGTCTGTCATTTTCATAACGATACTTTATCAAATACTTCTGCTTATTTATCTCCATCACAAAAGGCTCACTATCAATCACCTCATACTGTTTGTGGCCATAGGCTCTATTGCCCTATATAGCTCCTATTACAACAATTACTTCTTACAGATGGCCAAGAACACGCAAACAATAGAGTATGACAACTCTCATGCCATGACACACAGATACAGCTTCGATATAATAAAGACACCCAATAGCGGACTATACACAGGAATGCCCGGCCCCAACTATTATCATAGTATCATCAACCACAATCTACAACCGCTATACAAGATGGATATGATGGATTTCAGTATGATGAACAGGCATGACGATGCTTTTTATGCGTTTGGTAGTGTCAAATACAAGATTAAGGACAATAACAACACGCAATATCCCGGTGCAACGGTTGCTCAAGAGCCCTTCGACTACTATATACCCATGGGCTACACCTACGACACATATCTTACCGAGAGCCAAGCCTCATCGTGGTATCAGCAACAAGACTCTTGCAACCTATACCATTTGATGCTTGCCACGCTTGTCGTTGCGGATGATGCCATTGAGCAAATACCCGCAGGAATACAACCCTATAACATACCCGATACGCTCCCTTCCATAAGCACATTGGCACACATGCGCAACAATCAACATTGCCACTCGTTTGAGGGAACAAAGCATGGTTTTACGGCCGACATCTACCTCGACCGCCCCAATATCGTTTTCTTCTCTATACCTTGCGACAAAGGTTTTAGCATCGAGGTAAATGGCATGGCACAACAGCCCATCAAATCAAATTTTGCATTCATTGGTGTAGTATGCTCATCGGGACATAATCATATCCAAGCAACCTATCATACACCACTACTACACGAAGGCATCATCTTGTCGGGCATTGCATTGTGCCTCATTATTATCGCACTTCTTGTCTATTACCGACTCGGCACAAGAGCATCATAAAGAGAATAAAAAAAGGGTAATGTGGCAAAAAGTGGTTGGTTTTAGAGCTGCATAATCATACAAAGAGAGGTTTTCTAAGGCGAGGAAAATCTCTCTTATTTTTTTGTTCGTTTTTGATTTTTTCCAAGCGATATAAAAGATCAAGGAAGATGCTTTGTCAAGGTTGGCGCAGCCA
>JAZRIS010000030.1:0-17839 GCA_045645425.1 Barnesiella sp.
CGAGGTACACAGGAGGTACAAAAACAGGCGTAAAAAGGCTTAGCAACGATTAACAACGATGCTTGCACAAACAAAAATAGCACCCGTAAAGAGTGCTATATTAATCATTTATGATTGATTTAACTATTTGATAATCAACTATTTACTTTCCGATGCAGAATCTTGAGAATATTGATCCGAGGATTTCGTCGGTAGAGATTTGTCCGGTTATTTCTCCGAGGTGATGCATGCATTCTCGTATGTCTTGGGCTATAAAATCGGTGGGTATTCCTTGTGTCAGTCCGTCTGTTATTCTATTGATGGCATCGAGTGCGAGTAGGAGGGCTTGATGGTGACGGGCATTGGTTACTATTATATCGTTGTTGTCGGCTGTCGGTAGTTGTGCGGCTTGGGCAAGTTGCTCTTCGAGTTGTTCTATGCCTTGGCATTTCTTGGCCGATATGTGTAGTATAGGGGTGCCGGGACGCATTGCTTGCAACGACGTTTGCACTGTCTGCAACGCTGTTGCATCGGATAGTATGTCGGCTTTGTTAAAGACTATGATGAGCTGTTTATCGTCGCAAAGTGGCAATATGCGCTGTGCCAATTCCAATGTTTCGCCTTGTGGGGTGGTGCTGTCGATGAGCCATATAGCTACATCACTTTGTCGCAATTTGCCAAATGTGCGCTCTATACCCATGCTTTCTATGGTGTCGTCGGTTTCTCGTATGCCGGCTGTATCTATAAAGCGAAATAGTGTTCCTCGTAGTGTTATGGTATCTTCTATCACGTCGCGTGTTGTTCCGTGTATGTCGCTTACAAGTGCGCGCTCATCTTGTACCAAGAGGTTGAGGAGTGTCGATTTACCGGCGTTTGTTTCTCCTACAATGGCTACGGGAACACCGTTTTTTATGGCATTTCCCACGGCAAATGAGTGTGCCAATCGGCCTATTTCTTGACCTATCTCGTTTACAAGCGACATGAGTCGGGTACGATCGGCAAACTGCACATCTTCTTCGCTAAAATCGAGTTCAAGCTCTATAAGCGAAACAAAATCGAGTAGTTGCATGCGGAGGTCGGCGAGGCGACGGCTAAATTGTCCTCGCATTTGATTTATAGCCAATCGGTGTGCCGAGGCTGATGTTGCGGCTATAAGGTCGGCTACGGCCTCGGCTTGTGAGAGGTCAATGCGTCCCGATGCAAAAGCTCGGCGGGTAAACTCTCCCGGCTCTGCCAATCGACAGCCTGCCGACAAGAGTAGGGTGATAATGCGTTGTTGGATATACTGCGAGCCATGACAAGCTATCTCTACGGTATCTTCGCCTGTAAACGAATGAGGATTGCGAAATAGGGTAGCAACGACTTCATCAACCACCTCTTCGCCATCATACACATTGCCATACAGGGTAGTATTGGCCGGTTGCATGGCAATGGTTTTATGTTTATTGGCAGCTTTGAAAATTGTGTCACAAATTTCTATTGCTTTGCTACCGCTTACACGTATTACTGCTATACCGCCACTGCCGGCAGGTGTTGCAATGGCACAAATAGTGCCTCCAAGAGTGGTATTTATAGTTGCCATGCTTTCAAGTCAAAATTTTGTTCAATATAATTTTCGAGCGAGTCGGGTAGGTTGTATAAGAAATCTATACCTGTGACATTCTCTACGCTATCTATTGTTACTGCATATTTATATAGAGGCATATCACAGTCTTCGTTAGGAAGTATAAAAGCTATACCTCGCGGAGTGGTAGAGTAGGGCGATGATATGACTTTATAGAAATATTCAGGCACTGCCACTCTGTTTTGGCCTATCGTCATGGGTTCTTGCGGAACGATAGGGCCACACACCACTACCACTGCGCTATCTTTGCGAGCCCATGAGCGCACACGACTCTCCAAGCTATTCCACAATCCGGCATTGAGAGCATGCACCTGTGGGCAAATATTGGTCATGTAGAACGACTCTATCATGGCTTGTTTATCCCATTTCATATCGGCTGCAGGAGCCATATGTCCACGATCAAATCCACTGTGAGTATAATCGGAATGGCACACCTTAACACCTTTTACCAACGGGTCTTCGTCAAACCAATCGGTGCGCTCAACATTGCCCTCTGTTTCCTCTTTGGTGAGCACATATCCCACCCAATTAGCAAGTCGCCACTGATTGTTATACGACAATGTATAACCTTTGTGACGAATGATTTGCGACGGAGAGCCTTTGGCCGTACGAGCCATGTCCAAGTCCTCAATGGGAGCCTTGAGGGAGGTTGCTTTATACTCACTGTTGTTATCTTTATGATGTTTTACACCCTCACATCCGGCCATATTCATAACATATCCCACCAAGGCTATAAGGATAGCAATAATAGCCCATTGCACTTTTATAGAGAGTGTTTTATTGTTACTCTTACGAGATTTCGACTTTTTACCCATAGTTTCGTTAATTACTTTGCAAATATCAATGCAAATGTACAAAAAATATCGTACCTTTGCAGTAGTAGTTAAACTTGATTTATATAACACTATGAATATGACACTCGTTGATAGATTTTTGCACTATGTGAGTTTCGATACACAATCGGACGAACTCACCAACATGACACCCAGCACACCGGGTCAAATGGTATTTGCACAAGCACTTGAAAAAGAGTTGCAACGCATTGGACTCACAGAGATAACACTCGACGACAATGGCTACTTGATGGCAACACTTCCGGCCAATACCGACAAGCCCATACCCACCATCGGTTTTATTGCCCACTTGGATACAGCTCCCGATATGACAGGTCGCAACGTTCAACCTCGCATTGTTAAAGGATATGATGGAGGCGAAATAGTACTATGTGCCGAAGAGAATGTAGTGTTGCGTCCTGCCGAATTTCCCGAATTGCTCAACTATGTAGGTCAAGATCTCATTGTCACCAACGGCAAGACACTTCTCGGAGCCGATGATAAGGCCGGTATTGCCGAGATTGTTACCGCAATGGAGTATCTCATTGCACATCCCGAGATAAAACACGGTAAGATACGCGTTGCTTTCAACCCCGATGAAGAGATAGGTCAAGGTGCTCACAAATTTGACGTTGAGGCATTTGGTGCCGAGTGGGCATATACACTCGATGGCGGTGAAATAGGAGAGTTGGAGTACGAAAACTTTAATGCTGCAGGAGCCCGCATCACATTCAAAGGTCGCAACGTTCACCCCGGCATGGCCAAGGACAAGATGATCAACTCGATGCTCATAGCCAACAAATACATAAGCATGTTGCCCGAGAGTGACACGCCTCAAAATACCGAAGGCTATGAAGGCTTCTATCACCTTATATCGATAGAAGGTAATGTCGAACAATCTACTATTGCCTACATCATTCGCGACCACGACCGCAACAAATTTGAGGCTCGCAAAGAAGAACTCAAACGCATTGCCGAGGAGTTGAACAAAACATATCCCGGATGTGTAAAGGTAGATATCAAAGACCAATACTACAACATGCGCGAAAAGGTTGAGCCTGTAATACACATTATCGACCTCGTATCGCAAGCCATGCGCAACATTGACATCGAGCCTAAAGTAAAACCCATTCGTGGTGGAACAGACGGTGCCCAACTTTCATTCAAGGGTCTGCCTTGTCCCAACATCTTTGCAGGTGGTGTCAATTTCCATGGACGTTATGAGTATGTTCCCATCCAATCTATGGAGAAAGCATCGGAACTTGTTGTTGAGATAGCACGCCTTGTTGCCGAAAAATAATAGGATGAATACTCTTGTTGTTATCACCGGCCCTACCGGAGTAGGTAAGACGCATACAGCAATAAGTATAGCACAAGCATTGTCGGCGGAGATTATCTCCGCCGATTCTCGTCAATTATACCGCGACATACCCATTGGTACGGCAGCACCCACACCGCAACAACAGGCTATCGTACCACATCACTTTGTAGGCACTCTCGGCCTTGATGAATATTATAGCGCGGCTCAGTTTGAGAGCGATGTAATGCAACTCTTGCCACAACTGTTTGAGAAGTCGTCTTATGCCGTAATGTGTGGAGGCTCCATGCTATATATCGATGCTGTGTGTAAAGGTATCGACGAGATACCCACCATCAGCGACGAAATACGTCAAAGTGTTTATGCCGACTATGAACAACACGGACTTGACTATATGCTTGACAAGTTGAAAGAACTTGACCCCGAACACTACTCGATAGTAGATAAGAAAAATCACAAGCGAGTAGTGCATGCAGTGGAAATATGCTTGCAAGCAGGTAGGCCATATACATCGTTGCGTACCAATTCGGTCAAAGAACGTCCTTTCCGTATCGTTAAAATAGGGTTAAATCTACCCCGTGAAGAGCTGTTTGGTCGCATCAATCGCCGAGTAATCGCAATGATTGAAGAAGGTCTTATTGATGAGGCGCGCCGAGTGTATCCCTACCGTCACCTCAATTCGCTCAATACGGTAGGATTTAAAGAGATGTTTGCCTATTTCGATGGCATCATGGACTATGATACCGCTGTGGCACGCATACAAAAAAACACAAGAGTGTATGCCAAGAAACAGCTCACATGGTATGCCAAAGACCATGAAATGCAATGGTTTGAGCCACATGACAACAACATTATAGATTATATTCTGCAAAGAAACCAATAATATTATAGAAAATACTATTCACACCAATCACACCAATCATGAAAAGACACAAAAAAATATCAATAGCCATACTTGTAGCTATGATATTGCCACTTCTTACAACAATAAAAGTAGGGGCATATACTCCAACAGCCGAAAACCTGCAAGCGAGAGAAGAATTTCAGAATAACAGATTTGGCATATTTATACATTGGGGTATATACAGTATGTTTGCACAGGGAGAGTGGTATTTGCAAAACTATCCCATTGATAAGGAAGAATATGCCAAGGCTGCCGATGCCTTTTATCCTCACAGATTTAATGCCCAAGAATGGGTATCGGCCATAAAAGCATCAGGAGCCAAATATATATGCTTCACTACTCGACACCACGATGGATTTTCGATGTGGGACACCCAATATTCCGACTACAATATTGTAGATGCAACACCATTTGGCCGGGATGTACTCAAGGAACTCGCCGAGGAGTGTGAACGACAAGACATCAAACTGCATCTCTACTATTCACACATAGATTGGGGACGCGACGATTACCCCATGGGGCGCACCGGAAACAAAATAATCGGTCGCAACAGAGAGAATGAGAATTGGCCTCAATATTACCAATTTATGAATAATCAACTCACCGAGTTATTGACTCGTTACGGAAAAATAGGAGCAATATGGTTTGATGGATTCTGGGACAGAGATCAAGACACAATACCCTTTAATTGGGAATTGGACGAGCAATATGCAATGATACACCGCTTGCAACCATCATGTCTTATTGCCAACAACCATCATGTAGATCCTCATCCGGGCGAAGATATACAGATTTTTGAGAGAGATATACCGGGCGAAAATCTTGCCGGACTATCTTTCCAAGATATAAGCGCACTTCCTCTCGAAACATGCCAAACCATGAATGGCATGTGGGGATATAAACTCATAGACCAAAATTACAAGAGTGTCGATACGCTCATACAATATCTTGTGAGCACCGCTGCAAAAGGAGCTAATCTGTTGCTCAATGTTGGCCCTCAACCCAATGGCGAATTGCCTGCGGCTGCACTTGACCGACTCAAAGCAATAGGAGAGTGGCTTAATAAAAATGGAGAAACCGTGTACGGCACCACTGCCGGTGATATACCGGCCGAAGGCTGGGGTGTAACCACTCGCAAAGGCAACCGACTCTTTGTCCACATCTTCAATCTCAATGAAAAAGAGTTGTTGATACCCTTGGCCGACAAGGTTGTTAAAGCAACAGCATACGCCGACCAAAAGCCTATTAAATTTGAAGAACACGTAGATGGAACAATGCTCTATTTTGACGAAGTTCCCACAGGTGCCGATTATATTGTAGAACTCATAACTGAGCCTCTTTTCTAAAATGAAACCTATCCTTGAAGTTTGTGCCGGTAGCGTACAGAGTGTTCTTGCGGCGCGTGAAGGTGGAGCTGCCCGTGTAGAGTTATGCTCGGCACTTGAGGTAGGAGGCATCACACCTTCTATGGGGCTCATTGCCGAGGCACGAAAAATAAGAGAGATAACTCTCAATGTGCTTATCAGACCGCGTGGCGGTGATTTCTTATACGACGAAAGCGAAATACGTTGTATGGAGCAAGATATTGCCATAGCCCGACAGCTGGGCGCTGATGGTGTTGTTATCGGTGCTCTCACTGCACAGGGTAATATCGACATGGAATGTTGTCGCCGACTCATCGATGCGGCAGGAGATATGAGCGTAACATTTCATCGAGCCTTCGATATGTGTCGAGAGCCGTTTGCAGCACTTGAGGAGATTATTTCATTGGGTTGTCATCGCATACTTACTTCGGGACAGGAAGCAACTGCCATGCAGGGCGCTCCGCTCATTCGACAACTTGTAGAAGCTGCTGCAGAGCGCATCATTATCATGCCGGGATGCGGTATCAATGCTCATAATGCCGCTACAATACTCGACCAAACAGGCGCCAAAGAAATACACGCATCGGCACGTTCACTTGTCAATAGCAAAATGGAATACCGGCATGAGGGCGTAACAATGGGAAATAAAGAGAATGACGAGTATGCACACATGGAAAGTGATGCTACACTCATAAGAAAAATTGTTGAAGCTATAAGAGGTTAGTTCTTACAGCTTCAACAATCTATTATTCAGCTCAATATTGCAGGTCAAAGTTGATTAATGACTTTTACCAACTGCTCGCCCAATCCTATCGAATATCCTTGCGATATAAATACAATTCTATTGAATGTGTCGGCAACTATAATAATGGGACGTTGAGGCGATTTCAGTTTCATATTGGTAACAATCTCATTATATATCGCAGCATCAATATCCGTTCCCCATACAATGTTTGATGGGAGATTGTCAAAGTCGTTTTTATTAAACCTATCAGCAGCACTTGCATCGTTAAATAGCAATACGAGTTTTTGCCCCCAATCCTCCAACTCATTGCGATAGGGTGCAATATCACGCAAGAAATGATTGGTAGGCTCGCTTGCAGGCTCTATCAACGCCAATATGTAGTAGCCACGGCCGGTAGCCGAGAGCAACGAACGGCATTGCTCTGTGGCAATATCATAAAACAGATTTTCGCTATTGAAGTTGCCTATCACTTGCAGTTGGTCGGTGCTTTTGCGCATGGCAAGGTGTATGTTGCTCTTTTTATTGGCATCGACATGTATAAATTGCATCGAAGCAAGTACACTGCCACTTGCCAATCGAGTACCCGTCGTAAGCAAATAATTGCCCTCATCTACCAATGTACCATCTTTCAACAATGATTGCCAAGTAGCATCCTCGGGATAGTTTTGCAACATCAAGCTGCCATTTTCAACTTTAGATAATGTGAAGTGGTTGTAGTAACGAGGATTGTCGAGATATGGTATTGCATCATAACGAGCAACGATTGTACCTTGCGGTGTAGCTATCTCTTTATTATCGTTGTCAAAGTTTGCATCACACCACTTGCCGTTGTACATATATTGTGTTTTGCCGGTCACATCATCTATGCGAGATGCTATACCCATACTGCGAGCAGAAGCCACAAAGAATATATCGCGCGAATGAGCATCGGTTGTACGCAGAGTCCATACGCCACGAGGCGACATACAGAAATTGCGAGGGTTCCAAGTGTTATCTACAACGATACTGTCGGCACACCATCTTACCCATTCTTGAGGATTGACTCTATATTTATGAGCCTCTTCTTCAGAAATGACAGTAGAGAAAAATGCTCTGTAAGGGGTGAGCATTTCATTACTAACACGGGGATTGAGTATATACATATCGTAGTATGATGACTCATTTCCTTTGCAAGATACAGCTGCAAAGTGGTCATTGAGCACCTCCAAGGTTACATCGCGACGGTCTTTTTCCGACATACAGAAAAGCATCGACATAGCTCGATGGCGCAATTCTTGGGGACAATTTTCCAAGAACGTGATGATTGTCTTATAATTTCCTCTTGCTTGCTTGAGCAATGTTTGCATGAGCGAGGCATCAACATTCAACTTTCGTGCAAGCTCTATTGCCTCGTCGGGGGTGGGGAAGGTGGCTACATAGGCATTGCGAATAGAGTCCTCATAGGCGCAACGACTGTCATTCAAGGCTATTTGTTCAGCGGTAATTTCAGGCACATTATTCCTTTCGCCGGGAGGTACTATTTCTACCTCACAACTCCCCTCATAGTTGGCATCTTTATCAAGAACTATCTGCACAAGGGTATCCTTGCCGGCTGTAAATTTTGTAAAACCAAACATGTTACCATTTGATGCCCAAGCGAGCATATCTCCCATTCCCGATGATAATGTAGCACGACCCTGTGGATCGCTCTGCTTACGCACTGCAGTATAAAACTCGGCATAATTGTAAATTTTAAACTCCACAAGAGCCTCTTCAGGGTTACCGTTTACATCTACCACTTCAACAATGGTTTGCGCCGTAGGTGCATAGTTGGATGTAACATTTATATCGGTATAGCAGGCATTACGAGCGAGCACTTCTTCCTCTCCTTGGTATTTTCCAAAAACGTATGTATTCATCAACAATGCTCTTGAAGCCGGAGCATTAAACCAACCCAAATTGAGTACAGGCGCAGGCTCACAAGCTCCCAAGAAGTACCACTTTCCATCTACCCATGCTTCCACCCAAGCATGATTGTCATCGGTGTGAGCCCATCGAGGTGTATATATCTGTCGTGCAGGAATACCAACAGCACGCAAAGCGGCAACCGTAAATGTCGATTCTTCGCCACAACGACCATGGGCGGTTTTGATGGTAGATAGCGGAGCACTTGTGCGTGCATCGGAGGGTGTATAGGTTACTTTCTCATGACACCAATGATTTACCTCAAGCACAGCATCGTACATCGAGAGGTTGGCAACTCGCTCTTTCAACTCTTCATAAAAAATGGGGCGACACTCATCGAGATTTTCATTATTGACACGAGCAGGCAAAACAAAATGAAGAAATTCTCTATCGGGCACATGCTTGCCCCAAGGCATTTCGGTGCGAGTTTTCAAGGCACAATCGACATTTGTCAAGTGAAATTGTCCGCTATAATCTGTTATATCGGGCGAGGGCATGTAGGCATACAGAAATTGCATGGCCTCACGCTGTTCGGCTGTAAGTTCTTGATCGAATATCGCAAAATAGTCGGTGTGAGAAAACAGGGCACTGCGCTTCTCAAAGTCTTCTTTAAAGACAGCACTACCTTCAAAACTATTTTCACAACCCAACAACATTGCCACAATAGCGACAACTACACAACTCAACAAATTCTTTTTCATCATAATACAGATATTATTAATTGTGTAAAAATAATAATTATATCGCAATCACCCATCTATACCATCATAAAAAAAACTACGATTACCCGCATATTGCAAGTAATCGTAGTCATACACCATATATATTACAATCATTTATATTCGTCCCAGCTCTTTATCTGTATCTCATCGACACCCATTGAGCAGAAAGCCTGAATAAATGCGTCGGCCAAACGAGCATTAGTAATCAATGGAATATTGAAGTCGATAGCGGCACGACGTATTTTATATCCATTGCTCAACTCGGCAGCGGTCAAGTTCTTGGGTATGTTCACAACAAGATCTATCTGCTTGTCATGCAACATTTGCAATGCTTGCGGCTCCATACCTTCTTCGGTAGGCCAATATACACGCTCGGCAGGCACTCCATTGTCAATGAGGAACTGATGCGAACCACCGGTTGCATAGAGGTTATAACCCTTCTTATGCAAGGTACGAGCGGCATCGAGTAGGGCAGTCTTTTGTTTTGCACCACCGGTAGAGAGCAAGATATTCTTCTCGGGGATGCGATAACCTACCGACAACATCGACTTGAGTACAGCCTCAGAAGTATCATCACCAATACAACCCACTTCACCTGTCGAAGCCATATCTACACCCAAGACAGGGTCGGCTTTCTGCAAGCGAGAGAATGAGAATTGCGATGCCTTGATACCTACATAGTCGAGGTCAAACTCATTTTTGGAAGGTTTCTCAACGGGCAATCCCATCATGACACGGGTAGCAAGTTCAATAAAGTTTATCTTCAATACCTTTGACACAAAGGGGAAACTGCGCGAGGCACGCAAGTTACACTCAATCACCTTGATGTCATTGTTCTTGGCAAGGAATTGAATATTGAAGGGGCCCGATATGTGCAATGCTTTGGCAATTTGTCCGGCCACCTTCTTGATGCGACGCATTGTCTCTACATATAGCTTTTGAGGCGGGAATTGTATGGTAGCATCACCCGAGTGAACACCGGCAAACTCGATGTGTTCCGATATTGCATACAACAACACCTCGCCATCACGAGCCACAGCATCCATCTCTATCTCCTTGGCATTCTGTATAAACTCACTCACCACAACAGGATGTTGTTTTGATACATTGGCAGCCAATTTCAAGAACATTTCAAGCTCGGTATTATTGGAGCAAACATTCATTGCCGCACCCGACAATACGTATGAAGGACGCACCAATACAGGATAACCCACTTCATCAACAAAGTCATAAATATCATCGAGAGAGGTGAGCTCACGCCAACGAGGTTGGTCTATACCGAGTTCGTCAAGCATAGATGAGAATTTATGGCGGTCTTCGGCATGGTCTATATCATAGGCACTTGTACCCAGAATATTTACATTTTGTGCATCCAAGCGAGTAGCCAAGTTGTTGGGTATCTGTCCACCTACCGACAAGATTACGCCATGAGGATTTTCCAACTCGATAATATCCATTACACGCTCAAATGTAAGCTCATCGAAATAGAGGCGGTCGCACATGTCATAGTCGGTCGATACGGTTTCGGGGTTATAATTAATCATAACCGAACGCCAACCTTCCTTGCGCACTGTTGTCAAGGCATTGACACTACACCAGTCAAACTCAACCGAGCTACCGATGCGATAGGCTCCAGAGCCGAGCACGATTACCGAACGCTTGTCACCTTTATAATCGACATCATTTTCTACGCCATTATAGGTGAGGTATAGGTAATTGGTTTGTGCAGGATATTCAGCAGCAAGTGTATCTATTTGTTTTACAACGGGAGTTATACCCAATGCCTTACGATGGTTGCGCACTTGCATTATACCCTTCTCGGTATCGGTCATGTTCTCTTTAAGACATGCACGAGCTATTTGGAAGTCGGAGAAACCTTGTTTCTTGGCCAAATGCAAGAGCTCTTGGGGAACATCGGTTACGCAGTTGTATGTCTCTATCTCGTTGGCTGTTTCTATTATATTATATAGACGTTGCAAGAACCAACGGTCTATCTTTGTCAATTCGTGTATTTGGTCAATGGTATATCCCTGACGGAACGCTTTTGAGATAACAAAGATACGCTTGTCGGTGGGAGCATGCAAAGCCTTGTCTATATCGGGTATAACCAATTCCTTGTTCTCTACAAATCCGTGCATGCCTTGGCCAATCATACGAAGACCTTTTTGGATAGCCTCTTCAAAGGTACGACCGATAGACATCACTTCACCTACCGACTTCATGCTTGAGCCCAATTCTCTATCAACACCTTGGAATTTACCCAAGTCCCAACGGGGTATCTTACATACTATATAGTCGATGGCAGGCTCAAAGAATGCAGGTGTAGTCTTGGTTACCGAGTTTTTCAGCTCGGCAAGGCCATAACCCAAACCTATCTTGGCAGCAACAAAGGCGAGGGGATAACCTGTAGCCTTGGAAGCCAATGCCGATGAACGACTCAAACGTGCATTCACCTCAATCACACGATAGTCTTCGCTATCGGTATCGAAAGCAAATTGTACGTTACATTCGCCCACAATGCCCACGTGGCGAACAATGCGGATAGCCAACTCGCGCAACTTTTGACACTCGCTGTTGGTGAGTGTCTGTGTAGGAGCAACAACGATACTCTCGCCGGTGTGAATACCCAGCGGGTCGAAGTTCTCCATATTACATACTGTTATACAGTTGTCATAGCGGTCGCGTACCACCTCATATTCTATCTCTTTCCAGCCTTTGAGCGATTTTTCAACCAAGATTTGGGGTGAGAATGAGAGGGCTTTTTCGCCCAATATGCGCAGTTGCTCTTCATTGTCGCAGAAACCGCTACCCAAGCCACCCAATGCGTATGCCGCACGAATGATAACGGGATAGCCCAACTCTTGTGCAGCCTTATGGGCATCTTCAACCGAATTAACGGCTACACTCTTGATGGTTTTTACATCTATCTCATCGAGTTTTTTGACAAACAACTCACGGTCTTCGGTATCCATAATAGCTTGCACGGGAGTACCCAAGACTTGAATGTTGTATTTTTGCAACACACCACTCTCATAGAGTTTCACACCGCAGTTCAACGCTGTTTGACCACCGAAGGCCAAGAGAATACCATCGGGGCGTTCTTTCTCGATAACACGTTCTACAAAGTAGGGGGTAACAGGCAGGAAGTATATCTTGTCGGCTACACCTTCCGATGTTTGCACTGTGGCAATATTGGGATTGATAAGCACCGTTTGGATGCCTTCTTCCTTCATTGCTTTGAGGGCTTGCGAACCCGAATAGTCAAACTCACCGGCTTCACCAATCTTCAATGCGCCGGAACCGAGCAACAGAACTTTATTGAATTTCTTTATGTCTTGTGCCATAAGTATGATAATTTATCGGGTTTAAAGTAATTTTACAAAGTCATCAAAGAGTATTTCGGCATCGGTAGGTCCACTCGATGCTTCGGGGTGGAATTGAGCCGAGAAGTAGGGACGAGATTTGTGGCGAATACCCTCATTGGTATTATCATTCATATTGACAAACAGAGGAGCCCAATCGCTACCCAAAGTAGCCTCATCGACAGCAAAACCATGGTTTTGAGTAGTAATGTAGCAGCGTTGTGTGCCCACCTCTCTTACGGGTTGGTTGTGTCCGCGGTGACCATATTTGAGCTTATAGGTAGTAGCACCGCTGGCCTTGGCAAGCAAGTGGTTACCCATACATATACCAAAGATAGGCTTCGTATTGTCGGTTATTGTCTTGCGTATATGTTCTACTGTAACGCCGCAGAAATCGGGATTACCGGGGCCATTGGTTATGAACAAGCCATCGTAGTCGATGTGGCTGTAATCATAATCCCAAGGTACACGCACCACTGTCACATTGCGCTCCAATAGGCAACGTATAATGTTGTGTTTCACACCGCAATCCACCATTACGATACGCTTGCTTCCGGCACCATACTCAATAACATCCTTACATGATGCTGCGGCAACAAGGTTGGTTTCATTGGGGTCTTCTATCGTCACGTCATCACAACCCTCGATAACAATTTTTCCTGTCATAGAGCCTCTTTCGCGCAAATGCTTGGTGAGGGCACGAGTATCTATATCAAAGATACCTGTGATATGCTCTTCTTGCAACCATTGTGCAAGCGTCTTTTGTCCGTTCCAGTGGCTGTATTCAAACGAATAATCGGAGATAATCACTGCTTTAACGTGAATATTCTCCGATTCATAGAACAAAGACAATTTATCAACTATTTCATTAGCGGGAACACCATAATTACCTATAATAGGATAGGTAAACGCCAAGAGTTGTCCTTCGTATGAAGGGTCGGTAAGACTCTCGGGATAGCCCGTCATGGCTGTATTGAAAACGACCTCGCCGGAAACGGACTTTTCATATCCGAATGATTTTCCTTGGAAGATTGTGCCGTCTTCAAGTATAAGAGATGCACTTTTAAGTGTACGCATTACGATAGAATATATAATGGTTATAAATAATCTATATAAAATGATATGTGCGGTTCTATCGAAACCATGCAAAGATAATAAAATATTTGCATTTTATAGAGGCTCATCGACAACTTTTTTACCTATTTTGCATAAAATATTTTATCGATACAAAAATGATAGGCAACTCGCGTCTTGGAGCTGCCTATCATTCTACTTAATTATTTATGTATATATTTATTTCTTTGCCTTCAAACTTGCCGATGCCAAGTAGAAAATAACAGCAAGATACAATACCAATCCGAGAGCTTGTTTCAACACTTCATTGTCGGCCCAAGGACAAGTGTATTCAAATCCGGCAAAGCGCATGATTGCACTTACCACACCGAGCAATGCACCACCGGCAATGAAGCCCGAGGCCAAGAGTGTACCACGTTCTACACGAGCCTTGTTCACTTCGGCATCTTTCGAGCGGCTACCTACATACCAGCTGATAAGACCACCTATTACAAGCGGTGTATTGAGTTGCAAGGGAATGAACATACCCAATGAGAAGGGGAGTGCAGGAACTTTGCAGAAGTTGAGTATGAGTGCCAACGTTGCACCTATACCATAGAGTGCCCAAGGTGCGCCTTTGCCCATCATCAAAGGCTCGATAACGGCTGCCATGGCATTGGCTTGCGGGGCGGCAAGTTCGCCGGTTGTAAAACCGTAAGTTTTATTCATCACAAGAATCACACCACCCACGGTAGCAGCCGACACGAGTGTTCCGAGGAACTTCCAAGTTTCTTGCTTGGCAGGAGTTGTTCCCAACCAATAACCTACCTTCAAGTCGGTAATGAAACCACCGGCCATTGAAAGTGCTGTACATACAACACCACCAATGATGAGAGCTGCCACAATACCGCTTGTACCTTTGAGTCCTATTGCCACAAGCACTACCGATGCTACGATGAGTGTCATCAAGGTCATACCCGATACAGGGTTACTACCTACAATGGCAATGGCGTTGGCTGCAACGGTTGTAAACAAGAATGCAATGATGAGTACTACAAGGAATGCGATAAGAGCCTGCCACCATGTATTGATAACACCGATATAGAAGAACAAGAATGTGAGGATAAGCGCAAAGATAACACCCATAGCCACATATTTCATCGAAATATCGCGTTGAGTGCGCTCTACAACCGCTTTAGAGTCACCACCTTTATTGCCCAACTCTTGTGCGGCAAGACCGAGAGCGCCGGTAATGATTTTGCGAGAATTCCATATACCTATCAAACCCGCCATAGCAATACCACCGATACCTATGTGACGAGCATAGTCGGTAAAGATTTGCTCGGGTTGCATGGCAGCAATAGCAGGATCTACACCGATATGAGGCAACAAAGGAATAATGATAAACCATACAAAGAGCGAGCCGGCACAGATTATCATCGAATATTTAAGACCGATGATAAAGCCCAGACCCAACACGGCCGAGCCGGTATATACGCTGAACACCATCTTGGCCTTGGTAGCAACAGCAGCACCAAAGGGAAGAATGCGTGTTGTGAGTATTTCGCTCCACCAACCAAATGTCGAGAGGCAGAAATCATAAAGACCACCTATCAAACCTGCAAAGATGAGAGGCTTGGCTTGGTTGCCACCTTTCTCACCCGAGATGAGCACTTGTGTAGTAGCAGTAGCCTCAGGGAAGGGGTATTTGCCGTGCATATCCTTCACAAAGTATTTGCGGAAAGGAATGAGGAACAAGATACCCAATATACCACCCAACAATGAGCTGAGGAACACCTCAATAAAATTAACGGTGATTTCGGGGTATTTCTCTTGCAAGATGTAGAGAGCCGGCAAGGTGAAGATAGCACCTGCAACAATCACACCCGAGCAAGCTCCGATAGATTGAATAATAACATTCTCACCAAGCGCATTTTTACGTTTGAATGCACCCGAGAGGCTCACGGCAATAATTGCAATGGGAATAGCGGCCTCAAATACCTGACCCACTTTCAAGCCAAGATAGGCTGCTGCAGCCGAGAAAATAACAGCCATGACAATACCCCAAGTTACCGACCAAGCGTTCACTTCGGGATAGACCTTGTCGGGCGACATAATAGGCTGATACTCTTCGCCCTCCTTCAACTCCCTAAACGCATTTTCGGGCAGTTCGATAGGTTGTTTTTTTTCTTCCATAAGTTTTGTTATTTATTTAGTTTACGATTTGTATAGTTATTCACGTTACAAATATACGAAGAACTTGCGTAAAAATGGCAGGATGAGGGCAAAATGTGATAAGTGGTTGGTACATATACCATTTTTGTGTTACCTCACCATATTGTTAATTTCGGCAGAAGGAGCCGTATATGGTGGGTATTAGAGAAAGAAATGCTACCTATCCGTTGCCTTTTTATGGAATGGAAATTTGGTAGAAACAGCATCTTTAATCTCTTGCACATACCCTACAACAGCCACAAAGAACGCTTGTTTTTCCTATCATTGCACTGACAAAGGTAATCATTTTTTCTCGTTGGAAGAAAAATACGAGAATGAGATTAATAGTCAAGTACTTGTTGCCTTGTTCCGCTATATTCTACATGCCGTTCATTAACTCTGTAAAATTTATTTTTGCAACCAAAGGAAAGAGTTATGAATCAGGCAGATGTAAAGGTGTCGTTCTACCTCAAAAAGAGCGAAGCAGATGCCAAAGGGAACTGCCCCGTAATGGCAAGGTTGAATGTCGGCAAGTACTCCGAGGCGGCATTCAGTGTGAAAATGTCGGTACCACATACGATGTGGCACTCTGGTCGTGCTACGGGCAAGAGTGTCGCAGCCCGTGAAATCAACCGTCAGTTGGACGAGATAAGAGCATCAGCTCTGCATATCTATCAAGAGCAGTCGGCAATACGAGAAGGAGTAACTGCTGATGATGTCAAGAGCCTGCTTTTGGGTATGGCTTCGGGACAACAGACAGTTATGAGTTATTTCCGCACCTTCATCAAGAACTTCGAGAAGCGTGTAGGTGTGAACCGTGTCGCAGGTTCTCTCCGTGCTTATAAGTACGCCTATATGCATGTTGAGAAATTCCTCAATGAGAAGTACAAACTGACCGACCTTCCTTTTACGGCATTGGATCGTTCGTTTATCGAGAAGTATGACCTTCACTTACGAACCGACTGCCATTTGGCTCTCAGTTCTATTGTCAATCTTACAACCTCTTTCAGAACCATTGTCAATGAAGCTGTGGCAGACGGCATTCTTACCTTCAATCCGTTTTGGGGTTATGAGCCTGAGCGTCCGCAGTGGAAACAGAAATATCTCACGGCAGAAGAATTGGAGTTGATGATGACAACACCCTTGCATAATGCAAGACTCTATATAATTCGTGACCTGTTCCTCTTCTCCTGCTACACTGGAATATCTTATGGAGATATGTGTCTGCTGACCAAAGAGGATTTGGTTACGGATGAGAACGGCACGCTGTGGATACGCACCTCCCGAAAAAAGACGAAGGTTGAGTATGAAGTGCCACTCCTTGAAGTTCCCTTACATATACTTAATAAGTATCGCGATGTAGAGCCCAACGGAAAGCTGTTGCCGATGTATTGTAATTCCGATGTGAATAAATACCTGAAGATAATCGCTACCAAATGCGGCATCAACCGTAGAATCGTCTTTCATTCGGCCAGGCATACATACGCTACGGAGATTACCCTCTCGCACGGCGTACCATTGGAAACGGTCAGCAAAATGCTGGGGCATACACGGGTGGATACCACTCAGATTTATGCAAAAGTAACCGATGACAAGATAAATTCGGATACCAAGAAGCTAGACAACAAGATTAGTGAACGCTTTACAATCGCCATTTGACAACCATTAAAACTACTGAATATGAAAGCAGACAAGAATACAGAAAATCAGAACACGAAGCGTCGCAGTACCTTCGCCATATTGTTCTACATCAACCGTACGAAAGTCCGCAAGGATG
>JAZRIS010000031.1:0-8258 GCA_045645425.1 Barnesiella sp.
AAAATGAAGGCGACGGCTACCCCGCACTGCGCCGTCGCTGACGCTCCGTCTTGTACGGGGCTACTATATTCCGTTCCCTACGGGAACTCCACCGGCCTTTCAGGCCATTATATATTACCTCTGTATTTTCTCCCACCCCTCAGTCGCCACAGGCGACAGCTCCCCTCGGGCAGAGGAGCAAAAATATACCACCCTGCGAGTGAAACGAGATAGGGGGAGTGGCTGAAAGCCGAGGGGGTTAAAAAAGGCAGCCATATCACAGTTGATATGGCTGCCGATATATGGTTTGTGTTCTCTCTCGTTTATGCCAATGCAAGTATGAGTACTTGTGCGGTGAGGATGCGCAGGAACATTGTCAAGGGATATACGGTTGTATAGGCTACCGAGGGTGCATCGTTGCCTGCTACTTTGTTGCTATAGGCGAGTGCAGGGGGATCGGTGCAAGCTCCCGACATGAGTCCCATGAGGGTGTAGTAGTTGAGCTTGTAATATCCTCGTGCAAACGAGCCTACAATGAGCAAGGGGATGATGGTGATGAGGAAGCCCCACAATACCCACATAAGACCACCGTCCATGATAGTCTTGACAAACTCGCCACCGGCTCCTATACCTACGCTGGCAAGGAAGAGGCTGATACCTACCTCGCGCAACATGAGGTTGGCGCTTGTAGATGTGTAGGTGGTGAGGTGCATTTTGTGACCGAAGCGACCGATGAGGATGGCGATGATGAGCGGGCCACCTGCCAATCCGAGTTTCAAGGGTACGGGCATGCCGGGCACAGCAAAGGGCATGCTACCAAAGACAATACCTACCATGATACCAACAAATATGGTGAATAGGTTGGGGTGGTTGAGGTGCTTCATAGAGTTGCCCAACTTCTCGGCCAAGCGGTCTATATCTTCGTCTTTACCCACAACGGTGATACGGTCGCCCATTTGCAAGGCGAGGTTGGGGCTGGCAAGAAGATCGACACCGGCACGAGTGACACGGGTGACATTGAGGCGATAACCCATGCGCAAGCGCATAGAGCCGAGCTTGCGACCGTTATACTCTTCTTTCGACACCAATATACTGCGTGACACTACGGGAGCTTGTATGGCTTCCCAGTCCATCTCTATCTTGGGGCCTATAAATGCTGTCAAAGCCTCTTCGTCCGACTCCGAGAGCACGCACAGCAATAGGTCGCGGTCTTGGAGTATGGTGGTAGAGTTGGGTATGATTACCTCGTCGTTGTGATTGATGCGCGATACCACAAAGTTGCGATTGATCATTGATGACAACTCGCTGAGTGTGCGACCCACAATGAGTTTGTTCTCGATGCGATAGGTGACAATGTGGGGTGCTAATTGGCTGTCGTTCTGCTCGCGTTCTATTTGCTCGCTCTCTTCGCTATATTTCACACGGAATATGGCACGGATGATAATCATGGCCAAGATGATACCTACCACGCCCAATGGGTAGGCAACGGCATAACCCAAGGCTAATTGTGGTACTTGTGTGATGACACCATCGGTGTATAATTGGTTGAGGGCTTGCTCGGCGGCACCAAGTCCGGGTGTGTTGGTGACGGCACCCGATAGGATACCCACAATCATGAGTCCGATACTGTCGTCAAAGAAGTAGATAACAAGGGCTACAATGATGTTGAGCGCAATGATAGCCATTGCCAACATGTTGAGCTTGATACCTTCGCTCTTGAACGAGGCAAAGAAACCGGGGCCTACTTGAAGTCCGATGGAGAATACAAAGAGTATAAGACCAAACTCCTTGACAAAGTGGAGTATTTCTCCGTTTACGGTAAGTCCGAAATGTCCCAATAGAATACCCACAAAGAGTACAAAAGTGACTCCCAATGATATTCCGAAAATCTTGATGCGTCCTAACAAGACTCCTGCGGCAATCACCAAGGCATAGAGAAATGCAGTGTGGGCAACGGATGTACCGCAAATTAAGTTAGAAAACCATTCCATTCTCTCGATTTTAGTTGTGTTGTTTGTAATGGATATTTATATTTTGTGGTGCAAAGGTAGGTAAATTATATTTTACTACCTACTAAATGGCTATTTAATATTTTTTAGAATATGAAAGCGTTATCTTTGTAGCTCAAATAAGGCAAACGAAATGAAACGATTGGTAATATTTGACCTTGATGGCACGCTGTTGGATACGATAGAGGACTTGGCGGCAGCGGCCAATTATGCTCTTGAACAATGTGGCTATCCCATGCACGATGTGTGCGAATATCCTCATTTTGTAGGTAATGGAATAAGCAAGCTCATAGAACGCGCCTTGCCCGAGGAGGCACGCAACAACGATGAGATAGTGCGAGTGATGCAAGTATTCATGTCGTACTATGACGCTCACAATGCTGTCTATACGCATCCCTATGCCGGAGTGGAGGCTGTGCTTGCTACTCTGCACCAAAAGGGGGTGATGCCGGCCGTAGCTTCTAACAAATATCACACTGCTACGTTGCAGATTGTTGCACACTATTTTCCCACCATACCCTTTGTGGCTGTGTTGGGGCAACGTGATGATGTACCCAAGAAGCCCCATCCGGCCATAGTGCACGAGATACTTGCTACGGCGCAGGTAGAGGCGCATGAGGCTCTCTATGTGGGCGACTCGGATGTAGATATGATGACAGCCTCATCGGCCGGCGTTGAGTCGGTGGGTGTGACATGGGGCTTCCGCACCGAAGAAAACCTTCGGGATGCGGGTGCCTGCCATATCATTCATCGAGCCGATGAGTTGCTTCAGTGGGTATAATCACGCTTTATAACCCCGGCTCCTTGTCGATGTCGAAGCCTTGCTCGCGGAAGTAGGCCATCGTATGTTTGTTGATAGACTCCTCGTAGTATGCAACCATCTGCTCGCTCCAAGGTATGTAGCGGGCGAGGGTGTGCGACTCGTTGTGGCGACCTATCACGTCGTCATATTTCTCCAATTTTTCTGCTACACCCTCATCGCTATATTGGTTGTGATGGATAAATAGCGATTGCTCTTGTTTGGGGCGTTTGTCGGGTATCTCACGCGGGTAGCCTATGGTAAGACCGCAAATGATAGCCACGCCTTCGGGCAGTTTGAGCAGTTTGGAGAGTGCTTCGGGTGCAGCTGTGCGAATGTAACCGATGCAACAGCATCCCAGACCCAATCCCTCGGCCATAATGCGGGCATTGCTCATGGCTATGGTGGCATCTATTGCGCCTACCAATATGCCGTCGAGTGTGCGTTGGATGGGTTGCAGATTGAGCCCTTTGCTTTGGGCAAAAACATCCATCTTGTGATAGTCACTGACAAATACCAAGAATAGGGCGCAGGTTTTTATTTGTTTCTGCTTGGTGAGCTCATAGATTTGCTCTTTTATCTCTTGGTCCTCAATCGCTATTACGCTGAATTGTTGTCCGTTGTGGCTTGTGGGCGAGGTGTTGATGGCTTGATAGATAAGCTCTTTTTTCTCCTCTTCGATAGCTTGTCGCTCATAGCGTCGTACCGAGCGACGCTCCAATATGGTTTCTATTATGTTTTTTGTCATGGTATGAATTTTTTTTGAGGGGTTAAACGTATAATTAAGGTTATCAATCTTTTTTCTGTAACAGTCGTAGTCCTCTCTGCATATACTCATATTGCATATCTCGCTCCTTGAGTAGGGTATCGTTCCATTTGATGATGTCTATATCGAGGGGTACGATGCCTTGAAGTTTGCAGGAGGGAGTTCGGCCGGCATCTACTTCCCATTGCTTGAATGTAGTGCGCAGAGTTTCGTATGCTATATCGCAATCTATCTCTAACAACGCATTGGCGTAAGGCATTGTTTTTATAGAGCCTTCGGCCGGAGTTTCATATATCGGGGTGGCTGCAGTGATGCGTGCAATGTTGCCGATGGCAGTAATGCAGTCGCCAACACGAGTGTTTTTGTCGGCCATGTTTGCCCCAATGCTTATAAGTGCCTTTGCCATAGTTATTTCGATGATAGTGTTATCAATGTTATTTCGGGAGTTGCCCCCAATCGTGTGGGTGTCATGGTGCAACCTATACCTATGTTTACATATAAGTATTGTTCCTCCTCGTTATATAGGCCGCTCCATTCGGGGTAGTGAGCTTCGATGGGAGAATATCCGGCAACCTCTATTTGCAGGGCGTGGGTGTGTCCGGCCATCATGAGGTCGATGTTGCTGTTGGGCAACACCTCGGCACGCCAATGTCGCGGGTTGTGGCTGATGAGTAGCTTATAGGTGCCGTCGTGTAGATAGGGGTAGGCCTCTTGCAGATTGCCGTATTGTTGAAAGGGCGGTTCTCCCCAATTTTCAACACCTATCACGGCAATAGAGTCGTTGTTGCGGTAGATGTATCTATGGTCGTTGTTGAGCAATGTCCATCCCATTTCGGCATGATGACGATATAGTGTGTCGAGGTTGGCTTGATGAGCCTCTTTGGAGGGCCATTTCACAAAGTCGCCATAGTCGTGGTTGCCCATAACCGAGAAAACGCCATCGGTAGCCTTGAGTTGTGATAGAATATCTTTATATCTCTCTACTTCGCTTGCCTTGCGATTGACAAGGTCGCCCGAGTAGATAATCATATCGGGATGTAGCGAGTTGATTTCATCGACTACGCGTTGTGCAAATGCTCGCGAATAGAGCGTCTCCAAATGCAAGTCGGAGAAGTGTACGATACGATACCCCTCAAATCCTTGTGGAAGCCGGCTGCTCTCTACCTCAACACTCCCGATGTGTGTGCGATAGCGATTGATGGTGCTACCAACGATGAGTATAAAACTCAATATTGCCAATGTATATCCTATATAACCGGCTATATGACCGCGAGGGCGTTTGAGATAATCTATCCACGATACCAAGCAGTAGCACAACTTGGGTATATACAACAGCATGAAACCATACATGACCCATACGAGAGTAGGTATGCTATCTTCCAATCCACCCAGTGAGGCAATGCAACCGATTGTCGATAATGCAAGTATTGCTATGGTGTGTATTGCCAAGTATATGGTCGCACCTCGTTTGCCATACAGAGGCTTGATGAGGCGATGTATGATGTATAGATTGCACGACAAGGCGCACAAAAGCAATATGGCTATACCTGTGAGGTGAAAGAGTACTTGCATGTTGTTGTAAGGGGTAGGTGGGTTATGTTGTTCCTTCGGCTGTCATCTTGTTCTTGAGGGGGTTGGAGTACATCAAGAGCATCTTTTCGTACATAAATTGGAAATCGTCGGAGGTAAATTCTCCCAATTTGGCAATCTGGCCATGCAGATACTTCTCGAACTTTTCCTTTTGCTCTGTGGTATATTGGTCACTCCAACGATCTGCCTTGTATAGCATGTCGTATGCTATATAGTTGCTTGGATATATGCGGTAGTTGAGGTGTATGTGGCGGTCGATAATACGGCACACCGATTGCAAAATCGCACCTCTGTCGCTCTCGTTTTCCAAGTGGGACAATTCGTTATTGATACACGGCGTAAAGTTGTAGGTAATGGTACCCTTGTATCCCATTATGCCTGTTTGCATGTTGATAAGGTCGTCCTTGGGGCTCTTCTTGAAGTCGGGATTTTTGCTTTTCTGCAAGAATTCATAGGCCTTGAGGCTGTCGCACGGGTCGTATTCGTATGATATGGCCAGCGGAGCAATGTTCAAGGCGCGTATGGCATCAAGAAGATTGCTCTCGGTACCCAGCGAGAGCATCTTGACGAGCGCTTCTTGTGTGCGGTCGTTAGAGTCTTTGGCACGTCCTTCGCGTTGAGCAATCCACACCGATTGGTGCTTCTCGTGGATGGCATAATGTATGTATGCCGATAGTTGTTTGGCAGCTTCGAGAGCTTGCCTTACGCCCACTCCACGTTTGACAATAAAGCTCTTGTTTATTCTTACAAGTTCTTCAATCCAATTATATATAAGTAGGTTGCTACCAATAGCTATCTCGCAAGTGTCAAGTTGGTGAGATTGCAATACCAAGCACAGAAACGAGGCATCCAACACGATGTCGCGGTGGTTGGACATAAAGAGGTAATTGGTGTCGCGAGCTATGTTTTCAATTCCGTTACATTCCAATCCCTTGGCTGTTTGCGCAATTAACTTGTGCAGGAAAGGCGATATGATATGTTTCTGAAAGTCGGCAACGGTGTTGATGCTCAATATTTGCTGACAGAATTGTTCGTAATCGACCTCGGGCATTACTACGGCAATGACTTTCTTGAAGTCGGGTTCAAGCAGCAATGCCGCAATCTTTTCACGGTATTCGTCATCGCGGTATGAGCGGATGTCTTCAAAGTCTATGTTGGGTGTCATATCTTGAATGAATTTTATTTTTTCAATGGTTTTGTAATAAGGCTTTTTACTCCTCGTCTTCTATTTCGCGAGAAGATATATATTGTTTCCAGCGTGCAATGAGGTTGGTCATATCGGCCGGGACATCGGTGTCGAAAAACATCTCTTGGCCGGTGCGAGGATGTACAAATCCAAGTGTCTTGGCGTGGAGTGCTTGTCGAGGGCATATATCGAAACAATTTTGTACAAATTGGCGATATTTGGCAAATGTAGTACCTCGCAATATCTGGTCGCCACCATATCGCTCGTCGTTGAACAAGGTGTGACCTATATGCTTCATGTGTACCCTTATTTGGTGAGTTCGGCCGGTTTCCAATACGCATTCTACTACCGATACATACCCCAATCTCTCGATGGTGCGATAGTGCGTAACGGCACTTTTGCCACACTCGCCGTTGGGATATACAGTCATCTGCAGACGGTCTTTGGTGCTGCGACCTATATGACCCTCGATGCGACCTTCGTCGTTTTCCATGGCACCCCATACAAGGGCAACATACTTGCGCTTGGTTGTTTTGTTGAAGAATTGCAAGCCCAAATGCGTCTTGGCATCGGGAGTCTTGGCAATGACCAATAATCCCGATGTGTCTTTGTCTATGCGGTGAACAAGACCCAATCGGGGGTCGCTTACATCATACTCCGGATTGTCGCGGAAATGCCATGCCAAGGCATTGACCAACGTACCGCTATAATTGCCATGTCCCGGATGCACGACAAGACCTGCCGGCTTGTTTACTACCAACACATCGCTATCCTCGTAAACAATATCGAGGGGAATGTCTTGTGCAATAATTTCACACTCGTATCGCGGACGATCCATGACAATCGACACAACATCGAGAGGCTTTACTCGATAGTTCGATTTTACGGGCTTTCCATTGACGAGAATACATCCGGCATCGGCAGCTTGTTGTATGCGGTTGCGAGAGGCATTTTCCATGCGTGTAACAAGAAACTTATCTACACGCAACAATGTTTGCCCCTTGTCGGCAACAAATCGAAAGTGCTCGTACAGTTCGCGCTCGTTGTCGTCGGTAAGTAATACTTCGTCGTTGTTATATATATCTTCGCTCATAACGAGTTGTCTTCAAGGTATTATCACTCTATGATAAAGAGTATATCTTCGTCATCGGCCACAGAAATAGAGTCGTTCTCGGCCTCCTTTTCGCCTTCGCCTTCGCCAACAATGATTGTAAGGTGACTTGTTGTGGGTATCTTGGCATCTTCCGATACCGATTGTCCATCTATTTTTACGTCTAGCACAAGGCCTTTGTAGGGCGATGGTACATATTTTATTTCAAAATTCTTAAATCCCACGCTCTTGAGCTGTGCCTCGGCTTGACGAACAGAGGTGTTGATAATGGTGGGTATTTTAGAAGATTTGGGGGAGTAGGCATTGATAGTGAGGTAGATAGTTCGCTCCTCCTTTACCTTGGTATCGGCGGCGGGAACTTGCTCGACAATCATGCCGGGGGTAGCTCGGTCGTTATATACCGAGTCGATAATCTCATACTTCAAGTTGTGACGCGCAAATACATCGGCAGCCTCCTCTACGGTGAGGTATTTTACCGACGGAAGCATGGTGAGATTGTCGTGGCGTGTGTATGACCTGAGCCATATGTTGAGTGCAACAAACAGTACAATAGATATGAATAACATCATCAACAATGTAGTGATAATGCGATGATTCTTGAAAAAATTCAATAATTTGTCCATAATTAGCCAATATATTATTCTTTACAAAGATACTAAGAACTTGCGTAATAATGGCAGGATGAGGGTGAAATTTGATAAGTGGTTGGTACATATACCATTTTTGTGTTACCTCACCATATTGTTAATTTCGGCAGAAGGAGCCGTATATGGTGGGTATTAGAGAAAGAAATGCTACCTATCCGTTGCCTTTTTATG
>JAZRIS010000032.1:0-24234 GCA_045645425.1 Barnesiella sp.
TGCCGGTAAACGCATCCGCAAGAAAGACCTCGGTATGATTGCTACAACTTACGGTTATGTTTACGTTGCACAGATCGCTATGAGCGCAAGCTACGACCAGTGCTTGAAGGCTATCCGTGAGGCTGAGGCTTATCCCGGTCCTTCACTCGTAATTGCATACGCTCCCTGTATCAACCACGGTATCCGCAAGGGTATGGGTAAGGCACAGGCTGAGCAGGCTGCTGCCGTTGAGTGCGGTTACTGGCACTTGTGGCGTTACAATCCCGCTCTTGAGGCCGAAGGTAAGAACCCCTTCACTCTCGACTCTAAAGAGCCTCAATGGGATAAGTTTGACGACTACCTCAAAGGCGAGGTGCGCTTTGCTTCGGTATTGAAACAATGCCCCAACGAAGCTGCCGAACTCTTTGCCGCTGCCAAAGAAAATGCTCAATGGCGCTATAAGAGCTACCTCCGTCAAGCCAACCTTAAGTGGGAGGAATAATAGTAGTCTTACAATAAGATTGAAATAGACCTGTGAGGCGCACTTCTTGTGAGGTGCGCCTCATTGTATATATATTATCGGAGGTGTGGTTTTTTTCGCTTTTTCGCTTTTATTCTTGCGGCAAATAGTGTATCTTTGAGGTAGGCATCGAAGATACTTGTGCTCGCTGTGAAAAATATTCAAATCGGCTTGATGTTTTTCGCTCGCTTATGCGTATCTTTATTGCTCTAAAATTGAGAGTAGATAAACACGTTATACCCCCTTAAAACACGATATATGCAACTTCCCTTTGTTCACCTGCACGTTCACTCGCAATACTCGCTACTCGATGGACAAGCCTCCATTCCGGCTCTTGTAGATAAGGCCATGAAGGATGGTCAGCCCGGCATGGCTCTCACCGATCATGGCAATATGTTTGGTATTAAGGAGTTCTTCAATTATGTAAAAAAGAAGAATGGCAAAACCAAGGACAATATAAAAGCCTTGCAAAAGCGCCTTGCCGCCTTGCAAGAGGGTAAAGAGGAGGCCGAAGATAGAGATAAAGCCATAGCTGATTGTCGTGCCGAATTGGAGGCCGAGGAGAAAAAGATATTCAAGCCCATCTTGGGCTGTGAGGTGTATGTGGCACATACATCGCAAGAACAACGCACCGACAAGGGATGGCACTTGATACTATTGGCCAAGAACTTAAAGGGATATAAAAACCTTATCAAGATAGTGTCTAATGCGTGGACAAAGGGCTATTATTACAACCCTCGTACCGATAAGGCCGAGTTGGAGAAGTATAGCGAAGGACTTATAGTATGCTCGGCATGTCTGGGTGGTGAGTTGCCTCAAAAGATTATGAAAACCGATGTTGCCGATGCCGAGGAGGCCGCCAAGTGGTTTAAGGGTATATGGGGCGACGACTACTATATCGAGTTGCAACGTCACAAAGCTACTGTTCCGCGTGCTTCGCACGACACCTACGAGCGACAGATTGAGGTAGAAAAATATCTCGTTGATATAGCTCGACGCAATGATATAAAACTCATTTGCAGCAACGACGTTCACTTTGTAAATGAAGAGAATGCCGAGGCTCACGACCGCTTGATATGCCTCAATACGGGCAAAGACTTGGACGACCCCAATCGTATGCTTTATACCAAGCAGGAGTGGTTCAAGACTCGTGAGGAGATGGCTGCCATATTTGGCGATATACCCGAGGCGATGACCAATACGATGGAGATAATAGATAAAGTGGAGTTTTACTCTATCGACCATGCTCCCATCATGCCCACTTTTGCCATCCCGGAGGATTTTGGCACAGAGGAGGGCTATCGCCAACAATTTACCGAAGAAGACCTCTTCAATGAGTTTACTCGCAATGAAAATGGCGAGGTGGTGCTCAGCGAGGAGAAGGCACGAGATAAAATAGAGAAGTTGGGCGGATATGAGAAATTGTATCGTATAAAGTTGGAAGCCGACTACCTCAAGAAATTGGCCTTTGATGGTGCTGCCAAGCGTTACCCCATGCCTCTCTCGGACGAAATTATGGAGCGTATGACCTTTGAGTTGCACATCATGAAGACGATGGGTTTCCCGGGATACTTCCTTATTGTGCAGGACTTTATTGCGGCAGCTCGCAATATGGGCGTTTCGGTGGGCCCGGGTCGTGGCTCGGCGGCCGGCTCTTGCGTTGCATACTGTCTGGGTATTACGCAGATAGACCCCATCAAGTACGACTTGCTGTTTGAGCGTTTCCTCAACCCCGACCGTATCTCACTGCCCGATATCGATATAGACTTTGATGATGACGGACGTGGCGAGGTGCTTAATTGGGTGACCGAAAAGTATGGCTACGAAAAGGTGGCTCATATCATTACTTATGGCACGATGGCTACCAAGTCGGCCATTAAGGATGTGGCGCGTGTGCAGAAAGTGCCTATTGCCGAGAGCGACCGCCTTACCAAGCTCATTCCCGACCGCTTGCCCGAAGTAGATGGTAAGCCCCTGAAGATGAACTTGAAGAACTGTATTGCCTCGGTGGCCGAGTTGCGCGAAGCCTGCGAAAGTAAAGACCCGAAGGTGGCCGATACCATGCGTTATGCCCAGATGTTGGAAGGCAACGTGCGCAACATCGGTGTGCATGCTTGTGGCGTTATTATCGGACGTGATGATATTACCGATTGGGTGCCTGTAAGTACCGCCGATGACAAAACAACCGGTGAAAAAATGCTTGTCACGCAATATGAGGGCAGTGTCATTGAAGATACCGGTATGATTAAGATGGACTTCCTCGGACTCAAAACCCTCTCGATTATTAAAGAAGCCATCGAAAATATCCGTGTGCGCACAGGCGTGGAGATAGATATTGACAATATACCCATCGACGATGCGGCTACCTATAAACTCTATTGCGAGGGTCGCACTACCGGAACATTCCAATTTGAGTCGCCCGGTATGCAGAAGTACTTGCGTGAGTTGCAACCCTCTACATTCGAGGATCTTATAGCCATGAATGCCCTCTATCGCCCCGGCCCTATGGATTATATACCTCAATTTATTGCTCGTAAACATGGCCGTGAGCCTATTACATACGACATACCTATCATGGAGAAGTATCTCAAGGATACTTATGGTATAACGGTGTATCAGGAGCAAGTCATGTTGTTGTCGCGTCTGTTGGCCGACTTTACTCGCGGCGAGTCGGATGCCTTGCGTAAAGCGATGGGTAAAAAGCTCAAAGACAAGCTCGATGAGTTGAAACCCAAGTTTATCAACGGTGGTAAGAAACATGACTATGCCGAGGATGTGCTCGAAAAGATATGGGGCGACTGGGAGAAATTTGCCTCCTACGCCTTCAACAAGAGCCATGCCACATGCTACTCATGGGTGGCGTTCCAGACGGCCTATCTCAAGGCCAACTATCCCTCGGAGTACATGGCGGCCGTGCTCAGTCGTAACTTGTCGGATATAACCGATGTAACCAAGTTTATGAGTGAGTGCAAGGCCATGAAAATACAGGTTTTGGGCCCCGATATCAATGAGAGTCAGCTCAAATTCTCGGTAAACAAGCGTGGAGATATTCGATTTGGATTGGGCGCTATCAAGGGTGTTGGTGAGGCTGCTGTCATGTCTATTATTGCCGAGCGCGAGAAGAATGGCAATTATACCTCCATATTCGATTTTGTAGAGCGTGTCAATCTCTCGGCTTGTGGTAAAAAGACCATTGAGTCGTTGGCCACTGCCGGTGCTTTCGATGCCTTTGCCGAGGTGAAAAGAGAAAACTTCCTGCCCGTAGCCGAAGGCGAGGTGAGCTTTGTAGAAACTTTGGTGCGCTATGGACAACGTGTGCAGAGCGACCGCTCCTCGCAAGTCAATTCACTGTGGGGCGATGCTGTCATGGAGGCTACTACCTCCAAACCGCAAGTGCCCGATGTGGCCGAGGAGCCTCAAATAACTCGTCTTGAGCGCGAAAAAGACCTTGTAGGACTCTATCTATCGGCTCACCCCCTCGACCCCTATAAATTGGAACTTGAATATGGCTGTAATACAGGTATGTCGGAGCTTAAAAATCGTGCCGAGCTACTTGGAAAAGATATTACCTTTGGCGGTGTCATTGTAGGCTATCGTGAGAAGGTGGGAAAAAACGGCAACCCATACGCTTTCCTCAAGATTGAGGACTATACGGGTGCCGACGAGATACCTCTCTTTGGTCGTGATTATGTCAAGTATAGCAATTTTGGACGCATTGGTAATGCTACCTTTGTCATGGTGCATGCTACCTATGAGCGTAGTAGGTATAATGATAATATCAACCTCGTTATCAAGTCGATAGATTTGTTGGCCGACTTGCATGGCAAGTTGTTCTCTAAGTTGGCGATAACGTTGCCACTCGAAGCTCTCACTCCGGCTTTTGTTGAGTCTTTGTCCGATTTGATGCACGAAACATCACACAACAGTGTCGATGTAACCTTCCGCATCATAGATGCAAAGATAGGCCGACAAGTATCGATGCGCTCGCGTAGAAAGTGTCAGCTTACTCGCGAGTTGGTAGATTTTCTCAAAGAGTGGGATGCCTCGCCCATCGAGTTCAAGATTTCTTAAACATATACCCCAATACTATAAAACACACAAGGCGCAACCGATGATACTGTTGCGCCTTGTGTGTCTATGGCATTATGTTGCCACGTTACCCGTATTCTTTAAATCGTATATTTCTATATCCCTTTTTTCTGTATATCTCGCCCTATATCGCAATTATGTAAGTTTGAAGGCTACTACAAAGCAAGCTATAAGGATTACCACAGTAAAGATACCCACGCATATACCATAGTATATCAAAGAAGAGAGCATTGCCTTGGTTATTGAACGGAACCATGTAGTCTTATATACCTCATGGAAACTGATGGTGAAATAGATGCAAGAACTTAAAGTAAATATGGTGCTCAATAGATCCATGGGCGGGTTAAATATGAGGTGTAATAGGTACAATGCGATGGCTGTCAATTCTATAAATGCAATGTAGTGCATAGAAAAGATAAAGTGGTCCAAGAATGGGCGTTTCTTTTTGTGTTGCACAACACTCAACGAGAATGAGAGGAATGGAGCTGTCAATAGGATGATTATGGGCAGATATTGTAGTAGTATGTTGCTCAACTCTTCCCAAACCGATTTCAAGAGAGCCATATTTTCTGCCGCAGAGCCTATTTCGATATTGAAATGATAGTAACCCTCGTCATTGAGGATTATGATTTTGTCCTCTATCAATAGGCGGGGAACGACGGCAACAAATCGGTCAAGCTCCGTTCCTTCACTGTCGTATAATACCTCTTGCGCCTCTATCAACGAAGGATATGTGTTGGCCAAATCCAAGGGCGCAAGTAGATTTATCGTATCGCGAGGTGTTGCTTTTATCTTTTCAAGGTACTCAACATCTTCGCTTATTGCACTTAATTGAGCGATTGAAAATACCAATTCATCGTTGGTAATGTTTTGTATAGAGTCGTTTATTTTCTCGTTGCTGGCAAAAAATAGAAATAACGTGATGAATACCAACAATAGAAACATGTTCAACTTGAGCGGTTGCACTTGCGAAACGTACTTGCCGGCTATGTATTCATTGGTGAGATAGCCGGGGCGACGTATTAAAAGACCTATTGTCTTTATATGCAAGGGGTCCCACAAGAACGAATTGTCGAGATAATTAAGCAGAAACCGCTTTACGGTGAGAGTGTGGTCGGAGATATGTTGCCCGCAATTATGGCAGTATGTACCGTTGAGCTTGGTGCCACAATTCAGACAATATTCCTTGGCGTATATATTGGAATTGCCTTCAGAGATTTCGGGTGCACTTGGGGTGTCTATCTCTGCTTGTATATTTTCTGCTTGTTTCTTGCTGTCCATATCTCTATCTTTTAAATAGATGTCTATAATATTTGACACGGTCTGTGTCGTATGGGAGTCAGAGTATGAGCTTCTAATGTTGCCGACAATCAAAAATTATTCCTATCGCATGAGCAAATATACAACATAGCCGATGTATAGCAGTATGAAAATTGCACCTTCGGCTCGGTCCAATTCATTGCGACGGAATGTAAAGGCTGTAACAGCCACAAGGAGTGATGCCGCAGTGAGGATAATAAGGTCGATAGGCAAGATATTTCCCAACTGCAAGGGCGATACTGTTGCACATGTACCGAGGATGAGGAAGATGTTGGAGATATTAGAGCCTATAACGTTACCCAATGCAAGTTGGCCTTTTTTCTTTGTGGCGGCTATAACACAGGTAATAAGCTCGGGCATAGACGTTCCTCCTGCCATGAGGGTGACGGCGATAACAGCCTCTGACATACCCATATTGCGTGCGAAAATTACCGCGTATTCGAGGAAGAGATCACCTCCATATATTAGTCCGGCAAGACCGCCTACAATCATTATCAACTCCAGCCATATAGGACGTTGCTTGGCAGGAGTAGCAGATGTTGCCTCTTCTTCGGGTGCTTCATCTCGCTTGGCTGTTGCCAACGAATAGGCCATAAAGACAATAAAGAAGCATAGCATGAGCATGCCTTCACTGCGAGAAATAATGCCGGCATTGCCGTTTATCCATATATCGAGGCCGCATATGGCAAGTACGCTTGCCGCCAATAGCCCGAAAGGAATATCGCGCGAGAGAGTGTTGCGTTCGATGCTCATAGGGCACACCAAGGCCGTAACGCCAAGTATCATCAGCGCGTTGAATAGATTGGAACCCAGTACATTACCTATGGCAATGTCGGTAGCCCCATCGATGGTAGATATAAGACTTACCACAAGTTCGGGTGCCGATGTGCCTATGGCCACGATGGTGAGTCCTATTACAAATTCTGAAATGCCAAATCGCTTGGCTATGGCCGAAGAGCCTTCGGTAAGATAGTTGGCTCCCACCAACAACAGGGCGAGGCCTACGAGCATGAGTAATATTGTCATAAATATTTTTAATTAATAGATTGTACTATTCAAAAATTCCTTCAATAGCCTGTTCGACACTCTCTTGGGGCACATCTTCTATAATGACTTCCTCAATCATATCGTCTTCTACCTCGGGGTATTCAAATTCGAGCGACTCTACATATCCCTCATATTGCAAGTCCTTGTCGCGGAATACTTTTTGGTAGAAAAGTCCTGCAATAGGCAAGGCGAGGCTTGCACCTTGTCCGTCGCTCATGTTGTCAAAGTGTATGCTGGGGTCTTCGCCTCCCACCCAAGTACCGGTGACAAGATTGGGGGTAAACGACATGAACCATCCATCGGACATGTCGTTGGTTGTTCCTGTCTTACCTCCCATCTCGGCTGTGATGTTATAACGGAAGCGTATGCGACCTCCCGTACCCTCATCTATAACACTGCGCAGAATGGGCACGATGCGGTTGTAGGCTCTTTCGCTGAATACTTCGGTAAATTGGGGTGTAAACTCGGCAATGACGTTGCCGTGATTATCCTCGATACGAGTCACATATATGGGGCTTACACGCACGCCGTTGTTTGCAAAGGCTGTGTAGGCGGCTGTCATTTCTTCAACCGAAATCTCTACCGTTCCCAAGCAGAGAGATAACACGGGGTCGATGCGACTTGTGATACCAAACGAGCGCATGATGCGCACCAAGCTCTCGGGCGATAGTTGGTCGATGAGGCGTGCCGATATCCAGTTGTTGGATGTGCTGAGTGCCCAACTCAAGGGTACCATTTCGCCCAAGCGGGTCTTTCCTGTATTGCGAGGCTCCCATACATCGCCATTGGGTAGGTGGAATACGGGTTGCTCGTTGAGGAGCTTGGAGTTGGGGGTAAAGCCCTCTTCCATGGCAAGGGTGTAGAGGAATGGCTTGATGGTAGAGCCTATCTGACGACGACCTACACCGGCCATGTCGTATTGGAATTGTGAGAATTCAGGACCTCCAACGTATGCTTTTATCTTGCCGGTAAACGGATCCATGGCCATGAAGCCATTGCGCAAGAATGCTTTGGTATATTTGATAGAGTCCATGGGCGAGATAATTGTATCTACAAACCCATTGTAGGTAAAGAGTTCGGTCTCGATAGGGGTGTTGAACGTCTTTACAATCTCCTCCTTGCTATATCCGGCACGTTTCATGTTGCGGTAGCGCTCGCTGTTGCGCATGTCACGTTCCAATATGGCTTGTCGTTGGTCGGCGGGGATGTCTTGCGAGAAGGGTGCATAACTGCGACCTCTCTTCTCGCGAGAGAAACGAGGTTGCAGGTATTCGGCTACATGCTCGCGCACTGCCTCTTCGGCATATCGTTGCATACGAGAGTCTATACCGGTGTATATCTTGAGTCCGTCGCTGTAAATGTTATATTTGCTGCCATCGGGCTTGCGATTTTTCTCACACCATCCATAGGCGGGATTGTTTTCCCATGCGATAGAGTCGATGACATATTGTTGATACTCCCAGCCGGCATATTCGCTTCGTACAGGTTTGGTGGCGGTGAGCATCAGGCGTATGCGCTCGCGGAAATAGGGCGCAGGGCCTTCTTTGTGATCGACCAGACGAAAATCGAGCGTCAGTGGCAACTGTTGCAATGAGTCACATTCGGCCTCGGTTATATAGCCGGCCTTTCTCATTTGTCCCAATACAACATTGCGACGACCCTTTGTTCGTTCGTTGAAGCGACGAGGATTGTACAACGATGGATTTTTGCACATACCCACCAATGTGGCGGCCTCTTCTATGTTGAGGTCTTTGGCATATTTATTGAAATATACTTGAGCTGCCGATTGTATTCCCACTGCGTTGTTGAGAAAATCAAAGTGGTTGAGATACATGTTTATTATCTCCTCTTTGGTGTAGTAGCGCTCCAATTTTATGGCTATTACCCACTCTTGTGGCTTTTGTACAAGGCGTTCTACCACACTGCCGGCTTGGGGCGAGTATAGGAGCTTGGACAACTGTTGTGTAATGGTACTGCCGCCACCGGCACTCTTTTGCATGAGAATACCGCGCTTGACAATGGCTCGCATTAATGCACGGAAGTCTATGCCACAGTGCTCGGCAAAGCGCACATCCTCGGTAGCAATAAGAGCCTCGATGAGGTAGGGCGATATTTCGTTGTAATCTACATACACGCGATTGTTGCGACTTTGATAGAAGCGTCCCAATACCTTACCATCGTCCGAGTAGATTTCCGATGCAAATTTGTCCTTGGGGTTTTGTAAGTCTTCTATGGGAGGCATATAACCCAGCCATCCTTGAAATATAGCTATGAACAATAGTGCTACCGACAAGATAATGGCGGCAAAAATGCCCCATAATATACCTATGATATGCGATGAAGTTTTATTGTTGCTTTTCTTTCCTTTTGTTGCCATCTTTTCCTGTTTGTTATATCTGTTTGCTTTAGGGCATAGAATTTCTGATAGCAAAAGTACGAATAATTATTGATATCGATGCTCATCTATCTCTTATTTACATTTATTTAATGTGTACTGCTACATTTGTTGTCTTTTTGTTGTTCTTGCTATTTGTTTGTAAGTGCATGTTATTTAGTATGTTATGTGTTTGTTGCAATTTTTTGAAAAATATTTTGTCGCAAATGCTTGCGTATTTGATAAAAAGCTATTACCTTTGCATCGCAAAAGAAAAGGGGTGGTGACCTCTTGTATAAATTAAAGGGTTATAATTTGGTGCGTTAGTTCAGTTGGTTAGAATACATGCCTGTCACGCATGGGGTCACGGGTTCGAGTCCCGTACGCACCGCAAGAAAAACTTCGAGATTTCTCGGAGTTTTTTTTGTTTTTGGGGTAATACATCTGCCGGTAGGGTGTAGCAATACCCTTTTTTAATGGATTGTCACATTGCTGTTTGCTCTCAAAATCTATTGAGTTGATGAGAAATTATTCGCTTGATGCGCTCAAGTTTGTCTGTGCTTTCTTGGTGGTATTTATTCATGTAATGCCTCCTCACTATGTGGCTATGCCAATAGACCCGTTGCGTCGGTGTGCTGTTCCTCTATTCTTTATGATTTCGGGATATTTTACTTATGGCCGTTCGGATATGGGTGCTCTTCTTTGCAAGCGTATGGTGGCTGTTTTTAAGATTTTCTGTTGGGCATTTCTTTTTTATTCTCTGGTCTTTATCATTCCTCATGGGTGGCAAGAATATATATTCTATTTCAAGATGTATATTATAGACTTCTTGTGCTACAACAGTACGATTTATGGCTGGCACTTGTGGTACTTGCATGCCTATCTCTATGTGCTTGCCATTGTGTGGTGTGTCGATAGATGCAAATTGTATAAGTATCTCTTTCTCGCTATTCCGTTTTTGATTATTGCGGCTGTGCTATTGGGTAAGTATCATGTATTTCTTGGTGGGAGTAGCCTGCCGGTGTGTGTTTCTCGCAATTTCTTCTTTACGGGACTGCCATTTTTTGCTATGGGTATGTTGTTGAAGAGATATGAGGCCTTGGTGTGTAGGTATATCCGTTTGCTGCCGGCCTTGTTGTTGGTTGCTCTCTTTTATGCGATGGGCTTGGGCGAAATATATGCGTTGGGGTTGTTTTTCAACAATGGCGACTTGTATATATCTACGGCTTTTATGTCGATAGCATTATTTGTATTGTTCTTGAATTTCAAGCTCTCGGGCGATAATATAATCTCTAAAATAGGGCGTGAGGATAGCCTCTATATATATGTTTTCCACCTATTTGTGTCGCAAGAGATATGCTATCAGTTGTTTAAAGGCTCTTCGTTGATGGTCTATTATCCCTATTTTTCGGCGTTGATTGTTTTTGTTGTGACGCTGCTTTTTATACGCATATTGCGACGGTTGAAGATTGTGGGTAACCTCATCTGACACCTTAATATAGCTCTGTCAAATTGCCCCGATATCTAAATTAATTTGTACTTTTGCCCTCCATAATGTAAATCTCTTCCTGATGATGCTCGATACACAAAATATTTGCATAGAAGACTACGACTATCTCTTGCCCGATGAACGCATTGCCAAGTTCCCGTTGCAACAGCGCGACAACTCGCAGTTGCTGGTATATAAGGCGGGCAATATAGAGCAACATCGCTTCTCGGACTTGCCCTCGCAACTGCCCGATGATGTGATGCTTATTTTCAATAATACAAGGGTGATACAGGCGCGCATGCGTTTTCGCAAGGCTACCGGTGCTCTCATAGAGATTTTCTGCCTTGAGCCTCTTGCGCCTGTCGATTATGCCTTGTCTTTGCAGAGCACTGTGTCGTGTCGTTGGCTTTGTTTGATAGGAAATGCCAAGAAGTGGAAAGAGGGTAGTCTGCAACTTCTCTTTGAACATGAGGGTCGTGAAGTGACTCTTGCCGCTACTCGCGGAGCACAGCATGGCGATGGATATGAGGTGGAGTTTGCATGGGATGATACGTCGATAACGTTTGGCGAGTTGCTCGAAACATTAGGCGAGTTGCCCATCCCTCCCTATCTCAATCGAGCTACCGAGGAGAGTGACAAGACTACCTACCAAACCGTATATTCCAAGATAGAAGGCTCGGTGGCTGCGCCCACTGCAGGATTGCATTTTACGCCCACAGTCTTGGATGCCGTGCGAGCCAAGGGTATCCCTACGCATGAACTTACACTGCATGTCGGTGCCGGAACGTTCAAGCCTGTCAAGAGTCAAACGATTGCCATGCACGAGATGCACACCGAGTATATATCGGTGCAACGCTCTCTTATCGAGGAGTTGTGCCACTCATCGCGTCGAGTGGTGGCGGTGGGTACAACATCGGTGCGTACGCTGGAGAGTTTATATTATATAGCTTTGTCGTTATATCGCAATCCTCATGCCACTCCCCAAGAGTTGCAAGTAGAGCAGTGGGCTCCCTATGCCGACAATCCCACGCTATCTCGTGCCGAGGCCATGCAACTCTTGCTCGACTATCTCGACCGCACGGGTGCCCAATCTTTGGTGAGTGCAACACGCATCATCATAGCTCCCGGCTATCAATTCCACATTGTCGATGGCATTGTTACCAATTTTCACCAGCCTCGCAGTACGCTCTTGTTGCTCGTTTCGGCCTTTGTTGCCGGCGATTGGCGCACGATTTACGACTATGCCATGTCGCACGATTTTCGTTTCTTGAGCTATGGCGACAGCTCATTGTTGTGGCGTGTTACTCGCTAAACATGCACTGCAAGGCAATAAATTGCGACAAATGCCGTATATTATATGTATATATGGTATAGCATGTCGATAATGAAGAAACATATCCTTTATATTTTCACTGCTCTCGTTGCAGTGTTTCTGCTCTCTTCTTGCGGGTCGGCCAAGTTGAGCGTGGCCAATGAGCAGTATGCCCGAGGTGAATATTTTGAGGCTGCACAAACCTATCGCAAAGTCTATAATAAATTGACCAAAAAAGCCGATAGGCCCTTGCGCGGACAAGTAGCCTATATGATGGGCGATTGTTATCGTCGCCTTAATATGACAGCCCGAGCATCGGCCGCCTATACCAATGCCGTGCGCTATAAGTATGCCGATGCAGACAGTACTACCTACCTCTACTTGGCACAATGCCGCCATGCCGAGGGTAAGTACAAGGATGCCATTGCCAACTATGAGTTGTTCCTTGCAAAAAATCCCGACAGTCGTGTGGCTCACAATGGCATGATAGGTTGCGTTGAGGCTGTAAAATGGAAAGAAAACCCCACCCGATATACCGTCAAGAAAGCCAATCTCTTCAATACCCGTCGCAGCGATTGTTCGCCCATGTTGCTTGGAGAAGAGTTTGACCAACTGTACATTACAAGTTCGAGCGACAAAGCCACCGGCGAGAAAAAGAGCACTATTACCGGAGTGAAGAATTATGATGTTTTCTTGGCCAAGAAGGACGAAAACGGTGCATGGCAAAAGCCTGAATTGCTTGAGGGTGAATTGAATACCGAGGCCGACGAGGGTATGGTAAGTTTCTCGCCCGATGGCTCTACCATGTACTTGAGCAAGGCGCGACAAGACCCCAACCAGAATGCCTCGGCCGAGATTTTTACCTCTACTCGCAGTGGCGCCCAGTGGAGTGCTCCCACCAAGCTCGATATTGTTGCCGATACTATCTCGTCGTTTGCCCATCCCGCTGTTTCGCCCGATGGACTCTTTCTCTACTTTACCTCCGATATGCCCGGTGGACAAGGCGGGCTCGATATATGGCGTGTTGGATTGGGTACCAATACCGAGGGAACACTCGAAAATATGGGCGATAAAATAAACACGCCCGGCGACGAGATGTTTCCCTATATGCGCACCGACAGTACGTTGTATTTCTCTTCCGACGGACATCCCGGCATGGGTGGCCTCGACCTCTTTGTGGCGCATCTCGATACCGCCGGCGTGTGGAGGGTCGAAAACATGAAGTATCCCATGAACTCTTCGGGCGATGACTTTGGTATTACCTATGGTGTCGAGGAGAGCGGATTTTTCTCATCCAATCGCAACGATGGTCGCGGATACGACAAGATATATAGCTTTGAGAAGCCTTCTATCAAGGTTACTATTTCGGGTATGGTACTCGATAAGGACGATGAGCCTATCCCCGATGCCGTTATTCGCATCGTTGGCGATGATGGCTCCAATCAGAAGGAGAGTGGTCGCAAGGATGGCACTTTCAGTTTTTCGCTCAACAGAGGTGTGCGATATGTGATGATGGCCGGATGCAGGGGTTATCTCAATGGTAAGCAAGAGTTTATGAGCGACACGGCCGAGGTCGATGCCGAGTATGTTGTAGATTTTGTGCTTGCCTCGGTTACCAAGCCTGTCATTCTCGACAATATCTTCTATGATTTCGACAAGGCCACTCTTCGTCCCGAGTCGGAAGATGCTCTCGACAACGAGTTGATAACCATCCTCAATGACAACCCCAATATCACCATCGAGCTGGCCTCGCACACCGATTTCCGCGGTCGCGATGCCTACAATCAAGAGCTCTCGCAACGACGTGCGCAATCGGTTGTCGATTATCTCATTGCACAGGGCATTGCGCCCGACCGTGTCAAGGCGGTAGGCTATGGCGAAACAGTACCCAAGACCATTACCAAAAAGTTGGCGACGCTCTATCCGCAATTCAAGGAAGGCGATATACTCACCGAGGAGTTTATTCTCGCACTCTCCGAAGAAGACCAAGAGGTAGCACATCAAATCAACCGCCGCACCGAGTTTCAGGTGCTCTCCATCACCTATGGCATCTACTGATTGGGTCACTGCCCGTCACGCCATCCCCACATACACACAACGCCACTCATCGAGTGGCGTTGTGGCGTTATAGAGGGTTGTATGGGGTTAGTCAAACTTGCGTTGCCAGAACCACATCTCGTTGAATGTCATCGAAACGACAATAGCGAGGTGGTCTTCTTGCAAGAGGGCATTGGGTGTGCCGTAACGGTGCGAGTATTCCAGACTGACGTTGATGATTGACTTCTCGCTGCGGAGCGGAAATCCAAAACCGCCGCTTATACCAAATTCTCTCACGCTGTTGTTGCCTACCCTTATGTACGATTGCTCGTAGAAGCCACCTATGCGATAGCGTATGTAGTCAAAGTAGCTGCTCGATACCAACTTGGGGCGGTACTCGGCACCTGCCGACAATCGCAAGCGATTGTTCATCTTCTCATACGATGAGGTGTTGGGGTTGTAGAACTTGGCATCCTTCCATAGGTCGTATCGTGCATCGGCCGCTACGGTGAGGCGCTTGTCGTGGGTGTAGCTCAATCCCACTCCAAAACAGTGTGGCATCGAGTAGTAGTCGTGCATCTTGTATGTAATCGTGTCGTTGAATGTGTCGTAGGCCAATGCCTCGCCCTCAACGGGTTTGCCCAGCGTGTAGGTCAATCCGACGGTGATGTTGTTCTTGCTATCCAAGTCTATGGGTGTTTGCAAGCCGGCTTCCAATCGGAAGTCGTTTATCAACATCGTGCGGTAATAAGTACCGGTAGTGGGGTTGGTGGCTACTTGCACATAATTCTGTATATGGCCAAACAGGTAACCCATATTCACACCCACCGACAGCCATTTAAAGGGCTGATACGCCACGCCGGCATATAGTTGCGACAATCCGCCATCGCCTATGCGCACATAGCTGCCATTCTCTATCTTGTTGCCGTATGTATATTGTACGTGCGACACCGGCACAAGACCTATGCTTGCGCCCACATTTTTGCCCAGCAAAAATTGCATGGTGACATAGTTGAGTCCGCCGCTTTGGCTCTGTGCGTGTGCGTTGTTTTCGTTATACCAGTTGGCTTTGTAATCTACCGAGAAGTCAAACATGAATGTGAGCGAGTCGCACGAGGTGTACGAGGCGGGGTTCATCATGTTGATGTGGTTGCTGTTGCGCATACCTATTCCGGTGCTGCCCATGGCGCGTTGGTTGCCGGTGGCACCATTGTCTATTTCGCCATATCCATATTGCGAGTAGGGGGTTTGTGCCACTGTCGGTAGGACTATTGCGCATAGCAGGGTGGCAAGTAGGAGTCTATAATTTGACATTGTATTCTAATATTCGGTTTAAACCTTTTGCAACTAAATTTCTATCGACAAAGATAGTTCTTTTTATGATAGCAGCCAAACGCTCGGCATCACCTCCCGTTAAGAAAACCAAAAGTCCCGGATTTTCGGCCTCACAGGCGGTTATATATCCCTCCAATTCGTAGGCGGCACCTTGCAAGGCTCCTGAACGGATGGCTGTTTCTGTGTCATATCCCAGCATGGGCACTTCTCCGTCGCTCTTCACCAAGGGTAGTCGGCCGGTGTGCTCATGCAGGGCACGCAGGCGCATCTCTATGCCGGCGGCTATGTTGCCTCCCACAAATTTGCCTCGTGCCGACACCAAGTCGTATGTGATAGCCGTACCGGCATCCACTACCAGTAGCGGGGTGTCGGGGTGCATGCTCCATGCGCCCACGGCGGCGGCTATGCGGTCATAGCCCAGCGTGTTGGGGGTGCGGTATTCAATACCTATGGGCACATGCGTTGTTGCTCCCATACACACTATATGTGCTATCTTGCGACTCATCACATTGATGAGGTGCTTGTCATATTCGCGTCGCACCGAGCTGTATATGGCAGCCTCAAAGTTCTCGCGGGCAATGCGCTCGCGCACATACTCTATCATCTGCTCGTTTTCGGCAACGATGCTCTCTACAATATCGTTGTCGCTGGCAAGGTACAACTTGGTTGCACTGTTGCCTTGGTCTATTATCAATCTCATTGCGTCACAAAAGTAATCATTGCCGTGAGGATGACAAAATATGTTTCGCTCTTTTTTGCCCTTCCCTTGCAATGTGGCGTTTTGCAAGTTTTTGCGGTGTTAAAGAATATATATTATTGCACAATGCTATTGTAGGGTGTAATTTGTAGAAAAATGTATTGACTATACCTCTTTGTGTTGAATTGTGTATGCTTTATGCTATCAAGTGTTGTCATGTAGATATTATGCAATATTCTACTCCTCTCCATTTTGGAGGCTTCAAATGCGCTACTTTCTCTCTGTTTTGTTAAAATTGCTCCTAATTATGTTAAAACAATCGCTGTTTTAAGAATTAACTTTGCACTTAAAAGGGGGGTAAATTCATATTTAACATATATTAACCCTGTCATTTTTCTGCAATTATGTTAATAAAAGCACCTTTTGGGGTGAAAATTATACACTTGATATACAGTATTTTGTATGGCGTTAATGGCTGTTTCTGTTCCTGTACGGTGTTTTTTCATATCGTTTTGGTTACTCGATGTGGCAAAAATAATTCTATTTGCAATCGATGTGTTTTTTTTTGCTTCTTTCTTGTTATCTTTGTATTTGTCTTATAGTAGCTAAAAATGCACAAATGGCTGCTTGCGCTATCTCTCTTTGAGGGGATGTTGTGGTAGAAGTGCAGGTGCTATATAATAAGATGTGTAAATGTGGCTCGTGAGCCCCTGATGATAGAGCATAATAACCTATGACTAATACCACTCTTCCTTGTGGAGAGTACAAATGAGAGAATTACTATTTTTTATATTAATGTTTAATTAAATTCAGACGTATGAGAAAACTAACAATGTTCTTGTGTGCCCTGTTAGTAGGAGTAACGTCTGCTATGGCTCAAAAAACCATAACAGGTACTGTTATTTCCGGCGATGATGATCTGCCTATCTTTGGTGCATCTGTCCTCGTTAAGGGTACAAACTCATCGGCTATTACCGATGCCGATGGACGCTTCTCTATCAAGTTGCCTGACGGCTCTAAAACACTTGTGATCTCTTACATTGGTATGGAGAAAGCCGAAGTGTTTGCTCGTGATGGTATGGTAGTGACTCTATCTTCTACAACTACCCTCGATGAGGTTATCGTTGTAGGTTATGGTGTACAAAGCCGCGAAGCTAAGACCGGTGCCGTTGTTCAAGTGAGCGGTGACGAGTTGGCTTCTATCCCTGCTACATCTGTCGATAAGATGTTGGAAGGTAAAATGGCCGGTGTGCAAATTTCTTCAACAAGCGGTCAGCCCGGTGCGGCTACTACTATCCGCGTGCGTGGTACTTCTTCTCTCGGTGCAGGTTCGGCTCCTCTCTATGTAGTCGATGGTATTCCCGTTATGAGTGGTAACATCTCGGGTGGTGCTGCCGAAAGTACCAATGCTATCGCTCTTATCAGCCCCAGCGATATCGCTTCTATCACTGTGTTGAAGGACGCTGCTGCTGCTTCTATCTATGGTTCTCGTGCTGCCAACGGTGTGATCCTTATCACTACCAAGAGCGGTAAGAATAACGAAGGCAAGGCTCGTATCACTGCCCGTGTACGCGGTGGTATCACTACTCTTGCCAACGACAACCACTATGGCGTGATGAATGGTCAAGAGTATGTTGATTGGTATCGTGATGCTGTTTACAATGCAGGTATCGACCCCGATGCACTTGTATTGCCCAACGGCAAGCCCAATAGCTACTACATGCCCATCGGTACCAAGTCGCAACCCTTCTACAACTGGATGGATGAGCTCACTCGCGAAGGTTCTATCCAAGAGTATGAGGTGAACGTACAAGGTGGTACTGCCAAGACCAACTACTACGCTTCTATCGCTTACAACAACAGCCAAGGTATTACTTACGGTTCTGACTATCAAAACCTCCGTATGCGTGTAAACGTTGATAGCGAGTTGAACAAATGGATGAAATTTGGTGCTCGTGTCAATGGTGGTTACATCCACATGACCGGTGAGTCTGTAAACTCAAGCGACGGTTGGTCATACATCAACCCCTTCTTCTCGGGTCTTGCTATGCCTCCCACAACTCCCATTTACAACGCCGATGGTACCGACTATAACTTCAACCTCCCCCTCGGTTTCAGCTCTAACAACGCATTGGCTTATGCCAAGGAGAAAGACGAGTATGACGAGCACTACAAGTTCAACGGTACTATGTACCTTGAGTGGAAGCCCATTCCTCAGTTGACTTTCAAGACCAACAACTCTATCGAGTTGCTCTTCACTCGCAACTATATCTTCCGTCCCGGTTTCGTGCTTCAAAATGCCGACCTTGACAATGCTCTCTCAGGTGGTAACACTCGTTACAACACTTTCACTACTTCTAACACTGCTGTGTATGACGACAGCTTCAATGACGAGCACTTCCTCCGCGTTTTGGCCGGTCACGAGTACACTCAATTCACAGGCCTTTCTGACTCTTGGGGTACTGCCAACACCAATCCCCAACTTCCTTGGCCTCAAAACGGTGACCCCGAATACCACGATATAGGTTATGGTTTCTCTGAAGAGAGAATGCTCTCTTTCTTTGGTGTTGCCGACTATAACTATCGTCAAAAATACTACCTCCAAGCTTCGGTTCGTGCCGACGGTAGCTCACTCTTTGGTGACAACAAACGTTGGGGTGTATTCTGGTCGGTAGGTGCTTCTTGGAACATCGACAAGGAAGCTTTCATGGAAGATGCCGAGTGGGTAAACCAATTGAAACTCCGTTACAGCTACGGTGTCAATGGTAACAACAACATCGGTGCTTACGCCGCTTATGCTCTCTATTCTACCGGTCGTTACAACGGTATCAATGGTTGGGCTCCCGGTTCACTTCCCAACCCCGACTTGACTTGGGAAACTAACTTGGCTCACAACGTGGGTATCGACTTCCGCTTCTGGGATCGCTTCTCTGGTTCGTTGGAATACTACCACCGTACTACCGAAGACATGTTGATGGCTACTCGCATTCCTTTGACTACCGGTTTCAGCTCTATGACCAAGAACGTAGGTTCTCTCTGGAACCAAGGTTTCGAGGCTCAGTTGGACGTTGATATTATCAACAACAGCAGCTTGCAATGGACATTTGGTGTAAACTTGTCTATGAACCGCTCGAAGATTCTTGACCTCGACCAAAACGAGTACCTCTCTGGTGGTAGCGGTCTTCGCGTAGTGAAGGGCGAGCAAATGTACCAATTCTATGTATATGACTATGCAGGTGTCAATCCTATCAATGGTGAGGCTCTCTGGTACACCGAGGCCGACGAGAATGGCGAGAAACTCATTACTACCGACTTCTCTCAAGCCGGCCGTATCTACAAAGGTTCTCCCGAGGCTATCGCAATGGGTGGTTTCAATACTTCATTGCAATGGCAAGGTCTTGACTTCAGCGCTCACTTCGAGTATAAGATTGGTAACTACATCCTCAACCCCGATAACCAAATCTTCTGGAACGACGGTGCAAACTTCGGTTACAACCAGTTGAAGGTTGCCGGTCAAGACGGTATGTATTGGAAAGAAATCGGTGATACAGGTGTCAATCCCAAGCCCGTTGCCGACAACGGTAGCAACTCGTCTTACACTGTTTCTACTCGCTTCCTTGAGCGTGGCGACTACCTCCGTGTCAAAGACTTGACTTTGGGTTATACATTCCCCTCTAAGTGGATGAAGAAAGCTGCTATCAACAACCTCCGCGTTTATGTCAGCGGTTACAACCTCTTCACTTTCCACGATACCAACTGCTTCGACCCCGAACGTGGTCAAACAGGTACATCTTTGGGTATCTATCCTATTACCAAATCTTTCGTAGTAGGTCTTGATATTTCATTCTAATAATTGAGAAAGGATTAAGAATATGAAAAAGATATTTATTATAGCCGCTCTGGCTCTTGGCCTTGTTTCGTGCGACCTTACCACCCCGCCCACAACAACGGTTACTGCCGACGTAGCGCTTGAAACTTTTGACGGCTTGGATATGGCTTCTGCCGTGACTTATGTTGCTTTTGCATCTGAATCATGGTATGGTCTCGACCTTCAAATTTATCCCGATGTAATGTGTGGTAACTGCGTTGCAGGTTCTCCTCTCAATTCTGGTCGTGGTATGAACTGGCAACAATGGAACTTTACTGCCTCTGGTGGTTTCTCGATATATGGCAATGCTTATGTCAATATCAACCGTTGCAACAACGTGATTTATGCTATCAAGCAAAATTCAGAAAAATACCTCTCTGAGGCCGGTGTTACTCAACAAGACCTTGACAACCTCATGGCCGAGTGTCTTTTTGTACGCGCTTACTGCTACTTCGACCTCGTTCGCTGGTATGCTCAACCCTATGAAATCTCTAAGAATGCTGCTGAGGGTACTGTAGAGTCGCTTGGTGTGCCCATCGTTAAAGAAAACCCCGCCGAAAGCGTGCTTGACAAGCCCGCTCGTATGCCGGTTGCCGACAACTATGCTCACATTATCAACGACCTTACTACTGCTCGCAACTTGCTTGAGGATGGTTTCCTCCGTGCAGGTACCAAGGACGCCAAATGTGCTGTTTCGGCAGGTGCTATCGAGGCTCTCCTCGCTCGCGTATATCTCTATATGCAAAACTATGAGAAAGCCGAAGAACACGCTTCTAACGTTCTCGCTATGGGTTATGCCGTTGCTACCGAAGACCAATACGAAACTATGTGGACCGATGAGAACATGAGCAACAACCCCGAGGTTATCTTCGCTGTGTTCTTTGACACTACCGAGTCTTCTACTATCCTTGGTAACATTACCGACCCCGCCGAGTATGGTGACGTTCGCGTGTCGGAAGACTTGCTCGCTCTCTACGAAGATGGCGACGTGCGCAAGACTTCGCTCCTCGCTCCCGCCGACTATCCCGGCTTCTTCTGGCCTGCCAAGTATCAAGGTAAGAACAACCTCCTTGCTATCCCCAACGTACCTATGATTCGTACTTCTGAGATCTACTTGCTCCGTGCCGAGGCTCGCTTTATGCAAGGTGCTGCCAAGGTTGAGGCTGCTCGCGAAGACTTGAACGTTGTGGCTACAAGCCGCGGTGCTTCTCCCTATCAAACCATCACTTACGGCGATATCTTCAACGAGCGTCGCAAAGAGTTGGCTTTCGAGGGTCACATCTGGCACGACTACAAACGTATCATCGGTACTCCCAACCAAGGTGGTGCTCGTCCTTCTGAAGTGATGACTCGTACCGACGTTTCTACTCCTATCAACAAGGATATTCCTTTCGATAGCAAGTACTGGTGCATGCCTATTTCAGAATCTGAAATTGATGTGAATGGCAATTTGGAACAAAATCCCCAATGGTAATTAGTACGGATATTTAAATTATAGAAACAATGAAATTCAAAAGTTTAATATATACAACGCTTGCGTCGGCTTTGCTTTTCACTTCTTGCGACTTGAATAAGCAACCCACTTTCGACGACGCTACGCAAGCATTCATTGCCTTCGATAAGACTTCGGGCATGATGTATGAGAAGGATGGTAAGGAGCTTGGTACTATTGAGCTTTCGCTCTATTGCGCTTCGTTGGCCGGTATCAATGCCTCTACCGAGATTTCTTTCAGCAACGACGGATTTACCAATCCTGCTACTGAAGGCGACCACTTCACTTTGTTGTCGGCTGTTCGTTACAGCATCGACTATGACAACCAAAGTCCTACTTTCAACCAACGTATCAATGTTGATACTATCCAACTTGGTCAAGCTCCCTATGTTATCAACTTCGATGCCGAGCACCAATTTGCTGCTATCGTGTTGCAAGGTGTAGATAACGATGTGCGCGAGCCCAACAAGAAGTTCAACGTAAACCTCACCAACATCCAAGGTTGCAACAAGGGTGCTATGAACAGCTACACTGTTACTATCCTCGACGATGAGACTCCCTTCAACCGTCTTTTGGGTGAATACTCTGCCTCTGGTGAGTCTGGTTTCGATGGTACATCTATTGATTGGACTTTGACAGTTACTGCCGACGAAGAAGTACCCAACAAGATATGGATTCACCCCGTTCTTCAACCCTTTGCAGGTCTTACTGCAGGTGATATCAATCCTGTTGAGGCTACTGTAGATGAGGTTGCCGGTACTATTACCATGCGTTTGGGTCAAACATTGTTTGGAGGTCCCGATCAAAACTACAATATCGTATTGGGTATCTATACAGGCGACGTTAAGACCGGTGGTAATGTTGTAGGTATGTTTACAATTACAGAATCTACCGTTGAAATCAGTTGGAGCGATATGCTTGTTGCATTTGACGAAGGTTTCTACCAAGCTATTGTAGCTCCTGTATTTACAAAGTAATAATGTATTAACTAAGTAAAAAATTAACGAAATGAAAAAGTTAGTATATATTCTCTCACTCGCAATCGGTCTTCTCATGACCGGTTGCGCCCAGTGGGAAACAATGGAGTCGCTCCCTCGTGACACTTGGGGTCCCGAGCCTGAGCTTACTATCGAGGTTGCTCCCTTGGACTCTGTTACAGGCCAACTCATCAGCGATGAGATGGACGTAGTATTCTATATCAAGAATGCAACTCTGTTCTACTTTACTTATGCCGAAGGTCCTGAGCAAGAAATCAACTACACCGACCTTCTCAAAGGTATGTATGGCGGTTATCCCGCCGAGCCCAATGTAGAGGGCGATACTCTTGGTATCACTCTTCCCGGCTTTGTTCCCGGCAACACCTACACTGTATATGCAGTGGCTGCCAACGAGGCAGGTGTACAAACAACTGCTACTGTCACTGTTGGTGCTGTTGATGTTACAGCTCCCGTTATCACTTCAAGCGCTGCCGAGCCTCTCCGTGCTGCCGCTAAGGGCAAGCAAGTTACTGTTGCTTTCAGCGAGAACATTGTTCGCACCGACGACATGCCCGCTGTTACTTACGAGGTATTTGAGTATGTTGATGGTTATGTAAGCTACAATAGCGGTAATGCTTCTGCTATGGCTTCTGGTACCAACCTCGTGGTTACATTGCCTACCGACTTTGAGTTCAAGGCCGAGACTCTCTCTGTTGTATTGCTCTCATTCCCCGAAGGCGCTGTTGAGGACAAATATGGCAACAAGATGGCTGCTCTCGTAAACGGCTTCGACGAAGAAGAGTTGCCCAACGGTCCTTGGTGGATGGTAGATAATACTATTAATGACGATCCCCAAGACCCCACTGCATTCTTCCAAGAGGGCACTTACAATTTCGAAATTGTATTCACTCAACAAGGTGAGCAATATGAAGGCCAAGTACCCGTGACCTTTAGTAAAGTAAACGATGCCTTTGACTTGTCACAATTGTTCAAGACTCCTCCCACAGCCACTGCTATCGAGTGGAGTGTTGAAGGTCTTCTCACAGGAGTTTATGGTACAGCCGGTGTGCGCGATCTTCCTTTCCCCGCATTGACTTATGAGTATGATTATGAGGGTGCTCACTATCAAGAGGCATTTTTCATTGATTATGCATCACAACAAGGTCTTACCCTTATTGGTCAACTCGACTGGTATGATGATGGTAATTACATAGACGTAGTACTCGGTTTTGTTCAAAGTAACCAAATCGCCTCATATTGGCAATTTGTATTGGCCGATGAGAATGGCAACACAGACGCTCCCGTTGAGGACTTGATGGGTATGTATGTTAATGAAGCCGCTCCTCGTTTCTTCGCTTATGGCGACTTGGGTCAAGGTGAAGGCTGGTACACTATCATGCAGTTCGACCAACTCGTTCTCACCAAAGACGGTAACGTAGAAGCCGTGGGTGCTAAGAAGTTTGACAAGCCCGTTAAGGTAGAATTGGCAGGCGAACCCATGTCATTCAGCGGCATCAGCACAAACTTCAATCGTTAATACATTAACGTAAATCCAATATCGGAGGTCGTGTCACAGACACGACCTCTTTTGTTATATATAAGTTGGTAACTTTTTGCTCCCCTCGGGCATGGGAGCAAAAATATAGCACCTTGCATGCGTAAAGTCGAGAAGGTAACCTTTTCTGCCCCTGTGTTGCG
>JAZRIS010000033.1:0-4329 GCA_045645425.1 Barnesiella sp.
TACCGCTCCTCGACCCGTGCTTCACACGGTTTTAACACAAAACACAGAGGAGGAAAAGGTTACCCTCACTACACAAAAAATTAGGTCACACGGGTGTGTGACCTAATTTTTTGTAATTGCGGTGGCGGACTTGTGAGGCGGAGCTTCATAGTTTCCGGACTTGTGATGACGGTATCATCATAGTATCGTCACCGCTTATATGGGTATGTGCAATTAGCGTACCACTTTGGCAACAACAACATTACCATCGGCGTATGTAGCGCGTACTACATATACACCCTCGGCGAGGCCGGCAGCGTCGGTAGTAGCAACTTGACGACCGTTGATGTCATAGAGAGCTACGGCAACAGCACCGGGAGCTACCACTTGGTATGCAGCGTCGAGATAGATGTTACCTTCGGCAACTACACCCTCAACAGCTGAAATCACGTTGATATCGGCAGCCGAACGAGGACAGATAGTGTAGAGGTTGCTTACGTTCATCTTGTTGTAGTCGATAACACCGGTTACATTGATTACATCGCCTTGAGCCAAACCGAAGTCTTCACCAAATTTCTTCACTACGAACAATACGTCTTCACCTTGTTTGAGGCAGGGCCATTCATCGCCATATTTGTCGGTAGCAGTAGTAAACTCAACACCTTCCAAGCGTACGAGCTTGCTCACCCAAGTAGTGGGAGTTACATAGTATTCATCGGCATAGAGGTATTCCTCATTGAGCTCGGCAATAGTAGCTACGGTAGGCTCTACAACATTGCCTTGGCTCAAGATAGTGAGTTCGTAATCTACATAAGAGTCTTCGTTGTAACCGCTAATCATGGGAGTAGCGCCATCCCACCATTCGGTCTTACCCTTGATGCCTGAAACTTCGTCGCCCACAGCATAGTCGGCAGCAGAGTGTTGCAAAGCTATGAGGATAGCACCGGTAGCGTCTTGTACAGTGATATATTGGCTCCAAGAACCGTTGTAAACGTATGTTACAACAGCGGGGTTGGCCAATGTTACTGTTACAGTCCAGTCTTCGATAGGACCATTGGCAACGAGTGCGGCAATGTTGTCAAATACCATAACATTTGAAGCAAGACCATGAACATATACCTTAACATCGTCAGAAGTATTCTTGTAGTCGATTACACCGATGATGTTGCCATCAAGAGTAGCACCTACCCACTCTGACAAATCAACAACAGAAGATACGAGCTCAACAACATATTGAACCTCGATTTGGTTCCATTCTTCGTCGTAAGTATAAGCAATCTCGCTATAGTAGTAGCGACCATCTTCTTCGGTAATAGCACCTACGGGGATAATCTTGACAGCGGCACCTTGCAAGCTGGGCATAGAGCCAATCATATAGGCATACTCGTTGGCCGAGCCATAGTTGATTTCGTTATCGCTGCTGAGAACAGTAATCTCGGCATCGGCATCGAGAACGAAGTTGCTACCCTTGGTAACAACGGGGTCATAACCGGCATATTCATATTGACAGGGGTTAGAGATACCCTTGATACCTTGGAGCATATCGCCTTGCTTAACATCGATGTTAAGACCTTGGAGGAGAGTACCCATGCATATTTCTTGACCATACTCGGTCATACCGTCAAATTGTACGAATACGTTCTCACCCTCAACGTGAGTAACAACAACGGGAGCAGATACGTTGTAAGATTGACCGGCAGCCTCGGGATAAGCGAGCAAGAAGCCGTTCATATCAGAAATAGTAGCAAAAGCATGTACGGCCTTAACCTCATAAACCGAGAATGCATCGTCGGCATACAAACCATAGAGGTCGAATGTACCTGCAAAGTTAAATCCGGCAACATATACCTCACCACCGAAGATGAAGGGATTGCTATAGTACATCTCTTTGATCATCTCGACAGTAGCATTCTTAACAACAACGAGGTTGCCTTCGTTGGCTTGCAACTCTTCGAGAGTAGTAACCTCTATAATTTGGCTGGCATCGGTGATGTGCTCTTGAGAGAGAGGCATGAATTGATAGATATAGTTGCTATTGATGCAGCAATAGTCGGCAATACCTATCATGTTGTTGCGCTCGAAAGTTTGGAAGTTCATTTTGTTTTCACCCCAGAGGTTTGACAACTCCATAGAATCCTTACCTTGAACGAGGTACTTAACAACATCGCCCCATTCGTCTTCAACCTCAACCACTTGAACATCTACCAAACGAACAACGTTGTTGGCAATTTTGGGAGCGGTATTATAATTTTGACAGTCGGCCCATTCGTTGAGCATATCAGAAACAGTAACAGTATAGGCAGGCTCAACAGTAGCACCTGTAGATTCTACTGTGGGGAGATATGTAATAACCTCATAAGTATCCCAATCCATTACAGCGCAATCGATATTGGGAGCTTCGCTATGGCAATAGAATTGAGCAAAGCCCTTAACACCTGTAATAACGTCACCTACATTGATAGCTTGAACAGCTGCATAAGACTCAGAATCAATAGCCTCACCGAAATCGAGAGCCAAAGCACCGCTTTCGTCCTCAACGATGATGATAAATTTGTAGTTACCATCGTCATATTTGTAGGTAACAGTCATGGGGTTGTTAAATACAGCAGGAATTTCCTCCTCATATTGGCTACCAACAGCGAGGAATTCGGCAATATTCTCATAGAATTTCTCTGTACCCATGAACTCGGTAAGCAACAAGCGGCTGTTATCGCTTGTAGTGCAATCCCATACACCGCAGAGATACTGTTCAGATACAGTACCAGCATAGTTAGCGAGGTCGATGTCGGCATTGACACTGAAAATCTCCATAGAAACGAGTTCTTCAGTTATGATATCTTCATAAGTATCGGGATCCCAGCCATAGATAGTAACGGTTTTCTCATAGAAGTACTTGCCATCACGCTCAACAAAATTTCCACCGGGGGCAAAGCGAAGAGCTTGACCTTCTGCTATATAGCCTCCGTAAACACTTTCCATGTCAGAGGGATTGTATTGGATAGGATAGGGTTCCCAGTTGTAAGCAGTGAAAGAGCATGCTTGAGAGAGGTTGAAGCAACCACAGCCACGTTCTTGAGTAGGAACAGCGTATGAGCCATAGAAACCATCATAGGCAAACAACTCGGCACCTACGAACAAGTCCCAAGATTGGATTTGCTCGATGTTGGGAACATTAAAGATACCATAAATAGTTTCTTGACCGCCATAGTTATTGGGAACCAATGTATAGTAGAATACATAATTGTCATAAATGCAAGTAACAATAGCTGTACCTTCAAGAGACTTGATGATGGGCGAATTGTTGACTATCTCGGCATTGCGAGCATTTGAAGCAAAATTGACAAGTTCGCCAAGGTTGAAGAAGCTACTTACACTTACAAGTTCTTGAACTTGAAAAGTAAGAGTTTCTGATCCATCTTGAGCAGATACGAGAGAACCAATAGCCGAGAAAGATGCGGGAACGGGGAAGAAGTTACCATCAACCACAGTACTCTCGTCAGGAAGACAATACTGAGTTAGCTCATAATAGCCATAATCGACTTTAACTTTGACAACTTCGATGTTCTCATAGAGAACAACTGTACCTTCGGGATAGCTCTTGAGCTCATCGACAGAAGTTACGACAGGATAGTCTTGTGCTATTGCAAAGGAAGCAAAAAGCACAGCTACCATAGATAGTAAAAACTTTTTCATAAGAATAATTATTAGTGAATAAAAAGATTATTTCTAAAGTGCAAAACTACTCAAAAAAAAAGATTGAGCAATTTTTTTTTTGATTTTTTTGCGTTCGGCGATAAAAAAAAATTGAGATAAAAAGGGATAACGTGGCCGTAAATGAGATAAAACAAACTGCAACAGAGGCAAATGAGGCGAAAAAGAGAAGTAGCAAGAGGTATAACTCTCTATATATAATATGTGTGTATGGCAGGGAAATGCATTCGGTAGAGAGAGGGAGGATGTTTTTTTAACCCCTTCCCACTGCGTGGACTTCCCCTATATTGCTTCGCAACACAGGGGCAGAAATGGTTACCCTCTTCTACGCCACATGCAAGGTGGGGCATTTTTCCTCCTCTGTGTTTTGCCGGGGCAAAATATAGGGGAGGTGGCTGCCAAGCCGGAGGGGTTGAGAAATCACGACTGAAAGTCGAGATTATTTTTTTTACAACCTATTGTGTGAATTAATTAACCCCTTCCCTCTTCGAGGACTTCCCCTATCTCGTTTCACTCGCAGGGGCAGAAAAGGTTACCCTCTTCTATACCACACGCAAGGTGGTGCATTTTTCCTCCTCTGTGTTTTGCCGGGGCAAAATATAGGGGAGGTGGCTGCCAAGCCGGAGGGGTTGAGAAATC
>JAZRIS010000034.1:0-27072 GCA_045645425.1 Barnesiella sp.
AGCCGCCACTTAAATCGCCTCGACAACGAAAGTTGCCGGGGCGATGTTTTTTTATATACACCCCCCACACCCGCACCGCTCCCCCCCACACACGCACAACATCCGTATAGTACACCCACCCGCCTATATAGCCACACCCACAAAAGCACTCCCGCATCCCACCATCGACATACAGGCGTATGCCATTATGGCAATGTATCAATTTGAGGTATAATCATAAAAAAAGCCCCACATCGGGGGCTTTATGCTTTTCTATGGATGTTTAGTGCTTGTGCTCTTCGTTGGCTTTGTACAATATATGGTCGAGAATGATAGGAATATCCTCGGCCTTGATACCGGCATCGATAAGTTCTTGTATGTCGTGTTCAAAGTTCTGTACAAAGCGTTTTATATCGTTGTTGTCGGCATTGATACTTTGCAGATATAGGTTGATAGCATCGTGCATATTGCCCCGAGCCCACGTTACATGTGCGGCATTGAGGTAGTCGAGAGCAGTGGGCTTGTCTTTAAGTATTTTGTTGTACCAGCTTGCCGCTTGTTCGTATTTACCGGCCAAGAATGAGCACCAAGCAATGGGACGACGAGCCTTGGTGTTCTTGTCGTCGAGAAAATCTACTTTGTAGTAGTAGTTGAGTGCTTTTTCGTATTCTTTCTGTTCCAGATAGCAGTGTCCGATATTGAGGTTGATTGAGAGATTATCGGGGTCGAGTTGCAGTGCTCGCAGAAAATAGTCGAGAGCCATTTCTACTTTCTTGATATTGCGGTAGCATGTGGCTATTTGGCGCAATATCCACCCATTGTTAGGCTTGATAAGGTCGGCTTTGAGATAGAGTTCCAATGCCTCTTGATAGTTGCCCAATGATTGATGACAATAGGCACACTTTTGAAACAGCTCGCTGTTTGTGAAGTTGTTTTGTGTCAGTTGCTCAAATATGTAGGCGGCATCGTTGTAGTATTGGTTTTTTAGTAGATATTCGCCCAATCTTTGCAGTAACTTTCCATCACGAAGGATGGGTGATAATTGTTGGATGTCGAGCAATTCTTGTATGGGTGTGGCAAAGAGGTCTTTAAATTCGCCACGTCGTGGGTGTAGCTTGATAAATCGGTATAAATCTTGTATATAGCGATTGGATATGTTTTCTCTTTCGTTACTTTGTCGATATAGCTCACTCTTTGCATCTTCTTGCATTTGAGCGTTTTCGAGGCGAAATTGTGAAGCCATCATTTGGCGTTGTTCTGCCGGTGCATGGGCAAGCGAAAGACAGAATGAGTATTTGTCGCTGTTGCATAGAAATCCCGATGAGTGCAGTATGTCGGCAAATCGTTTGCTCCATTCTTCATTTCCCAATGCTTCGCTAACAGAGGTATGGTTGGTTACGAATGGTACAAACCAATTAGCAATATCGTTGAAGAAAGAGAAGCCTTTGAGGTGTGCAAATGTACTCATAAACACATCGGCTCCCTCTCGTTGCAACTCATTCAGCTCCATAATATTGTCTGCGATGCCTGTTTGGTCGAGAAGTTCTTGCCATTCGGGATTTTGCTCCAGCGATTCTATTTCTTTCAATGCGTCATCCTCTTTGATTTTTTTATATAACGAAGGGCTTATTTTCATCATCTTGGGAAGTACCTCTTCGGTCATTTTTCTTGAAATCTTCTCGGTGTCGCGACTTCTTATAAATTGAAATACGATGTTGCGAGTATCGGTATTGAATTGTATGTTATCGGTCAATAGCGATATACGACCGCAAAGGTTACCATAGAGGTGTAGTCGTGAGTAGTAGCATTTGATGGCTATGAGTATGCCGCAGAGTGCCCGTATTTGCACCTCCGGGCTGTCGTGGTGCAGATAGGTGTCAATGAGTATGTCTATCTTGCTTTCGTCAAACAGGTGTATGATATTGAGCGTCAAGGCCGACACAATCATAGCCGATACCGATACCGGCAGATGGTGTGGTTGCAATGCTTCGCGCAGTGTTGCGTAGTCGTCGGCTTGTGCAGGATAGTTGGTCCATATATATTCAAACAGTTGGCCGGCTATATGTTCTACCTCTTTGCGCTTGTTGGTAACGGAGCTGTTGCCCGGGAGCAGTTCGCCCAGCGAGAGCTCATTGACACCGTTGTCGAGTTGTGCATATACTTGCGAGAGTGTCTTGTGAGAGCTGTTCAATCCTCGTTTTTTGCTATAATACAAGCCCGAGTCTATTTCCGACAGGATTTTTTCGCATACCGTGTCGGTGAGTGTATATGTGTTGGTTATCAAGTGATTGTACACTTGTTTGCGACTTGGGTCTTCAATACCGTCAAGCATATATTGTATCATGTAACGATATGATGTTTCCAGCTCATTGAGTTTTGTATCGATGTTCCATTCTTGCATATGTGCGGTCAGCAGGCGCAAGTGTGCAAAGGCCTCTTGCAGATGCTTGTTGCTCAGCGCATTGTATATGGCTTGCCGGGTTGTGGCAACTTCTTTAGATTGCATATAACTCTTCTATTATACTATAAACTATAAACATTATAGGTTGTTTATATTTCGGCATGTTGTGATGAGTTGGGTTTTATTAACCACTTTTATGTGGTAAAGGTAATGAAATTCTAAAAAATTACTATCTTTACATCCTAAAAAACCAATAAATATGTTTTCAGGAATAGTTGAAGAGGCTGCAACGGTAAGAGCATTGCGTACCGAGCAGGGCAATTTGCATTTGACATTGAGTTGCTCATTTACCAATGAGTTGAAGATAGATCAAAGCGTGGCGCACAATGGAGTGTGTCTTACGGTAGTGAGTATAGATGGCGATACCTATACGGTAACAGCCATTAAAGAAACCTTGGAGCGTTCCAATTTGGGCCTTCTCAAGGTGGGCGACAAGGTAAATCTTGAGCGCAGTATGGTGATGAATGGTCGCCTTGATGGCCACATTGTGCAAGGTCATGTCGATCAGACCGCCCGTTGTCGTGAGGTTGTCGAGGCCGATGGCAGTTGGTACTATACATTTGAGTATGAGTTGGATCGTGAGATGGCACGTCGCGGATACTTTACAGTAGATAAAGGCTCGGTAACGGTAAACGGTGTGAGCCTCACGGTATGTAATCCCACCGACAATACTTTCCAAGTGGCCATAATTCCTTATACGCACGACAATACCAATTTCTGCCAAATAGAGGCCGGAACGATTGTAAATATCGAGTTTGACATCATAGGCAAGTATCTCTCTCGTATGATGCACTTTGCCGATAAATAAGAGATTATGGAGCGATTTATAGACCTTGCGGCTCATCGACAGAGCGACCGAGCTTTCGACTCCACGAGAGTCATAGAGCCCGAGAAGATAGCCCGCATACTCGAAGCGGCGCAGTTGTCGCCATCGGCTTGCAATGCACAGCCCTATAAGATGATAGTTGTAGATGACCCCGAATTGAAAAATAAGGTTGCCGATACTACATCTTCCAAGGTGTTGGGTATGAATCACTTTACCAAGCAAGCTCCTGTACACATTGTTGTGGTTGAAGAAAATCCCAATTTCACATCGGGTATAGGAGCTGTGGTCAAGGACAAGCATTTCCCTTACATAGATATAGGTATTCTTGCGGCACATATCACGTTGGCTGCTGCCGACGAGGGTTTGGGTTCATGTATATTGGGATGGTTTGATGAGAAAAAGTTGCGATCACTGCTTGGTATTCCCTCACATAAGCGCATCTTGCTCGACATTGTCTTGGGATATTCCACACAACCTTTGCGCGAGAAAAAGCGTAAATCTATGGAGAAGGTAGTGAGTTACAACCAATATAAAGAGAAGTAAGCACAACATACCTATGCGTTATTTCATATTCATATTGTTATTGGTACCCTTGTGCGCATACTCGCAGAGTAACCTTCTGAAGCGACGTAGCAGTAGTATCGAGGCGCAAATAAAACATACCTCGGCACAATCGGCACCCCAAAAACAATCGGCCGAGCTTCCTCCGCCGTTGCCAATAGATACGATATTGACACCCGAAGTGCCGTTTACGCCATTGGCTGTGTCGATGCATGGATATGATAAGGCGCTCAATGATGCGCATGAGAGCTTCTTGTTGCGCAACGAAACACAGCGCTATCGCATATCGCGTGTCTTGCTCAAGCTCGTATATACTACCGAGAGTGGTGTAGAGTTGCATCGTCGCGAGGAGTATGTAGAGTGTGATTTGCAACCCGGAGCAACGCAGGTTGTTACGATAAAGAGTTTCGACAAAAATAAGAATTACTATTACTATACCACACCACCCAAGCGTGCATCAGGAACGCCCTATCGGGTGAAATACAATATATTGAGGTATGATATTGTTGTGGAGTAACTAAAAAATGCGCTATTGGGTAGCGCATTTTTTAGTTAGTAGTTAGTAGATAGTAGATAGTAGTTAGTAGTTGTCTTTTATTACTCTTCATGTGCGGCTTTGCCGAGGCATGCGAGGATACCACCATCGACATATACGACCTGACCGGTAACAAAATCGGAGGCCGGCGATGCAAGGAAGATAATTGTACCACTCAAATCTTCGGGATTGCCCCATCGACCTGCGGGTGTACGCTTGATGATAAACTCGTTGAATGGATGCCCATCGACACGAATGGGTGCTGTTTGCGATGTGGCAAAGTAGCCGGGGCCTATACCATTTACTTGAATGTTGAAGCGTGCCCACTCGGTTGCCATGTTTTTGGTAAGCATTTTCAATCCGCCCTTGGCAGCAGCATATGCGGTAACAGTGTCGCGCGCCACCTCGCTCATCATAGAGCATACGTTGATAATCTTACCGCCTCCTACCTCGCGCATACCGGCAAATACCGCCTTTGACATGATAAATGGCGATGTGAGGTCGGTTGTGATAACCTCTTCAAACTCGCTCACTGACATCTCTTGTGAGGGAATACGCTTGATAATACCGGCATTGTTTACCAATATATCAATGATGCCCACTTCGTTGCGAATAGTTTTGACAAGGTTTATAGCCTCTTCTTCTCTATTGACATTGCATACATATCCTTTGACATCGAGTCCCATTTGCGCATATTGAGCTATGGCATTGTCGATGCGTTCTTGTGAACGACCACATATAGTCACCGTGGCACCGGCCTTGCCGAGAGCTGCAGCCATGGCCATACCCAATCCGTGAGTAGCACCGGTGACGAGAGCTATGCGACCGGTGAGGTCAAACAATTTTGTTCCTTCCAACATAAAGCTATCCTCCTGTTATTTCATTTCGGTGGGTGCTGCGGTATCCATGTCGCCATAGTCGAGGTTTTCACCGGCCATACCCCATATAAATGTGTAGTTGCTTGTAGCACAAGCCGAGTGTATAGACCACATGGGCGATATAACGGCCTCTTCGTTGAGCATCCATATATGGCGAGTCTCTTGCATCTCACCCATGAAGTGGCACACGGCATTGCCTTCGGGTACTTCAAAATAGAAGTATGCCTCCATGCGGCGGTTGTGGGTGTGTGCCGGCATGGTGTTCCATACGCTACCGGGTTGGAGCTCGGTCATACCCATTTGCAGTTGGCAAGTAGGCAGTACACGGCCTACAATCATCTGGTTGATAGTGCGATGGTTGGATGTTTCGAGGCTACCCAATGTAAATACGTTAGCTTCGGCCTTGGTTATTTTCTTATCGGGGTAGGTCATATGAGCCGGAGCCGAATTGAAGTAGAAGTGGGCAGGATGTGTAGGATCCTTGCTGGCAAAGATGGGGTTGCGGTCGCCTTTACCCAAGTAGAGTACCTCTTTATATCCCAATTCATACACGGTGCCGTCTATCTCGACAGTACCTTCGCCACCAACGTTAAATATACCCAACTCTCGACGGTGCAAGAAGAAAGGTGCTTTCAGCGGGTCGATGGCAGTAAGTTCGAGTTTTTCATTTACAGGTACAGCACCACCTACAACAAGGCGGTCGTACATCGTATATACCATGTTTATCTCGTCGGCAACCATGAGGTTTTCAATAAGGAAATCTTTGCGCAGACGAGCAGTGTCGTATTGTTTGGCATCGGCAGGATGTGCGGCATAGCGCACTTCGTAATTGATTTTCATATCTTTGTTTTATTGTTTCGTATAGAAATGTTTATGCTTTCAATTTTTGTATGGTATCGAGGCACTCACGGCATAGAGCAGTTATTTTCTGCCACTCACCGGCGGCAATGACCTCGTTGGGGAATAGTTTCGAGCCCATACCCACACAGGTAACACCGGCTTTTATCCAAGCAGTGAGGCTCTCGGTAGTAGGCTCAACACCTCCTGTCACCATGAGCATCGACCAAGGCATAGGAGCTTTGATGTTCTTGACAAATGAGGGACCACCCACATTTCCTGCGGGAAATACCTTGCATACGAGGCAACCATTCTCTTGAGCGTTGTTTATCTCGCTTACCGAGCCACATCCCGGTATATATGGGATAAGGCGACGGTTGCATACTTTGCATATCTCGGCGTTGTAGCAAGGGCCAACGATAAAGTTGGCACCTAACTGAAGGTATAGAGCCGCTGTTGCAGCATCTACAATAGAGCCTATACCTACAATCATATCGGGACACTCTGTGGCGGCATATTTAACCAATTCGGCAAAAACTTCTTGAGCAAAGTCGCCACGATTTGTAAACTCAAAAGCCCTTACACCACCTTCATAGCAAGCCTTGAGAACTTGCTTGGCTATATTGGCATCACTATGATAAAACACAGGCACCATGCCGGTGTTGCGCATGACAGTGATACTTTGTATAATATTGAAACGAGCCATAAAATTCAATGTGCTTTTATGTGTGATATTCACATATTATTAAACATGATTATTATCGAGAAACACGACCCGAGCCATCGCCTCCCATCAATTTTTCTACTTCTTCTACCGTAACTTGGTTGAAGTCGCCATAGATGGTGTGTTTGAGGCACGATGCGGCTACTGCAAAATCGAGCGCCTTCTGGTCGTTGCCGGTGTAGGTATTAAGTCCGTATATAAGTCCGCCCATGAATGAGTCGCCACCTCCTACACGATCGACAATGTGAGTAATGTCGTAACGGCGCGAAATCTTTAATGAGCCGTCGGAGTAGAGTACACCACCCCATGTATTGTGGTTGGCATTGATAGAGCCTCGTAGCGTGATAATGACCTTTTTGATGCGAGGGAAACGGCTCATCAGTTGTGTGCAAACACTCTCAAATTCGGCCGAATTTACCTCTCCGGCGGTTTGTGTTACATCAAAGCCCTCGGGTTTGATACCAAATATCTTTTCGGCATCCTCTTCATTGCCCAGAACAATATCGCACTCGGCTACCAATTCGGGCATTACTTCAGCTGCTGTTTTGCCATATTTCCACAAGTTCTTGCGATAGTTGAGGTCGCACGATATAGTTACGCCCATTTCTCGGGCTACCTTTATAGCTTCCAAGCAGGCTTGGGCAGCTCCCTCCGATATGGCCGGAGTGATGCCTGTCCAATGAAACCATTTGGCATCTTTAAAGACCTCTTTCCAATCTATCATACCGGGTTGTATCTCGGCAATAGAAGAGTTGGCACGGTCGTAAATAACCTTGCTGGGTCGTGCCACTGCACCTGTTTCAAGAAAATATATACCTATGCGATTGCCACCATATACAATATTATCTACTCCTACACCATAACGACGCAACTCCATCACGCAAGCTTGTGCTATGTCGTTGTGAGGCAGGCGAGTTACAAACTCGGTTTCCATGCCATAGTTGGCCAATGAAACAGCAACGTTGGCTTCACCACCACCAAAAGTAGCGTTGTATGAGTTGGTTTGTGTAAAACGAAGATAGTCGGGTGTTGCCAAGCGCAACATTATCTCTCCGAATGTAACAATTTTATTTTTCATATAGGTAATATTTATAAGTGATTGTTCGACTTATCGCAAAGTTAAGCAATAGTGTTTGCCGTGATGTTTTTTTTCATCTCTATTTTGTGTATTATCTTCACAGAATTGTTTGCATATTTCAAAAAATATTTTCATATTTGCTATGTAAACAAGTAAAAGTGTAATAAAGTAACTACCATGAAACCCGCCTTACGAAGTTTTTCTTTTCATCCCGAACGTTCCTTTTTGGTGCGCAAAGACACCGGAGAGCCTGTATATAGTATGTGGCATCAGCATGCCGAGGTAGAACTATTTCTGGTACAAGGAGGACAAGGCGGCATGATGATAGGCGATAGAGAGATACCTATTGATGGCGGTTGTCAGATGCTTGTACTTGGCTCCAATCTGCCTCACACTATGTCGTATGGCAATCGTCCCGGAGAGAAGGAGGTGGAGGCTGTCGTTGTTCACCTTTCTCCTGCTGTATTTGGTGCATTTTATGATTTGCCCGAAATGGCATCGGTGAGAACTTTGCTCAAGAATGCCGAGCGGGGTATATGTGTCAAAGGTGAAACCTTGCAGTATGCCAGGCAAGCCATGTTTGCTCTCGTAGATGATGAGCCGGCTCAGAGCATGTTGCGCCTCTTGCAGCTGTTGGTCACCATAGCTTCGTCGCACGATTGCGAGTTCGTTGCAAGTTCGGGTTACAACTCTATCCATTCACGCGATGCCGACAGCTCGCGCATGAACAAGATATACACGTTTGTTTTGGAGAATTATCATCGCGACATATCGGTGCAAGAGGTTGCCGATATAATACACTTTGCCAAGGGCTCTTTTTGCCGATATTTCAAGCAACGCACAGGCAAGACTTTCATGGACTTTCTTATTGAGGTGCGCATAGGCAATGCCTGTAAGTTGCTTATGGAAGATGAGATGAATATCAATGAGATAGCCTATGCTTGCGGATATATCAATATATCCAATTTCTTTCATCAATTCAAGGCATTGAAAGGTTGCAGCCCCAGCCGTTATCAGAAAAACTATTTTGGCTACACACGAGGCGATAATGCCGAGTAGTTGTATGCTTTAATAGTACTGTCATCTATGCTCCACACTTTTGTTGTGGAGCTGTTTTGTTATTTCTATATCGAAGCGTGTTATAGATGTCTTTATCTTCACGATGTTGTATAATACAGCAGAGGCTGCACCGAATGGATGCAGCCTCTGTGTGTATAGTAGAAAAGAGGTTTATCGGATAACAACTTTGTGACTTACGCCATCAACAACAACGATATAAATACCGGCGTTGTTCAATGTGATGTAGGCGTTGCCACGAGCTTGTTGTACCAAGCGACCGTCAATAGTGTAGATGGCAGCGTTGTTGTACTCACCATCTATATTTATTGTTTTGCCAAAGGCAGCTACGCTGTGCAAGTCGTTGGTTACCTTGTTTACGGCACTAATTTCGGCAATACTTATCCACTCTGTATTGTGAACAGCACATTCGTTGTAGTTTCTGCTGTTATAGTCAGAAACAAACACAGTAGCAGTCATATTCTCGGGCTTCCAAGAAGCATCGAGAGTGCAGGTGTAAGTAGCTTCATATTTGTTACCATCCCAAGTAATGGCATCGCCCCATGTGGCTGTCATTACTTTACGAATTACGTGATTGTGGATGTAGTTTTCGCTTGCACCACTTTGTGCTGCCATCAAGCCGTCTTCGGTGAGGAAGATGTTGAGAACGGGAGCAGTTTCGAGTTCCATGGTCTTTTCGCATACAACTTTGATGGTGAGCTCGCGAGTATCTTTATTATATCCACCTTCAAGGTCGATGCCAATAAACGAAGGAATATCAAGGCAGTAGTCGATGAGTTCTTCAACAGCATCTTGTCCGGCGGGAGAGAATACGGGTGCATTGGCAACACCTTCTGCTCCAAGGTCGCAGAGGTTGCGACGGTCGAGCATGATGGCGGGAGCAAATGTTTGGCTGCTACCATAGAACCAAAGGTAGCTACGAGAAGCTGCAATGGTGAATATATCTTCGTAGAAACCTGTGTGGTGGCCTATCCAAGCTATGTCGTTGCGGTCTTTTACAATCTCGTTCAACATCTCGTGCGCAGGGGGACAGTAGCCACAACGTTGGGTCGAGAAGTTCTCAAGCAATAGTTTGCGAGGCACTATAAATGATGATGCAGTGAGATGTGTGCTCGATGTGTTGTCGCTGTCATATTCGTCGGCTTGACCATTGGGGTTGGAAATGGTGATGGTTACGTCATACTCGCCATCTTCGTTAATCACGAGATTGTCAATGGCAAATGAGTATGTTTTGCTATTGGCCAATCCACCATCGATGGTAACTGCCATATTTTGTGCATCGGCATTACCGATTTGGTAGGCTACATCAAATGTGTTGATGGTTTGAGTAGCCATGTTCTTGATATCTACTGTTACCGAGAAGGGAGAGCCTGTCTTAACATAACTTTTTGCCGATACTTTTTCTATGGCGAGGTCGTATGCGGGTAGGTTTTCGCCTGTGAGTATCAGTTTGATACAAGTGTTGTTAAATCCTTGTTCGCCAAGATTCATGTATTCATACTTGTTGGTTGTGGGATTTAATATACCTGCGATGTCGCCCAAGGGGTTGGCTTTGCTATCGTCGATACCCAACGGATAGTTGTTTTGAGAGCTTGAATAAATTTGGTAACCGATATAGAATTTTTCTCCGGTAATAGTAAAGGGAGTTTCCAATTCTACCTCAGTCCAATTATTTTGTTTGGGCTTAAAGTCTTGTGAGTAAACGGGGTCTGTCACATTGAGGTCTTTGAGGATAATGATTTTGGCTTTGGGATTCAATCCATATGTGCCAATGCCCACTTTTACTGATGTTACTTGTGCGCCATTAAATTTTTGTGCAGTAGTTTCGGGTATCTCGATGAGGGCACGTCCTGTACCGGCACCAAATCCTAAACCTCCGTAGAAATCACCGCAATAGCCAAATTCCATTGAGCTGTTTTCTTCAACTGCTTCTTGCATAGCGGGGGCTTGCATCTTGGCAAATGCTAATTGTTGTGCATTAAGTGCCAATGAAACCAACGCCATTACTGATAAAAGTAGTACTTTCTTCATGGTCTGTTTTTTTATTGTTTATAATTTAGTTATTTGATTGTCTAACACTATTCCTAATCAAATCCAAAAATAGTAAATATATGTATCTCTATACTATGGCGGTATAGTTAAAAAAGTATAATATTGCAAATCTTATCAGCTCTTCTTGCAATGTTCTTTTTTAGGCTCTATTTTCTATCAATTTGCTCTATCCTTTGGGGGTAGGTATAGAACAGAGGCAGTGCTATAAAAATCGTTCTGCACTGCCTCTTTCTTTTCTTTTAAGAGTTCTATTACTCACTTGCTTGTTTTATGCAAGTATTGCATCGGCAAGAGCTTCCAATGCCGGGATGTCGGCCTTTTTCATGCGTGAGCGTATAGTTACTATGGGCTCTATAACCTCAATATCTTTCATTTGAGAGAGCATGCCTTGCATAACACGGCCGGCGCAGGGTGCCCATGAGCCATTCTCTATGATACCTACACGACGACGTTGGTAGTTCTTGATGAGTAGATGGTGCAAGAAGTCGTGCATGGGAGGGAATACACCGGCATCGTATGAGGCTGCTGCAACGATGAGCTTGCCCATACGGAAAGCATCTTCAACGGCTTCGGCCATGTCGTCGCGACACAAGTCGGTTATGGTTACTTTGGGTGCGCCTTTTTGACGTAGTATCTCGGCCATACGTTGGGCTGCTACGGCTGTTCCTCCGTGTATAGAGGCATAGGCAACGAGTACACCTTCGGTCTCTACATCATATTTGCTCCATGTGTCGTATAGACCTATGTAGTAGCCCAAGTTTTCTTTCAAGATGGGGCCGTGTAGGGGACAGATGCAAGCAATATCGAGTGTTGCTGCTTTCTTGAGAAGGGCTTGTACGGGACCACCATATTTGCCACAGATGTTGAAGTAGTAGCGACGAGCTTCGCAAGCCCAATCTTCGTCGTGGCTCAATGCTCCAAATTTTCCAAATCCGTCGGCGGCAAACAGCACCTTGTCGGCTTGGTCGTATGTAACCATTACTTCGGGCCAATGCACCATGGGTGCCATGAAAAATTGCAGCGTGTGAGTACCCAAGTCTATTGTATCGCCTTCATTGACGGCAATGGTCATGTTGGTAAAATCTACATCCTCAAAGAATTGGGGTAACATGCTCACCGCACGAGCCGAAGCAACGATTTTGATGTCGGGATAGCGTTCTATCACTTTTTCTATGCTGCCGGCATGGTCGGGCTCCATGTGTTGCACTATCAAGTAGTGGGGTGTGCGACCTTCCAAGGCGTTGGTGAGGTTGTCGAGCCACTCTTCGTGTTTACGATAATCTACGGTATCCATAATGGCAACCTTCTCATCGAGAATGAGGTAAGAGTTGTACGAAATGCCATTGGGTACTACATATTGGCTCTCAAAGAGGTCGATATCGGTGTCATCTACACCGATATATTTGATTTTGTCTGTAACGTTTATATCCATTGTAATATTATGTTTTTTGATAATTGGTTGCGCAAATATCGTATTTTTTAACAACACTTGCAAGTGCTCTCTGTTCTTGTTTTGTTATCTCTCAAGGCTGTATAGCCATTCTATCTCTTGCGCCCAGCGATTTTCGTCGGGTGTTTCGAGGATAAGGGGTATGTTGTCAAATCGTGAGTCCTTCATAAGCAACTCAAAACAATGCTTGCCAAGTATGCCATCACCGAGGCAGTCGTGGCGATCGACACGCGAGCCGAGTCCTTTCTTGGCATCGTTGAGGTGCATGCCTCGCAAGTACTTAAATCCTACAATTCTGTCAAATTCCTCCCAAGTGTGCTCAAAGCCTTGTTCGGTGGCAAGATCATATCCGGCGGCATAGGCGTGACAGGTATCTATGCACACACCCACGCGGCTTTTGTCGTCGATGCGCTCGATGATGGCGGCAAGGTGTGCAAAGTCATATCCTACGTTACTGCCTTGTCCGGCAGTGTTTTCTATCACGGCAGTTACGCCTTGTGTTTGTTCAAGAGCCATATTGATGCTCTCGGCAATGCGAGCAAGGCAGGTATCGGTATCAATGGCTCTCAAATGGCTGCCGGGATGGAAGTTGAGCATTGTGAGCCCGAGGGCTTGACAACGTTGCATCTCGCCTATAAACGATTGACGCGATTTCTCAATACCTTCGGCTTCGGGATGCCCCAGATTGATGAGGTAACTATCGTGAGGCAGAATATACTCGGGTGCGTACCCATATTGTTGGCAAGCGGCCTTGAATGCTTCGATGGCTTTGGTTGTGAGTGCCGGAGCTTGCCATTGACGTTGATTTTTGGTAAATAGCGCAAATGCTCGTGCTCCTATGGCATGGGCATTGATGACGGCATTCTCAAGTCCGCCCTGTGCGCTTACATGTGCTCCTATATATTTCATATTATTGGCTGTTTTTAAGTTTATACAAATCTACTCATTTTTTGCCTGAAAATCAAATTTTGAGTTGAAAATGTGATGCCAAAAAAACATAAAATAAGATGTGAAGTACCGAGAATGGAAATGTGTAAAACCGAGGGTGTGTTGCCTACGAGAAACTACTGCGCTGTTTGCGATATGAGGGCTTGGTTGTGTATGTGTGTACAACGTTTTTATTCAGCGTTTTAGTGCCTTTGTTGTTGCAATTTTTACAAACCAAAAGAGGCTGTGTCAAAATTTACTTTCTGACACAGCCTCGTAGATGTATGATGTGTTGTATCGAGTTTAATACTCAAATACAGCCTTCTTTCCTGCCAAGAGGGTGTTGCGCATGAGCGAAACGATAGTCATGGGGCCTACACCTCCGGGTACGGGTGTGATGTATGAGCACAATGGAGCTACCTCGTCAAAGCATACATCGCCTGTAAGTTTCCAGCCTTTGGGGTTGGTGGGGTCGGCTACACGAGTAGTACCTACGTCAATGATAACGGCTCCCTCTTTTACCATGTCGGCTGTTACATATCCGGGTTTACCCATTGCGGCGATGATAATATCGGCAGTGCGACATATCTCCTTGACATTGGGGGTTGCGCTGTGGCACACTGTTACTGTGGCGTTGCCCGGTGTGCTCTTTTGCATCATCAGGGTAGCTATGGGCTTGCCTACAATGTTGCTTCTGCCCAATACTACACAATGTTTGCCGCGAGTGTCTATGTTGTATCGACGCAACAACTCGATAATGCCGGAGGGTGTTGCCGAAACAAAGCTGGGTAAGCCAATAGAAAGACGACCTACGTTGATGGGATGAAATCCATCGACATCCTTGCGGTAGTCTATCGTTTCAATAACTTTTTCTTCGCAGATGTGCTTGGGCAAGGGAAGTTGCACGATAAAGCCATCTACATCGTCGTCGTTATTGAGTTTTTTTATTTCGTTCAATAGATCTTCTTCGCTGATATTTTCATCAAAACGGAGCAATGATGAAGTGAAACCACATTGCTCACAAGCCTTCACTTTGTGTGCCACATAGCTTTCGCTACCACCATCATGACCTACTAAGATAGCAGCCAAATGAGGGCGTTTGCCTCCTGCTGCTACTATTTCTTTCACCTCGTCGGCAATCTCTTGTTTGATTTGTGCCGCGATAGATTTTCCGTCAATCAGTTGCATTGTTATCTATTTAAAGGGTTGAATATTATCTTCTTCTACGCATGTTCTTCATGGCATTGCGCATGCCGGCACCACCGTTTTGTGTTACCATACGCATTACCTTGCGTGTGTCGTCAAATTGCTTGATGAGGCGGTTTACTTCTTGAATAGAAGTACCGCTACCCTTGGCAATGCGTTGGCGACGAGAGCCGTTGAGTATGGCGGGGTTGGTGCGCTCTTCGGGGGTCATCGAGTAGATGATGGCTTCGATACCTTTAAAGGCGTTGTCGTCTATGTCCATATCTTTGATGGCCTTGCCTACACCGGGTATCATCGAGGCAAGCTCTTTGATGTTACCCATTTTCTTTATCTGGTGTATCTGTGCGAGGAAGTCGTTGAAGTCAAATTGGTTTTTGGCAATTTTCTTCTGTAAGCGGCGAGCCTCTTCTTCGTCATATTGCTCTTGGGCGCGCTCTACGAGCGATACGATGTCACCCATACCCAAGATACGGTCGGCCATACGCGAGGGGTGGAAGTAATCGACAGCGTCGAGCTTCTCGCCCATACCCACAAACTTGATGGGCTTATTGACAACGGTGCGTATAGAGAGAGCGGCACCACCGCGAGTGTCACCATCGAGCTTGGTGAGTACTACACCATCAAAATCGAGTCGGTCGTTAAACTCCTTGGCAGTATTTACAGCATCTTGACCTGTCATCGAATCGACAACAAACAAGGTTTCTGATGGATTGATAGCGGCTTTGATAGCGGCTATCTCTTGCATCATCTGCTCGTCTATGGCCAAGCGACCGGCGGTATCGACGATAACGAGGTCGAGGTTGTTTTTGATGGCGTGTTGAATACCGTTCTTGGCTATTTGTACGGGGTCTTTAACTCCCTCTTCGGTATATACGGGAACATCTATTTGCTCTCCGAGTACTTTCAACTGGTCGATAGCGGCCGGACGATACACGTCGCAAGCTACGAGCAAGGGGCGTTTGGCTTTCTTCGACTTGAGCATCTTGGCCAACTTGCCCGAGAAGGTTGTTTTACCCGAACCTTGCAAACCCGACATCAATATAACGGCCGGATTGCCGTTAATGTTTACATCGGCAGTTTCGCCACCCATGAGGGCTGCCAACTCGTCGTGTACGATTTTTACCATCATTTGGCCTGGCTTAACGGCTGTGAGCACGTCTTGACCCATGGCCTTGGCCTTTACGGTGTCGGTAAATTGTTTGGCTACTTTATAGTTTACGTCGGCATCCAACAATGCTCGGCGCACATCCTTGAGCGTTTCGGCAACGTTGATTTCGGTGATTTTTCCTTCACCTTTCAGTATCTTAAAAGAGCGTTCTAATCTTTCACTTAAATTTTCAAACATGATAGTATATGGATTGAATTTTTATCAAATATTTTAAAGCGCAAAGTTAGCAAATTTATGCCAATACTCAAAGTGTGATGCGACTTAAAAATATAATATGTGTTATATTGCTTGACAAGATAGAAATAAAGTCGTATCTTCGCACTCCCAATGATGCCGAGCAAAGTGTTGCAAGCATCATTCATCACCGGGGCTGACTGGCTTTGACAGCGGGTAGAGGTGGTGTGTAAGCATGCAGAGCTTCGTAGCCTGGCTCTATAATCTCAGACTTCACAAATTTAATTGGCGAAAACACTTACGCTCTCGCTGCTTAATCGAAGTACAGTAGATTAGCTTTATTCCCCCACAAGGTGCGGGAACGAGACATCACCCAAATGCTGTTGTTCCGAAGCGGTTTGAATAGGTGGTGCAGATAATATCGGAAATAGTCGGAGGCTTGTCCCGTACCGATGGCGAAATTTTAGGGACTAAGGTTATGGTTGGTAGCTTCGCACTCGCCATCTCCCTACAATCTCGGCGAAGATAAGCATGTAGAAAGCTCATCAGTTCCTCGTTTGGACGAGGGTTCGATTCCCTCCAGCTCCACAAATACATACACACGCCCTCGCACTATTGGTGCGGGGGCGTGTGCGTATAAGAGGTTGTGTTTTATGTGTCAAAACATTACCGACATGCTGATGTTGAGAGGGTTATCTTGCTCGATGATGTACTCCTTGTTGGGCGTGCAGTTGAGAAAACCTCTTGTGCTGGTTACATTGAACTGTATGGCTCCAAATCGTATGCCGCCACCAAATGACCATGCTATGTTAAATCGGCTTTCGGAGGGGATAGTGGTGCCATATATATCGGTGATGGTTTCGCTGGTGCTGTTGAGGTTGTTCTGGTTGCTTGTACTCATGCTGCCGTATATAATATAGTCGGCTGTTATACCTCCAAAAATGAAGAGTTGGAAGCTTCTGGAGAAATTGAGGCGATACTCAAGGTGGAGCGGGATGCGTACAATGTGCTCGTTGAGGGTCTTGTATAGATATTTGTTGCCTTCTTCACTCTCTTCTTGCAGTAGGGTATATCGGTAGTGATAGTATTCGTAGTATAGGCCGGTATCTATGCCAAATCCGTACTTAAAAAGCGGATTGAAGCGGATGCCTATTTGTATTCCGTGCAGATTTTTTCCGTCTTCAAAGTATATGGTGCTTTCTTCGCCTGTCGGTAGTCGTTTGCGCCAGTTTTTGGAGGTATATCCAAGCGTAAATCCCCAAAAGTTCTTGGTTTTGGGTGAGTTGAATGATTTTTTCTTCTTGCTTTTTTTCTTCTTGGCAGGGATAATCTCTATTTCGTCATCATATTGTTCGGTAGCAGTATTGTCGGCATATTGGGCCGATGTGTATGCCTCGATGGTTGTGTCGAGGTTGCTGATGCTTTCGTTAGATATGCTTGTGTCGAGATAGTCACACAGTATATCTCCTCGCTCAATGGTAGAAGATTGAGGCGTGGCAATACCTAAAAATGAGGTGGTTGCGCATAGGATGAATGCTATAATGACGATTCTTTTCATGGGTTGCTGTGATGAACATTTCTAAACACACTCCAAAGGTAAGAAAAATTATAAATAGCACGGATTTTCGGCGGTAAAATCTTATGCGGATATATAAAATAGTGAAAATATACTTGCGGTCGATGTAAAAACAATCGAGGCAAGAGAGCCGTAGCGGTCTTTTGCCTCGATTGGTATTTCTGTAACGAGTGTGCGATTAATCGATATCGTCTTCGATGTCTTTGTCTTTCTCGGGGTTGCGGTGATATACACGACCCTCGATATACTCTTGTGTAGCTATAAGGGTAGCTTTGGGAAGTTTCTCGTAGTAGCGCGATACCTCGATTTGTTCGCGGTTTTCGTTCTCTTCTTCCATGTTGTCTTTGTCAGAGCTGGCAGCAAACTCTTGGAGCTTGTTGTCGAGTTCTTCTTTCATCTCGCGTGATATTTGGTTGGCACGCTTGGCAATGATGCTTACGGTTTCATAAACGTTGCCTGTGTCTTCCGACAAGCTGATCATGTCGCGAGTAACAGTGTTGGTAGGTGCGTTTGATTTTTTATAATCCATAGTGCTTATAATAAATTGTTTTTTTAATTCTTTACATATCGGCTGGCTACCTTGAATATTTGTTGTGCCTCTTTGGCATTGGCGCCTTCGGGAAATTCGTTGATGAAGGCATAATATTCGTCAATGACAGCACGGAAACGCTCGGGTTTTTTCTCCTCAAAACTTTGTACGGCCTCTTGATATTTCGACTTGAGGATTATCATCATCAAGGTTTCTTTGTGTTGTGTATAGGGGTAGTCTTTCAGTGCGTTTTCGGCGGTGATAATGGCCGATTGGTAGTTGTTGCCCAAGTAGTTGCCCAAGTTGTAGTATAGCTGGGCGTTAAGTACTTCTTTATATACCAATTTGTCTTGCAACTCAAAGATAATGTTTTGTGCTTCGGGAGCCTTCTCGCTGCGAGGGAAGTAGTCGATAAATTGTTGCATCTCGTCTATGGCCTTATATGTGCCACTCTGGTCCAAGCGCGGGTCGGGCGAGTCGAGGTAATATCCATATCCGCAATAGTAACGAGCCAACTCGGCATATTCGCCTCGGGGAAAGTTGCGATAGTAGGCTTTGAAATATTCGCCTGCGGTAAGATAGTCTTTGTTCTCGTAGTAACTTCGAGCCAATAAATACAAGGCTTCCTCGGCCTTGCTTGAGCCTTTGTATATGGTTACCAACTCTTCGAGCAATGTGGCACATTCGAGATATTTTCCTTTCTCAAATGCTTCCTTGGCATACTCGTACTTCATGGTATAGTCGGTACTCTTGCGCACGTTCTCAAATTCGCTGCAAGATGCCATTAGCAATACAAAGAGTGAAAAAATTACTATCTTTCGCATATGTATATATTTTACCGAACTGCAAAGTTACACAATACTCTTGAATAAACGCAATTTGAGATGAATTTTTAACGATTGAATGACTCAATTTGTTGCTTGCGATGCAAAATAGAGCCAATATTGCGATAAAAAATAAGTAAACATATTTTGTTCTCCGATTGCTTATTGCTATATTTGCACTCAATCATGTTAAAAAAATAAAGTAAATCATGGAAGAAGGAAGAAAAATTGTACGTCCGCGTCAAGGACGCAAGATAGCCGGAGTGTGTCAAGCTTTTGCCGATTTCTTTGGCTTGGATGTAAGTATCATTCGCATTGTGTGGTTGTTGGCGGTGTTATTGGCCGGTACAGGTGTGTTGGCCTATCTTGTCAGCTGGTTGATTATTCCCGAAGAACCTAAATGTCCCGGCTGTAACTCTTGATTGTGAGTAGTTATGGAGTTTGAGTTGGTATCTCCATTTTCTCCTACCGGTGACCAGCCTGATGCTATTGCCGAGTTGAGTAGGGGCGTTATTGATGGCGTTCCTGCACAGACTCTTTTGGGCGTAACCGGGTCGGGCAAGACCTTTACAATGGCCAATGTCATCGAGAGAGTAGAGAAACCAACTCTCATCCTCAGCCACAATAAAACGCTGGCTGCACAGTTGTATGGCGAGTTCAAGGCTTTTTTCCCCAACAACGCTGTTCACTACTTTGTGTCATATTATGACTATTATCAGCCCGAGGCTTATATACCCACTACCGATACCTATATAGAGAAGGATTTGGCCATCAACGACGAGATAGACAGGTTGCGATTGGCCACAACATCGGCTCTTCTATCAGGGCGAAAGGATGTTGTTGTTATATCATCGGTGTCTTGTCTTTATGGTATAGGTAATCCTCAAGATTTTCATGCCAATGTTACAACCCTCAAGGTGGGAGAACGCATAGATCGCAATGTTTTCTTGCGCCGGCTTGTCGATGCTCTCTATTCTCGCAACGAGGTAGAGTTTAAGAGGGGTACTTTTCGTGTCAAGGGCGATACGGTAGATATATATCTGTCGTATGAAGAAACAGCTCTGCGGGTGGTCTTTTGGGACGACGAGGTGGAGAGCATATCTACTATTGACCCTGTGTCGGGTATGCGATTGACATCGCTCGATAGCTACAATATATATCCTGCCAACATCTTTGTTACTACCAAGGAGTGTATAGCTCGTGCTATCGAGCAGATACAACTCGATTTGGGACGTCAGGTAGAGTTTTTCCGTTCTATTGGCAAGGAATATGAGGCCAAGCGATTGTATGAGCGTGTTACCTATGATGTCGAGATGATACGAGAGTTGGGCTACTGTTCGGGTATAGAAAACTATTCGCGTTACTTCGATGGGCGTATGCCGGGTACTCGTCCTTTCTGCCTGCTTGATTATTTCCCCGACGATTTCTTGGTTATCATCGACGAGAGCCATGTTACCGTGCCCCAGATACGAGCCATGTATGGTGGTGATGCCGCACGCAAGATGAACTTGGTAGAGTATGGCTTCAGATTGCCTGCCGCTGTCGATAATCGCCCCCTGAAGTTTGAGGAGTTTGAGTCGCTTGTAAAGCAGATTATATATGTGAGTGCCACACCGGCCGATTACGAACTTAATCGATGTGAAGGCGTCTTTGTCGAGCAAATCATACGCCCCACCGGATTGTTAGACCCTACCATTGAAGTTCGCCCCAGCCTTAATCAAATAGATGATTTGCTCGAAGAGATACAACTACGCAAGGAGCGCAACGAAAGGGTATTGGTGACAACGCTTACCAAGCGTATGGCCGAGGAACTCAACGGCTACCTTATACGTTGGGGCATCCGTAGCAATTATATTCACTCGGATGTAGATACGCTCGAACGCATACAGATACTTGAAGACCTGCGATATGGTGTCTATGATGTGCTGGTGGGAGTCAATCTCTTGAGAGAGGGTCTTGACCTGCCGGAGGTGTCGCTTGTGGCCATCCTTGATGCCGATAAGGAGGGCTTCCTGCGCTCGCATCGCTCGCTCACTCAGACCGTAGGACGTGCTGCACGCAACCTCAATGGTGCAGTTATCATGTATGCCGATAAGATAACCGACAGCATGAAACTCACTATCGACGAGACCAATCGCCGCAGAGAGAAACAGTTGGCTTACAATGAGGCGCATGGTATCACACCACAAGCTATCAACAAGGCTCGTCGCGATGTGCTATTGCAAGGGAGCAAAGAGGCTCCTGCGCCCGTGCCTTATGCGCAAGAATATACCCCTACTGCCAACATTGCCGCCGATCCTATTGTTGCATATATGAGTGCGCCTCAGTTGCAAAAGGCCATAGAGCGTACGCGTAAAGATATGCTCGATGCCGCACGTCAAATGGACTTTATCGAAGCTGCTCGATTGCGCGATGAAATGCTCAAATTGGAGGATAAACTCAAGTTGATGACTATGGATGAATAATATTTAATTATATAATATAAATAAGTAACCTTAAATAAAATCTATTATGAAAACAGATATAGAAATAGCTCGCGAAACGAAATTGAAAAACATACGCGAGGTAGCTGCCCAAGTGGGATTTCCCGATGAAGAGGTATTTAACTACGGTAAGTATATTGCCAAAGTACCCTACAAACTTATTGATGAAAAGAAAGTGGCTCAAAGTCACCTTATACTTGTTACTGCCATCACTGCTACCAAAGCCGGTGTGGGCAAGACTACGGTAAGTATAGGTTTGGGCATGGGACTCAATCACATAGGCAAGAAAGCTATTATTGCCTTGCGTGAGCCCTCGTTAGGCCCTTGTTTCGGTATGAAAGGTGGTGCTACGGGTGGTGGATATGCCCAAGTATTGCCGTCGGAAGATATTAACTTGCACTTTACAGGCGACTTCCATGCCATCACATCGGCTAATAACCTCATTGCCGCATTGCTCGACAACTACTTGTATCACAATCGCTCGAAGCAGGTGGGTTTGAAAAAAGTAATGTGGCGTCGTGTGCTCGATATGAACGACCGCTCGTTGCGTAACATTGTGTCGGGATTGGGTGGCTCATCCAATGGTATTCCCACCGAAACAGGATTTGATATTACTCCTGCATCGGAGATTATGGCCATTCTCTGTTTGGCTCGCAGCGTCGAAGACCTCTATGTGCGCATAGGTCGCATTGTGCTGGGTGTGCGTTATGACGATACCCCCTTTACGGTCGATGACTTGGGTGTGACAGGTGCTGTTGTGGCGTTGTTGAAAGATGCCATCAACCCCAACCTTGTACAGACAACCGAGCATAACCCCGTCATCATTCATGGTGGACCGTTTGCCAATATTGCACACGGATGCAACTCGGTTATTGCTACACGCATGGCTATGTCGTGGGCTGATTATACTGTTACCGAAGCCGGATTTGGTGCCGACCTTGGTGCCGAGAAATTCCTCGATATCAAATGCCGTCAAGCCGGCTTGAAGCCCGACCTCACCGTGCTTGTTGCATCTACTCTTGCCTTGAAAATGCACGGCGGTGTTCCTGAAGCCGAGATAAAATTGCCCAATGCCGAGGGATTGCGACAAGGTTTTGCCAACCTCGACCGCCATGTCGCCAATTTGCGCAAGTTCGGTCAAACCGTTCTTGTATGCTTCAACCGTTTTGCAAGCGATACCGACGATGAGATAGCTATGGTCATAGAGCACTGCAACGACTTGGGCGTGCGTTGTGTTATCAATAATGCCTATGCCGAGGGTGGCGCCGGTGCTGCCGAGTTGGCGCAAGCTGCGGTAGAACTCATAGAAACACAACCTTCACAACCTATCAACTATGCCTATAATCTTGAGGATAGCATCAAGGAGAAGATAACCAAAGTGGCCAAGAATATCTATGGAGCCGGCTCGGTTGTCTTTGGCCCCAAAGCACAAAAGGAGATAGCTCTCATAGAGAAGTGGGGTATGGGCAACCTCCCGGTATGTATTGCCAAAACTCAATTCTCATTCAGTGCCGATGCCAAACGATATGGCAGCGTAGAGGGATTTGAGATAAACATTAAGGATATAGAACTCAATGCCGGTAGTGGCTTTGTGGTAGCACTTGCGGGTGATATTATGCGTATGCCCGGATTGAGCAAAACACCGCAAGCGGTCAATATCCACCTCGCCGACGATGGCAACGTTGAGGGTATCGTGTAGTGTGATATAATATAATAACCATCAGATAAAACGACCTGTGTATTTACATACATGGGTCGTTTCCTTTTTGGTTATAGTTGTACAATCATCCTTGCCCCCAAAAACAGCCCTCAAAAGTAATATATTGCACTTTTGAGGGCTGTTTTTGGTAGTAGTCTATGTTTATCTGAAAATATGTCGGGCAATGATGCGGTGATACCAGCGAAGGTCAAAGTTATTGACCGTATCTTCAATGGCATCTATGATGCGTTGCTCGGCTTCGTCGCACCAAGTGCGGAATTGTGTATTGGGCTTGTATTCTTTCATGAGGTTGAGGAGGCTGTCTATGTCGAAGTGGTTTGACACAATGCCGGCACCTACTTTCATGGCGTCATATCCGTTACATTCTTGTTCGATATGTACGGGCACGAGAATAGCCGGTTTTCCCATGTATAGGGCTTCGCATACGCTCTCAAATCCCGATGTTGTGGCATATCCGCCACATCCGGCCATCGACTCAAGGAACTTGGTATCGTTGATGCGGTGCATTGTGAGTCCGGGTTGCAACTCATAGGTATCGGGTACGTCGGGTTTGTCCCAGAAAAAGTGCATTTCTACCTCGGGGTGCTGCGAGTGCCATGCTTGCACCTCTTCGGCAAATCCGCTGTTGAGCATATACCCATGTATGTAGTTGCCGGGACGTGGCTCGGTATTGCGTACGATGCTGCGCAGTATGGGGGGTACTACAATAATATCTCTGTCGGTGTCATTTTCGAGGGGGTAGAATGACAATGCAAGTCGGCGACAAGAGCCTACGCTGGTGGCAATAGTGAAGAGGCGCAAGGGGTCCAACTCTATCTTGCTCTTCTTGCTGGGAAATTCAAAGTCCTTGTGCAGAAAGAGATATTGATGACCTATGCTGATAATGGGTAGTTGCATGGGGGCAAGATAGTTGGATATACCCACCATCACATCATAGAAGTTGATAATTGCATCGGGCGATAGCTGTGCTATTGTCGTGCGCAACTTGTGCATCGACTGCGAAAATCCCGGTAGCTTTATGATATTTTCTACAAAGGTATTGAAATAGGAGGGGCGTTTGCCTCCTACGCCTTGTACAAAGTTGGGACTGTCAAATGTATCTACCTTGGTCTCTTCCATGCGGTCATAGAAGTATTGAGGAACGATACGGGCTGGATTTTTTCCTACAAGACAAGCTGTCACTTCATGACCATGGCGCATGAGCATAGCTCGCATCTCGATGGCTTGCATAAAGTGGCCTCGACCCTCGCCTTGTACGACAAACACAAATTTCATAACGTTATAGAGTTATATATTACGAAACAAAGTAAGCAAGTTTTTTGAAAAAAAACAAGAGTGCGGTGTAAGATATAAAACACTATCGTGCGATGTCGTGTCAAAATGAAGTAGATGGATAAAATAAGAGTGGTGCCTCCTTGTTGGGGAAGCACCACCCTTACTGTGTTATTGATAAGTTAAGTTGTGGTATCTATTAATATACCAATACTTTCTTGTTGTTTACAATGTACAAGCCGCGAGCCAAGTTGATAGTTGCGTTACCATCTACTACGGCAGTTTTTACCAACATACCTTGAGCGTTGTAGATAGCTACTTGAGTATTGTCGGCAGCAATGTGCAAAGTGCCGTTGGCACCATATACTTGCATGTTGTCATTGAGGATGCTGTTTACGGCATTGTCTTCGGGAATAGCTTTCCATGCAGCTACAACGTCGCTCTCGCTCCAAGTGCGATCAACTACGTCGGTAACACCGTCGGCTTGCATCTCTACATAAGCCCAATCCTCGCCACAAGCATATTTGTATTTCATAGACTTGGTAATACCCATGAGAGTGATTGTGTATTGTGTTTCGCTTATTTGCTCCATAGGCATGAAGTACCAAGCTGTCATTTCACCGGCAATGTAGCAAGCGGGAGTACCTTCGGGAACAGTTACGGTGTATGTAAGAGTTTCGGGATCTTCGGGTACAACAGGGCCTTCAGGTATAGCTTTCCAAGACTCTACAACATCGTTTTCGCTCCAACGACGGTTGTCGCCATAGTCGCGATTTTCTTCGTAAGCCCAATCTTCGCCACAAGTATATTTGTAGGTCATTGTCTTGGTAACGTTATCAAGTGTAATGGTGTAGTGAGTGTCATCAACCTTAGTCATAGGCTCAAAAGCACCCCATACGTTGAAGTCGCCCACGATGTAGCAAGCGGGAGTACCGGCAGGAACAGTAACATTGTAAGTGAGAGTGCCGGGAGCTTCGGGCATGGCCTTCCAAGCATTTACCACGTCATTCTCGCTCCATGTGCGGTTTTCGCCATAGCCAAGGCCATCTTCTTCGTACATCCAGTCGGTACCGCAAGTATATTTGTAACCCATTGATTTGGTTACATTTTCAAGAGTGATAGTGTAGTGAGTTTCATCAACCATAGTCATAGGCTCAAAAGCGGCCCATTCGTTAAACTCACCCACGATGTAACAAGCGGGAGTACCGGCGGGAACAGTTACGTTATACACGAGAGTTTCGCGAGTTTCGGGCTCTACTACTTCACCGGGAGTCACGATAGTAACATCAGTCTTACCCTTTGTGCTGTTGAGGCGATAGTAAGTAGTTTGGTTTACACCTGTAATGTCGTTGGTTTGGTTGCCGGCATTGTCGGTAAAGATGATGTTGAATGCTTTCTCGGGAGCTACAAATGTGTGCTTCCAATATTCAACTTCACCTACTGTTTCTGTTTCTGACATTGCCATACCGGGCCATGCGCCCAAGTCGGCACCATCCCAAGCGTAAAGGTAAGTTACAGCATAAGCAGTAGATTTTTCGAGGTAGATAGTTACGTCACCTTCGGGATCTTCTACGGGTGCGCTGGGTACATATACTTGGTTCCATTTTTCAACAACGTCATTTGCGCTGTATGTGCGGTCTTGTATCTCGTTTCCATTAGCGTCTTTCTCTACATAGCTCCAGCCCGGACCACTGCAATATTTGTACTTTTGAGCTTCGGTAGCCTCGGCCAAGTCGATAGTGTAGTGGGTATCATCTACTTTAGTCATCTCGATGTGTGACCAAGTGCTGAATTCGCCCACGATGTAGCATGCATTTGTTCCAGCGGGAACAGTTACGTTGTAAGTCAATGCCGATGCACTGAGTGCAAGCATTGCACAGAAGAAAAGTAAAATTTTTTTCATAATCATTCTGTTTAAAATATGATTGTAAAAGGTTTGTAGTAGCTTGTATATAAACATCTACAATCGGCACGATTGTGGTCGTGCCGATTGTAGAGTGAGAGCTATATTAGTAAACCAATACCTTGTTGCGGTTTACAATGTACATACCGGGAGCAAGGCTGATAGTAGCATCGCCATCTACCATAGTAGTTGTTACCAACATACCTTGTGCGTTGTAGATGTTGAGGGTAGTAGCTTGTGTTGTGCTTACATGTATTGCATTGTATGAGCCATATACTTTGGCATCGTTGGCTACCACACCGGCAACACCTGTCCATACTTTTGCCCAAGCCTCAACAACGTCGTTTTCGTTCCAAGTGCGATCAACTACGTCGGTAACGCCATCGGCTTGCATTTCTACATATTCCCAAGAGTCGCCGCAAGTATATTTGTACTTCATCGACTTGGTAACTTCGTTGAGAGTGATAGTGAAGTGAGTAGCATCTACCATTTCCATGGCAGTGAAAGTCCACTCGTTAAAGTCACCGGCAATGTAGCAGGCGATAGTACCTACGGGCACTGTAACATTGTACACAAGAGTTTCGGGAGTCTCGGGCTCGGGATCTTCTGTGCCGGGCACGGCTTTCCAAGCCTCAACAACGTCGTTCTCGTTCCAAGTGCGGTTTTGGCCATATTCAAGACCTGCTTCCTCATATTCCCAAGCCTCGCCACAAGTATATTTGTAACCCATTGATTTGGTTACATTTTCAAGAGTGATAGTGTAGTGAGTTTCATCAACCATAGTCATAGGCTCAAAAGCGGCCCATTCGTTAAACTCACCAACAATGTAACA
>JAZRIS010000035.1:0-115678 GCA_045645425.1 Barnesiella sp.
GACAAATCATACCAAGCATTATATTTTGTTTTCCAATAATTCTTGCGTTCTGTGGCAAGTACAATCATCTTAGATATGTCTGTATCTTCTGTAACATTTAATTTATTTACTGCCGAATGTCCAGATTCTCCACTAATAACATGAAACTCCTTCATGAAATCATCATCTACTTCAACTGAATTCTCGTATATTCTTAGCAGAAGACTCCATTCTTTTAACTCATGTAAGTCATTCTCAATAGAAGCAATCTTTGAATATAGGGCATTCAAAACATTCATCCTTTCTTGAGAGTCTGCGTTCACTCGATCTTTATTGATAGCTTCAAGCAGTTGTATAACACCTCGCTGAGCTTTAAGCAACTGTGCACGGTCTCCAAAATGAGATACTACGAGTTCTATAAATGTGTCAAATCCAGATTTGCTTCTCAGAATTTGCGACAACTCAGACAATGTGGTTTCGGCATTATTTTGTATTGCTCGCACACATACATAAATACCATAGAGCCCATATTTTAGCACTAACTCTTCTCGGCATTTTTTAGACAACTTTACAAAGTCATATTCCTTAACAAAGAATTCCGGGCTGAAAAATAACCGAGTAATACTTTTATCATCAAGTCTTGCAAGTTGCTCAAAGGCGACAATATCTTCACCTGTAATTATAGATGCAGACAAACCCATTAAAGCTGAAACAGGCAGAATTCTAAATAAAACCTTGTTTACATCAGAACGGCTTGATAGAGTTCGTTTTATTGCATTATCAGATGCCTTGATTGGATCTTTGTCGTTCATTATGTCCCAATTCATATCGACCTTGGACAATACGCCTAAAGCATTCATAGGATTTATTGAGAACGACATACTCGTTTCTGAATTTTGGAATTCATTTATCAATTTAAGGGTATCCTCAGACAAACTTTTAGAAAACAACAAAATGACAGCATCAGGATTGACTGTCTTAAGAAACTCAATGGTATTCTCTGAATCAACCCTGCTTGTTGCGTCCAATCCCGGCGTATCAATAATATTGATATATTTAAGCATTTCATAGCTAGAGGTTACTTCTATATATTTAACCTCAGCTTTCAGCGATTGTTGTCCTTGATGAGAAGCCCAATCTGCCCACTCATTTCTTGCTATCGTCTGCGTTTTGCCACTTTTGAAATGGACGATAATAGGAGCATCATCATCTCCATATTTCAACCAACTGACATTAAATGTCTCTGCCTCGTGTCCAGTTCTTACAACCTCTGCTTTGCCCAATATAGCATTAACGAGCGTTGATTTTGAACTACTGATTCTTCCTACTATTGCCAATTGCATTGGCTCACGCATACGAGAATCTACATCGCATATGGATTTTTGTGTATTACTCATCCATTGCGATGTAGACATAATCTGTTTGCACTCAGACAAACAATCTGCGATTTTACTATATACTAAACCGTCATTGTGCATTTGTGAATGGATTAGAATAGAGTAATTTCATCTGTGATGTTATTGTTTCACAGAATTTCACTTTTTGTTCTAGTTCTGCAATTTTTTCCTTTGCTTGATGTTCACTCGTCCTACTTTCTTGGATAGAAGTTTGTAGAGTCCTCATCTTATCCTCAGTTTCGCCAATTATGGTTTGTAGAGTCAACAATAGGTTTTGATGGAACTTCGAGAAACGTGTATTTGCCTGATTTCTCATATCCGTTATAGCAAGATTAATTTTGGGAAGGACTTGCTGTTTTAATGAGATTCGCTTCTGCTGTTGTGTTTCTCGCGACACCTGCTTCCAAATTAATGCTGCGGCCGTAGCAATACCAGCAATTAGACCAACGCCAGGAATCAATAACTCTACTGCCGCAGTAGCTAATCCTCCAATCAAGGTACCAGTCATAACCTTACCAGCGAGAGAAAAAGCCAACTGACTATTTATCACACTGCAACTTTTGAGTTCATTTGAAACAAGGAATGTTTCAGCATCCATAACATTCGTAATCTCTTTCTCTATACTTTCTGAGATTTCTTCAAATGCACTTTCAATTCTACTATCAACTTTCCTAGATAATTTTTGCAGTCTGTCATTGATTTGAGCAACAAACCATTTGCCTTCATTTTCTAATCCACGTTCGCTTTCAAGCAAGGCATCAAATTCTGTAGAGGTCAAAAGTGTACCATCATGAGAAATAAGATTCTGCACCTCATTACGGGCATCTTCAAATATAGAATTTATTTGTAGTCTAATCTGTGATGTGGGATTATTTAAATCGCCTCTAAATTTACTTAGTGCAGCTTGCTGTCGCTGTAAATCTTCAACTACTTTTATTTTGTCGTTTGAATCCTTTTTAAGTTGTTGGATTTCTAATGAAATAGCTGAATATACATCATCTATTTCTGCAATGAGCATATCCCGATATTTCTTATACTGGGTTTTCTTAAAGGTCTCAACTTCTGATGTGATACCGGCTAGTACAGCATCTTTATTTGAACTTAAGAGGAAGTCATTTTCTTCTAACTTAGAGTACAATTCCCAGCATTTTGCTGATACTGGTATTACTTCTGGTCCACCTAATTTTGCAAGTTGTAATTTAGTGTTACTTACATGTGTTGCCAGTGTGTCGGCCGTCAATATATCTGATTTGTTAACTAGTACAACATTTCGCTTACCACATGAAAGGACTTTACTCTCATAAAATTCCAACTCTGACTGTGTCAGAGGTTCACCTGCATCTGTGACAAAAACAATCACATCAGCTTTAGGCAAAGCCATATGTGTCAAGATTGCATGACGAGGATCGAGTCCTCCGATTCCGGGAGTATCAATTATCGTAATGCCATTTTTTAAGAATGGAGATGGGTATGACAATTCTACGAGGATTGTATTGTCAATTTCCAATACATCCCCCATAGTATATTTATCAATATCTTCCCACTCAATTTCTTCAGACTTCAACGAATCCGCATTCTCCAATAAATTACCGTAATATCTAACAGCCTTCTTGACTGCGCCATATTTAATGGTTGTAACAACAGATGTAGCGATACCAATGTCTGTTGGACATAATTCTGTTCCAATAATAGCATTAACAAGGCTGGATTTTCCTCTTTTGAATTCACCACAGAATAATACTGTAGCAGAATCTTCGGTAGTTGTAATAGCCTTATCAATCTCCGAAACTATGCTTTTCTTTCCATATATTTCAAGGGTCGGCGCAATCTGTTTAAGAAAGCTTCTGAGTTTATCTGCATCAGTCTTCATTTCACATATACATTAAAAAGTCAGTAGAATAATCCATACAATTGCAATCACAATAGCTCATAATATCTAACTGCTGTTGACAAAGAGCCATTGAGTTGAAATCACCGATAGCATTAAATTGGCTCATACAATCATTGTAGAACATATTGTAATCTACTCCCATACCAGCTAATGCGAATCTATCAAAATCCATCGGCATATTATATCCCATTGGTTGAATGTCACACCAATTAATGTCGTTGAAGCCATCAAAGCAAGTAGGACGCATATAGTCATTAACCAATCCACAGTCTAAATAATCATTAAACATGTAGTTATCCGAGAAGATATCATTAAATCCAATGTTATTGTTGGCGAAATCAAAGTATGCATTGGTTAAAGATGTCATTGGAGACATGGTTGGCATAGGAGGAACGAAGCTACCTACAGGTGGGACAAAATCGCCCATAGGCATAAATGGAGGAAGTCCCATGCTGATATCGTTGAATATTTGGAAATCAGGATAACTTACTCCTGCTACATCAGGTATATGACCCAACTCTTGGTCGAAGTTTTGCATGCCTTCAGCAAATTCCGGTGCAGACATATCGGTTGATACCATATAGCAATTGGCATCAGACCAAGCGTCCATAAATTGATCCAGTGGATATGGTTTGCCATCATCTCCACTTCCCGGATCCTTAACAATGACCTGAATGTTATTAGGGTCAGAAGTGTCTATCCCTGCAACAATTAAAGCATGATTTCCTCCTGGCTCTCCAAAGAAATCGTTATACCAGTTTTTTAATTTGTCACTAATAGAATCATTATGCCACATCTCATTAGCATCAAGTCCAACAATTACTTTGTGTCCTTGCGCTAATTCGTTTACAAGATTGAAAACGTTTGCACCCTCTTGTCTTGTTACGGGAATATTAGCCAATTCTAACAGTTTGCCTACATCTTGAGGAGCTGTTCCTCCATTGTACCAACCGTTTACTGCTGCGGTTTGTACTAAATCTACTTCTGATACCTCAATACCAAAATCATTCAATATAAGTTGCTGCGACTTAATTGCACATGAATCTGGAAAGATCTGCTGTACTTCTGGGTTATAAAAATCTGCCATAGTTTTAAAAAGTTTTGTTTCTTTTATGAGTAGCAGGCGAAATATTTTCTATCACAAGTAACGAATTTTCATAAATTTCAATCACACTGTTCCATAAAAGAACCCTGAATTTTGTGTAAAGTTAGTAAAAATATTCCAATCAGACGCCGTAGTAGCAAGTTATTTTTCTGCGTCGTTCCATAAAAGAACAATAACATAGTCAATTGTCATACAAATGTTTATTATTGAGAAGAGTAACTAAAATGCTGATTCATATAGTGAATGCAGTAAGTATATAGAATGGGAAATAAATTAATAGTTGTCGTTATTTGAAATAGTGAGCGATAATATTGTTACAAAATAATTACATCTTTCAACTTACAAACAGCTGTTTTATAGCGAGTTATGCAAACGGTATTGTTCTTTTATGGAACTATTCCAACAAAGACTTGATTAATCCATAATTTGCATCATCTATCACCGAGTTTTCCAACATTGTTAGATAAATCCTTGTAGTCTGCTCGGAGGTGTGTCCCATACCTGCGCTGATGACAGTAATGGGCACATTATGATTTCTTGCTGCAGTTGCCCAGCTATGACGCGAGGTATATGAGGTGAGTTTGCAACCACAATGCAACATCTCTGACAATCGTGCCAGCAAGCGGTTGTGAGTATTCAAGGCAAGAAGATATTGCTCGTAGGCCTTTGCAGTATCGTGCGATGTCAAAATAGGGAAAACATAGGGCGACAATGCCGAGGCGTATCGGTCGATGATAGACTGAATACATGGCTCTATCCTCACACTTAACAGTTGTCCCGTCTTACGACGAGCATAGCATATCACCCCATTTTGTATATTCTCTCTCTTCAGATAGGCAATATCCACAAAGGCCATTCCCCGGGTACAATAACTAAAAATGAACACATCCCTTGCAAGTGCAAGAGGAGTATTGTCGGGCAAATCGAGCTTATACAACTGCGATATTACCGACTCCGAAACAGCTCGTTTGCGAGTGCGATCTATGCCTGTATAAACCTCGGCAAAGGGGTACGATTGCTCTACAAGTTTCTGTCTGACTGCTTTATTGTAAACAGCCCTCATAACACGCATATAGAATGAGATGGAGTTGCGCACCATTCCTCGTTGTACGAGAAAGGCATTATAGTCGGCAATAAGTTGCTCGGTCATTGCCGAGAAGGGCAGATAACTCTCGGCCAGAAAGTCGGCGAAGCTCTTCATGGTTTTCTCATAGTTGAGCGCCGTGCCCAAGCGGTGGGCGTTGCGCATCAATCGTATCTGATTTTTCATAAAGTCCAATACCGACACATGACATTCCGAGGAGTTGTAGCGTTTGATAATATCGCCAACAGAATAATTGACTCTGCTATTCTCCAGGTCTTTGACAATGCGTTTCAATAGTGCGGTATCGCTATCTATATGATTCTGAATAATACTCCTGTCTGCAACACTTACAGCAACCGACTCTCTTAATGCATCCCACTCATTGGGCTGCAATCGGATATTCGTTGTTATCTGTCGTGTTGTTCTACAATGGGTCACTTGATAATAGAGAGTTCCTGCACGCCCTACAACCGATGACGGGCGCAGTTTTACTTTTATTGTTGCCATAAGCGTGATGATTAGTTTAAGAAATAGCTATTTCAATACCGCAAAAGAGGGGAATAAATTACCTCAAAAAAGAAAATAAAGCCCAAAAGTTTATTGTCCGACCTTTGGAGCGCACTTCAATTTTTGCCGCTCTCGCTTTTTTGTTGGCCCTTGCTCATTATACATCTTTTAACTTACCAATCACTATTTATTGCACATGTGCGGGAATATATTTGCACTGTCAATGAATGTTTAACCTTAATAAAATCATACAGCTATGACTAATGCAATGGAACGTTTTGTGGTGCAACCGAGCGAGTGTGCAGGATGGTGGATGGTAGTGGATACTGCCAACAGAATTTCGGTGCGATTTAAGGCGGGCGAGTTTGACGAGACGATGCTACCCATAGTACATTCGTTGCCGGGCGACACTGCCAAGAGCAAGGCCGAACGCATGATAAAGTCTATCACCGACATTGAAGAGTATGTCGATGCGTATCATCACGAGATTGCTTTTGGCAACAAGAGTCGCGCTGTATCGTGGGCTTTCTGACCGAGAGTATGGCGCTACTCAAGTGTACGGGAGCGGGTATTGATGTGTTATTCTTGCATAATCGTATTGTCAAGTTTGGATTGTGTTTTGTGCTATGGCTGGTATTGTCGGTATTGGGATATATGACCGGACATAACAATGATAAGTGAGCAAATGGTGTGATGGAACAACCCTTGCAAAAAGCCCCCAACGCCGTGGGTGATAGTTACCTCGCATATAAAGAAGTGTAAAGTTACCACAGTTTGCCTCGAAGGTACTTGGCACTCGCCGTGAAATATTTAAGCGAGCTTAATATTATTTCGCTCGTTTATTTGTACCTTTGAGGTAAACCTCGAAGGTACTTGGCACTCGCTGTGAAATATTTAAGCGAGCTTAATATTATTTCGCTCGTTTATTTGTACCTTTGCAGCAATTATAGGTAACATTATTTCAAAAATCAACTCTTTATAATCGTATGAAACGTATCTTACTTTGTGCAGCAACTATGATTGCTGTGTCGATGAGCCTTGTGGGTTGTTGCAACAAATGCGCTCAAACACCCGCCGAGATTACTAACGATGAGGTTATCTTGCACGCATGGTCGTGGTCGTTCAACACCATTGGCGAGAACATGAAGTTGATAGCCGAGGCCGGCTATGACATGGTGCAAACTTCTCCTGCCCAAACATGCTTTGTGGGCGAGGATGGTGGACTTGCCTTGTGGAGCGAGGAAGGCGACACTGTGCGCGGTAAGTGGTACTACTACTACCAACCTATCGACTGGAAGATTGGCAACTATATGCTTGGCTCGCGCGACGAGTTTAAGGCCATGTGCGACAGCGCCAACAAGTATGGTGTGCGTGTGCTCGTAGATGTATTGCCCAATCACGTTGCCATCGACCATACTGCTGTTACAGCTGCTCTTGACAGCGTAGTGGGTGGCCACGAGAACTTGTTCCACGCCAATGGCTTTACCGACATTACCCAATGGAACGACCGCTATGAGTGTACTACCGGTATGATGGGTAAATTGCCCGACGTGAATACCGAAAATCCCGAATTTCAATATTACTACATGAAGTATGTCAATGACCTCATTGCTTGCGGTGCTCGCGGTTTCCGCTACGATACAGCCAAGCACATAGGCCTACCCAGCGACCCCACCGACGAGAAGTCGGAGCGCAACAACTTCTGGGATGTTGCCACCGGTCGCGAGGCTATCAAAGACATCACATTGCTCTACCCCGACAGCCTCTTTATCTATGGCGAGGTACTGCAAGACAAGAATGTCAAGGAACTTGAGTATGCCGAGTATATGGATCTCACTGCGAGCAACTATGGCGGTGCTTTGCGCCATGCCCTTGAGCAACACAACTACAACGCCGCCAACTTGCAAGAGTGGCATCACCCCGTTGCCCCCAACCGCTTGGTTACATGGGTAGAGTCGCACGACACATATTGCAATGGTCATGAGTCGGCCGGTATGAGCGACGAACTTGTGCGTCAAGGTTATGTATTCCTCACCGCACGTCAGTTTGGTACACCGTTGTTCTATAGCCGTCCTGCCGGCAGCACCCGCGACAACTACTATGGCAACAACCGTGTGGGCGAGCGCGGTAACGACGAGTTCTTCCACCCCGAGGTAGTAGCGGCCATTGCCTTCCGTAAGGCTATGAGCGGATGCGGCGAGCAAGTAATGGCATCGGAAAATGGTGCAGTAGTAGAGGTAGTGCGTGGCGATAAGGGTGCCGCCCTCATCAACATCAGCAACGAGGCCCAAACCATTGCCATGCCCACAAGCCTCCCCGCCGGCCAATATACCGACAAGGTACACAACGCGACCTTCAACGTGACCGACAGCATTATCAGTGGCCAACTCGCACCGTTGGCATCGTATATACTCTATTAATCCAACAACCGCATGATGCTTGCAATGAACATCAAGTAACAAGTCTTTTATTGACACAACCACAATAGATGGGGGTACACTTTTGCGAGTGTACCCCCTTGTTTTACAAAACACTAACAAATGCAATCGGTTGCATTATTTATTTCAAAATACATATATTTATTTCTACATCCGATTAAACGTTTATATACATTTGCAACGCCGTATTTTAAATTTTGTTTTGGGTAGAGAATTTACACTATATATAGAGCAAGAATTTTCTATATATTTCGAGGTGTTGTAATGATGAAGAAGTTATTATTGTCCATATTAATCTTCTTATGTTGCCTTACGTCAAAAGCACAAGAGGTAACATCAGATACTTTGGATATATACTTCCACCAAGGCAGCTCGAAGTGGGTAGCCGACTATAAGGAGAATGGACAACGCCTCGAAAAGTTTGTCAATCGGTTCAAAGAACTGCGCAAAGACGAGGTCATGAGGCGAATATCCAAGATACATATCATAGCCGGATGTTCGCCCGAGGGCACATATTCATACAACCAACGCCTATCGAAAAATCGCGTACTCAGCATACGCAACGTACTCAACGGCTACATCACCCTACCCGACTCTATTGTTGTTGAGAGAGCCATCGGCATCAACTGGCAAGGCCTGCGCACCTTGGTTGAGGAAGACCTCGATGTGCCATATCGAGAAAGAGTTCTTGAGATAATAGACAATACCCCCGAATTGGCAATCAACTATCTGGGCAAAGAGGTGGAGTTGCGCAAGCAACGTCTTATATGGCTACATGGCGGCAAGGCTTGGCAGTATATGTATGAGAAATTATTTCCCACCCTGCGCAGTTTCAACCTACAAATTGCCATCGAATGGGATATGTACGATGCTATCGTTCAAGAAGTTATAAAACCAGCACGGGGGGCTAAATCGTTAGACCGCGCAATAGCTACACTCACAACACCTCAACCACAGGCCACGCCCGGCATATTATCAATACCTACATTATACACTCCGGCTTTACAACCATTCTATATGGGTGTAAAGAGCAATATGCTGTATGATCTGGCACTCGTGCCCAACATAGGAGTAGAATTTTACCTTGGTAAAAATATAAGCCTCACAGCCAACTACATGCACGCATGGTGGCACAACGACAACACCCATTGGTATTGGCGAGTGTATGGCGCCGACATGGGATTGCGCTATTGGTTGGGTAAAGAAGCAAGCGTAAAACCTCTCACAGGGCATCATATAGGAGCCTATATTCAAGCTATCACATACGACTTTGAGTGGGGCAACATGGGTATCATCGGAGGCAAACCGGGTGGTGATATTTTCGACCAACCCAACTTTACTGCCGCCATCGAGTATGGCTATTCATTACCTATTGCCTCACGACTCAATCTCGACTTTACACTGGGAGTAGGCTATCATTGGGGTATATTCTACGAATATCTACCCATCGACGGCTGTTACGTTTGGCAAGCAACCAAGAAGCGCAACTATGTAGGCCCTACCAAAGCCGAGATTTCGCTGGTATGGCTCATAGGACGTGGCAATGTCAATAAAACGAAAGGAGGTGCGAGATGAAATATATATTCCGCATCATGATTGCACTGCTACTCTTCACCTCGTGCGAACACAAAGAGCTATGCTTGCACCACCCCCACGCCACCAAATTGAGAATTATATTTGACTGGAGCGATGCCCCCGAAGCAACGCCACAAGGCATGTGCGTCTATTTCTATCCGATAGAAGGCGGCTCGGGCAGTCGATTTGACTTCAATAGCATGTATGGAGGTTACGTAGAACTGAAAGTAGGAAAATACCGAGCCATCTGCTACAACAACGACACCGAGAGTGTCATATTTCACAACACCAACAACTACACAAAACATGGTGCATACACCCGAGAGGGCAGTGTACTGGAGCCCATATATGGCAACACGGCTCAATATGCTCCAAGAGCCAAAAATACCGAAAACGAGCGAGTAGTTATTTGCCCCGACATGATGTGGGGTAGTACCATCTTTGAGATAGAAGTATTGGATAATGGCGTGACTTATACATGCGAGCCATTATACAGCAACAGTGGTGACAACAATACACGAGCTATCGTAAGCAATGACGAGCACACCATAACCTTCTATCCACACGAGCTGGTATGCACCTATACATACGAGATACGCAATGTAAATAATCTCAAACACATGGTACAGATGAGTGGAACACTATCGAGCATGTCGGGAGCAATCACATTGTCAAACGAGGCATTAGACCAAGAGTGTGTTACTATACCTTTCGAATCGACCCCTTACGATGCCAACACCGTGACAGGGCAATTTTACACCTTTGGTCATCACCCCGATAATACAAGCGACCATCGAATGGTGCTATATGTAGTCATGGATGATGGTGCCAAATATTGCTTTAAAGATACAGAAAACCTCAATGTAACACAACAAGTACACAATGCCCCCGACCACCGGCACGTACACCTCATCATTGATGGGCTCGAACTCCCTCAACCCATTGAGAATGGTCACGGATTTAAGCCTTCGGTCGATGATTGGGGGGTCGTTGAAGAAGATATAATTTTATAATTAACACATAATAACAAACCCATTTACTAACATCAAAATGAAAAAGTTAATTTTTGGAGCATTGGCAACCGTGGCATTGGTGTCATGCTCAAGCGAAGAAGTAATTGAAATGAACCGTGTGAATGACGAAATCACATTCGGTGTAGTAACCAACAAACCCACAAAGGCATTCGATGTGTACTGCAACAACAACATGCCCGAGGAATTTGTAGTGTATGCCACTCATGACGGCAAGACTTACATCGATGGCGACCAAATCGAGAAAGACGGTACAGCATGGAAAAACCTTAGCGGTACTCGCTATTGGCCCAACACCGGCGATGTAAAATTCTTTGCCCATGTCAATGCCGGTGGCAATTTCTCTTGGAATACAACATGTCCTACAATCAATGATTACGAAGTGGACACCGATGTAGCCAATCAAATGGATTTGATGTATGCCGTAAAATCACAAGGCAAGAGCGACAATCCTGTTATGATGAACTTCCGTCATGCATTGTCACAAATCGTATTCAGCGCCAAGAATACCAACCCCAACCTTTATGTAGAGGTATCGGGTGTAAAAGTATGTAATGTTGGTAACAAGAACTCATTTACCTACACCACCGACGACACCGACAACAACATCGTAGATCACACAGAAAACATCGGTACAATCACCGAAACATCATGGGGTACTTGGGCCGATATGACTGCCGGTACAACAACTTATCCCGTTACATTTGCCCCTGTAAGCATTATCGGTGACAACTCTGTTGTTTCATTGACTTCGGCCAACGAAATAGGCAAAGAATACAACAACAACGCAATGCTTTTGTTGCCCCAAAAAACTACTCAATGGGATGTAACAACTGCTCCTAATCCCGACGATGCCGTAGGTAGCTACTTCCTCGTAAATTGCTTGATTTACAACGTTGCAAACGGCACTATCGACAAGAACAGCGACATCTGCTTGTGGGGTACAGAAAATGGCGGCACTTACGAGCCTAAAGAACTTGCTATCCCCGTAGATTTTAATTGGGAACAAGGTAAAAAATACATCTACACATTTGTATTTGGTAACGGTAATGGCGGTTACGACCCCGATCCCTCAGATCCCTCAAAACCCGATCCCGTATTGGTACCCATCAACTTTGAAATCAGCGTCGATGACTTTGTTGTCGTATCTAATACCGAAATTGAGTCGGGTATCTGATAAAACGATACCACAGGGATATAGAATACAATAAATATCCCGCACAATCATAGGTCGGATGGGGTTGAATGTCCCCATCCGGTCACAAGAATAAAATAACATTATGATAGAGAAAACAATCCATAAAACTGCCATACACGCAATAGCTTTATTAAGCATCTTACTATCCTTCTCGTCTTGTCGCGACGAAAATATCATAGACAATCGAGAAAATGGCAGGATAACATTCTTTGTGGCCGAGAAGAGACAAAGCAACAATGGAGAATGGCAAGAGGGCTCTGCAAGAGATAATACGCAGAAGGCCCCTCGACAATCTATCATAAAAATAGAAGACAAGCAGCTAAACCTGCAATTTACTTGCGAGCAAAACAGCATTGCTCATGAGCAAGATACCGTTACACGAGGAGCAGCACTTGACAACACCACGCACCTCATTTCCCAAATATACGCAACAGCCATAAGCAACAACGGCAATGGCGGTGAAATTTACTTTGAGAATGAAACTGTTTCGGTAGAAAACTATCATGGCAACTCCACCCACTTCTGGCCCGATGGAGAGTTGTCATTCTTTGCCTATGCTTGCTCCAAGTCCAATGTAACCATCGCACCATATTTTACTCGCGAAGGAGGAGTGTGCCGAGGAGCATTTGACTACACACTACCCAAGGGCACAACCGGCGAAACAAAAACAGACGCCACAAATCAACCCGATGTTGTATTTGCCATATCGCCCGACCTCTCGCACGAGAGTTCACCCAGCGTCGATTTGGTTTTTCATCACGCACTCTCGGCCATTATATTCAAAGCAGGCAAAATGCCCGACAACGTCTTTATCAAGAGTATAACCATATCGGGTGTTTATTCCTCGGGGCATTGCGAAATGAGCGGCAACGAGGATAAGAATATCAACTTTGTGTGGACACACAATGGAGCATCACAAACAAGCACCTATACCGAAGATGTAAAGCAACCCGCCACACAAGGCTCGATGATGGGTAGCGAGGAGGCTGTATTTATGATGATTCCACAAGCGATGAGCGAAAACACCAAATTTATACTCACATTCACGATAAACGGACATGAATACACGCTCGAAAAGAAGTTCAACACCTTCATAACATCGTGGGATGCCGACAAGAAATATATTTTTACCATTGGATTGCCCGACGAGATAGATGTTGAGATAGACGACCAAGTGAGCGGCATGAAGAAAAGCGATGTAACAATACAGAACACCGGTATAACAACAGGATATATACGAGCTGCTATTATAGGATATTGGAAAAATGCAACGGGCTATGCCTGCGATATATGGATGGCAAGCGATGGTACGTTTAGTTATGGCAGCGAGTGGAACAACTATTGGAAAAAAGGAGAAGACGGCTTCTATTACTATCGACATCCGGTAGCACATAATGAATACACCTACCCCCTATTCGACTCCTACACCATATCGACAAGCGTTATAGACAATCACATCAATCAGAGTCTTGAAATAGACTTGGCGGTGCAAATTATCCCGGTGGAAAACAAAAGCCTCTGGACAGAATTAAACAATATATAATAAGCTCATAACCATTCTGTAAATATGCGTAAAACATTAGTTGTAATCATCTGCTTTATATTGGGCATAATATATGCGTCATCCCAAAGCCTTCCGTCATCGGGGGTATGGAATGCGACAACATTTGAAGGCGGAGGTACTGTCACCATCAACCTCACAGGAGATGTATATTTGAGAGGCATTATTAAGGTAAAAAATGCCACTACCCTGCGCATCATCAACAATACAGGCAACAATATTACCATACACAACGACGTGGATGGCACAAGAGGCTCGATGTTTCGCGTATATGAAGGAGCCAAACTTGTTTTTAACAAAGCTAACGACAGCGACAACGGACTCAAGCACGATAGAATTATAGTAGATGGCGGTGCCAACTTTTATAGAGCCGGTTTAGATAATCTTACAGCACAAACAAACAAGAGATTTAATCGCTCAATGATAGAGTCGGTGGGAGCACTCGAACTTGAGAATGTCACATTGCAAAATTGCTATTGTGCCGACAAAGCAAGTAGCGACCAAGCCGGAGCATTGGGTATCGTTCCTCCCATGCCCGACGACGGTATAGGTGTAGGAGGTAGAACCAGCGATATTACATGCCGATATACACACATCAAAGACTGCACAATAGAAAAGTGCAAGTCGCGATTTGGATCAGTTCTCTTTTTGGGCAATAGCAACTATCTTGCAGCAACTCAAAGCCCCGAAGATTGCAAGATTGAATTTATAAATTGTACGATAAGAAATTGTGCAGTATTTGGAGATAGCAATGGATGGGGTGGCATGATAAGATGCAGAGGAGGCAGTGCCAATAGTATGTATCTGATAAACACAATTTTCACCGACAACTTCTCACATAACGATGGTGCTACCTTGTGGTGGAATGCCGCAGGGCGTTCAACGACAAAATGTGTGATAGATGGATGTGAATTCTCGTACAATACAGCCAAGCGCGATGCCGGAGGCTTGCGTTTGGAGGGTACGTTTGAGTTTACCAACACCCTCACCGGCAAAAATACTGTCATTCATCACAACAAGTGTGAGGGTCTGACAAGAACTGTCACAGATGGAGTATCGACATACGCCAATGATGGACTGCACATGGGCAATGGTGGTGGCATACACATATATGGTTACGCCGGTGGTGAAGATATAGTCGGTGGTACTTTAACATACTATCTGCCGAGTTGCCTTGAAGTAAGAGATAATGAGGCGGCCGGATATGGTGGAGGTATTGCATTTGAATTTAACAGCAATCTCATGAAAGTAAACACTAAAATCTATGCCGACCTTGACGGTGTTGTCATAAATAACAACAAATCGGGGCTGAATGGAGGCGGTGTGTACATGAGTAATACAACCGACCCTGCACGCAACTACTCCTTCTATGTAGAACTCAACTCAGGCTCCATAGAGAACAATCAATCGCCCAACGGAGGTGGCATGTATGTAAATAACATTGATATTACGAGCGATACCAACAACAAGACCCTATATATCGAGGGAAATAGTGCCACAGAAGATGGAGGTGGTATATACCTCATCAAGGGTGACCTGTCGTTGCAACGTACCGAGATAAAGAGTAATAGCGCAAAGAACGGAGGAGGATTGTTTATCAACGAAGGCTCATTCTCATCAACCTCCGGAAGTATCATATCAAACAACCAATGTGAAGGATATGGAGGCGGTGTACTCATCAACAATGACACACCCAACAGACACACTGTTACCCTCAACGCCGGAACAATAGGTTACAACACAGCCATGTACGGTGGTGGCATCACTGCATACGGAGCACTCGACCTATATCTGATTAATACTAACATTGAACAAAACAGTGCCCTGAATGGTGGTGGCCTCGTCGTAATGGGCAAGTCGGCCGATTTGAAGGCGGTTGTCAATTATCAATCGGGACTCATCAGATACAACAACGCCCGCGCCACAAGCACAATAACAACAGCCTATAATAGTGCCAACAGTGTCATAAGCGGTATAGGAGGAGGTATATACATAGGCGAATATACCAATATGTATTTTAACAACCCCTCTCAGTTTGGTATTTACAGCAACAAAGCTCAAAATGGAGCCGACGACCTATTCTGTACAAACAACAATACCTATATCGAATTGCCCAATGTGCAAAGCCTGAAATTGACCGAATTTAAGGAATCGCTCATTCACGACCTATACTGGGGTGAAGACTATGTAACAAATGATATTCACTACGACAAGGGATTGAAACTGAAAGGAGATGCATGGGATAGCGACAAGACCAATCAACGCTATCGCGATGTACACGAGCATAAAGTTGAGGGCAAATACTATGTAATAGATTTCAACGACAACACTATCCTATCATATACCAACAAATATTTGTGTCTTACCATCGGCTGGTATGTAAGCTACATAAATCTCATCAAAGAAGGTATGAAAAAGGGCGATAATGCAATATTCAAGATATACAAAGATGGTGTAGAATATATGACTGTAATGCTCACCGATTCCGATACTCAAGAAGATAACAAACGCCACAAACAAATTGCCCTGAAAAGCAATGGTACATATAGGATTGTAGAAACGGATTGGAGTTGGGCTTACGGTAACAGCAACAAGGAGATAACACGCGTAATCTCGACCGGAAGTAGCGAGGCCGAGCGCACATTCCTATTTACCAACACTTACGACGAGAATGCGCCCATACACGACGAATCGCTGAAAATAAACATAATGAATATAAGCAACTAAACTTTGCAACCTCCTCATTACACATAAAGTGTCGGCGTAACAATCCCCATATACGTCGGCACTTTTTTTGTGCCTATCGTCTTATCGCAAAGAAGGAGTGACAAAGGCAAAGCTGCATGCAGTTGCAAAAACAAGCCATATTATTTTATAATATGCGCAGATTATATTAACTTCGCACTACAAAAACGACTGCGCATGATAATAGACAACAATACCGATGCCCTCATCTTCGACATGGATGGTACGCTATGGGATGCCATAGACACATATGCCGAGATATGGAACATGGCCTTTGAACATGAAGGCGTGAGCCGACACATCACACGCAACGACCTCCTATCGCTCATTGGTACACCTATCGACGACATCATGCGCCATTTTGTACCGGCCGAGCGGGTAGAGCACCTTCTACACACCATTGGCAAGCTCGTTGTTACCGAATTGCCCCGCCTTGGTGGTATATTGTACGAAGGTGTGCAAGAAGGCATAGCCCGGCTATCGCAACACTACAAGTTGTTTATGTTGAGCAACTGCGATGAGTTGGAATTGCCCATCTTTGTGCGCTACGCCGGTATAGAAAACTATATAACCGACACCATAGCATATGGCAATACCGGCCTGCCCAAAGCCGACAATATGCGAATACTCATGGAGAAACACAATCTGCAACATCCCGTATATGTAGGCGACACGGCGGGCGATTGCCGAGAAGCACACCGTGCCAATGTACCGTTTGTGTGGATGAGTTATGGATTTGGCACAACCGACAAGGCGCAATTACAATTTGACAAATTTGCCGATTTGGTACAACACTTTGTCACATTGCACCACAACAACACAAAATAGTAATCACCTAAATAAAACACAGGAATATGTACACACCCGAATTTGCTCCCGAGATAGCACTGCGCAAAGCCAAGATAGTTGCTGCACTCAAGGCCATGAACACCGATGCCATACTTATAGGCACAAACGTAAACAATTACTACATAGCCGGCCGAGTGTTCAGCGGATATGTATATATCAACAGCGAGGGCTATATGCACTATTATGTCAAGCGACCTGCCCTCTTGCAAGGTAACGACGTCACCTACATACGCAAGCCCGAGGATATTCCCGCACTATTGCAACAAGCCGGTGTGGCCATGCCCGCAACACTCGCTCTTGAGATGAACTTTATGTCATACAGCGATGTAAGCCGTTTGGCCAAGTCATTTCCCGAGGCTACGGCAACCAATGGCTCGGCTATCATGAGCTATGTGCGCTCTACCAAGACAGCCTATGAGATAGAAAAAATACGCCTCTCGGCTCAAGGTCACATGAGTGTATATAAGAACTTGCAAGGTATATACCAGCCCGGCATGACCGATGCCGAGTTGCAAATAGAGATAGAGGCACGCTTGCGCCGAGCCGGATGCTTGGGTATCTTCCGTGTGGCAGGCCCCAGCATGGAGGTATTTATGGGTAGCCTCATCAGTGGCGACAATGCCGACAACCCATCGCCCTACGACTTTGCCATGGGAGGTGCCGGTCTTGACAGTTCGTTGCCCGGAGGTTGCAACGGTACCGTGATAGAGCCCGGAATGAGTACAATGGTAGATTTGTGTGGCAACTTTACAGGATATATGAGCGACATATCGCGCACCTACTCGGTGGGAGCCATGAGCGAGTTGGCTCAAAAAGCTCACAACTGCTCTATCGCCATACATCGCGCCATGGAAGCAATGGCACGTCCCGGAGTGAAAGCGGCCGACATCTACAACCTCTCACGCAGCATGGCCGAGGAAGCCGGATTGGGAGAATACTTCATGGGACACAAGCAACAAGCCGGCTTTGTGGGTCATGGTGTAGGTATCGAAATCAACGAGTCGCCCGTTTTGGCTCCCCGCTCTCGCGATGTACTCGAAGAGGGCAATGTTATTGCCTTTGAGCCCAAGTTTGTCATACCCGGAACAGGTGCAGTGGGTGTAGAGAACACCTACCTCATCACAGCCGACGGTATAGAAAACCTCACCAACTTTAACGAAGAAATTATGCCCCTTGACTAATAGCCAAGAGGCAATATCCCCCTTGATAACATCTTACAGACAGCTATGCACAAGCACCTCGACAAACCCGTATTTAGACTCATCGGCCAAGTTGCCGACGAGCTGCAACGCCCATGCTTTGTGATAGGCGGATATGTTCGCGACATAGTCTTGTGTCGCCAATCTAAAGATATAGATGTTGTAACATTGGGTAGCGGAATAGAATTGGCCGAAGCATTGTGCCAACGATTGGGTCGCCGTGCCCATCTATCGGTCTTTCGCAACTTTGGCACAGCACAGGTCAAATATCGAGATGGCAATGAAACATGGGAAGTTGAGTTTGTAGGTGCACGCCGAGAGTCCTACTCACACGACTCACGCAAACCTATTGTCGAGGATGGCACATTGCAAGACGACCAAAATCGTCGCGATTTCACCATCAATGCATTGGCAATGTGCCTCAACAGCGACCGCTATGGCGAGTTGGTCGATCCCTTTGACGGCATAGGCGACATCGAGCGCGAGCTGATACGCACACCGCTCGACCCCGACATCACCTTCAGCGACGACCCCTTGCGCATGATGCGAGCCATACGATTTGCCACGCAACTCAATTTCAGGATATACCCCGACACGTTTGATGCGATAAAGAGAAATAAGGAACGAATAAAAATCATTTCGCGTGAACGCATAGCTGACGAGTTAGGCAAAATAATTCGTTCCGACATCCCCTCACGAGGTTTCATCTTACTCGACGAGAGTGGATTGTTGCCCTATATATGCCCCGAACTATCGGCTCTCAAAGGCACCGAAACCATCGACGGACATGGGCACAAGGACAACTTTTATCACACCCTCACCGTACTCGACAATGTCGCACTACGCTCACGCAACGAATGGTTGCGCTGGGCGGCACTCTTTCACGATATTGCCAAGCCTCGCACCAAACGCTACGATGCACGTTTGGGATGGACTTTTCACAATCACAACTTCATAGGAGCCAAGATGATACCCGGTATTTTCAGAACTATGAAGTTGCCCCTCAACGAGCACATGAAATATGTGCAAAAACTTGTAGAGCTACACATGCGCCCTATCGTATTGGCCGAAGAAGAGGTTACCGACTCGGCAGTGCGTCGTCTGCTCTTTGATGCCGGCAATGACATTGAAGAGTTGATGCTTCTATGCGAGGCCGATATTACCTCTCGCAATGCCGAGAAAGTGCGTCGTTACTTGGACAACTTTGCACTCGTGCGTCGCAAACTTGTAGAGATAGAGGAGAAAGATCGTGTACGCAACTTCCAACCCCCTGTTGGCGGCGAGGAAATCATGGAATACTTCTCCCTCCCACCCTCACGCGAGGTAGGCGAACTGAAGAGTGCCATCAAGAATGCCATTCTCGATGGTATCATCCCCAATGAACGAGAAGCCGCATGGCAATACATGCTCGAAAAAGCCGCACAGATGGGCATTACAAAAGAATAACTGCAATCTTACATACCCATGCCACTCATCAGTATAATAGTACCCATCTACAATGGCGAAAAATATCTATCAAAGTGCCTTGATAGCATTCTCGCCCAACGCTTTGAGGACTTTGAACTATTGCTGATAAACGACGGCAGCCAAGACTCGTCATTGTCCATATGCCGGAAGTATGCCCAAGCAGATAAACGCATAAGCATATATGACATCCCGAATGGAGGAGTAAGTGCCGCTCGCAATGTGGGTATAGACAATGCCACAGGCGAGTGGGTCATGTTTATCGACAGTGACGATTGGGTAGAAGAGGGATTGTTGGAAACAGGCTTGCCGTACTTCAATGAGTACGATATGATAGACATAGCGACATATATCGACGAAACCATCAGTGGCATTGAATACAAGCAATTTCCGCTACCCAAAAACACCGACCAATTCATCCGTCATATTATCCGTCGCAAAACACGCCTGTCGGTGTGGGGTATATTTATTCGTCGCACTATCTTGGAGCAATACCACATACGATTTGACACGACATACAACTATGCCGAGGATTGGCACATGCTACTACAGTTGACTATGAAATGTAACAGAGTAAAGTTGATAAATGACACATTTCCATACCACTACAATATGCTCAATGACACAAACTGCTCCAACACCATATCGGTGCAAAAATTGGCCAATAACATACGCTTCCTGCGCTATGCACGCATGCAACTGAAAGGACGATTTGGACGCGCAATAGACTTTACCAAGATGGGCTTATATCACAACCTCATTGGTAAATTTGACAAAGAGCAGTTGTGCAACCATCTTCTTACCATCAACGACGAAATTGAGTTCTACACACTATGGGATATTATCAAAGCCGACTTTGGATTAAAAACCAAAATAGCACTCTACAACTTCATGAGATATGCCAACAGCAAAGGCCTCACAGCCTCAAGTTGCAACAATAGACTCCACCAATAACCCCCAAACACACAGAAACATAACAGCCATACAATAAAAAAGAAGAGAATAATCAATGCGGGAGCACTCCCTATTTGATTATTCTCTTGTTGTATGCCTGCAGGTTGATTGTTTACAACCCGCGCAAGAAGAATAGGCGCAATTATCTCACACCCTTGATAACGCCTCGCGAAGAGTTGCGAATAAAAGATAGCACATAGTCACGCTCGGTAGATGCGGGCAATTCGGCCTCGATACTGTTGAGAGCATCGGTCATGTTGCTATCAGAATTAAAGATGCGACGATATATCTCTTGCAAAGTAGCTATTTGTTCGTTGCTGAAACCGCGACGGCGCAAGCCCACGATATTGAGTCCGGCAAACGAAACAGGCGTGCGAGCAGCCATGACATAAGGGGGAATATCCTTGTTTACGAGAGTACCGCCTTGTATCATGACATACGAGCCGATATGAGTAAATTGGTGTACCAAAGTACCACCACCGATGACAGTATTATCATCTACCACCACTTCACCGGCAAGTTGAGTAGCATTAGAGATAATAATATTGTTACCCAACTCACAGTCGTGAGCCACATGGCAATAGGCCATAATCAAGCAGTTGCTGCCTACAATAGTGTGACCCTTGGAAGCTGTGCCTCGGTGTACAGTTACACACTCGCGCAAGGTTGTATTGTCACCAACTACGGCAGTAGTATATTCGCCCTTAAACTTGAGGTCTTGAGGCTCGGCGGCAACCGTTACACCGGGGTAAATCTTACAATTCTTACCTATACGAGCACCGGGATAGAGTGTAACATGAGGATGTATATAGGTACCATCACCCACTTCCACATCATCGTAAATGGTTACAAACGGGCTTATTGTAACATCCTTGCCAATCTTGGCATTGGGGTGTATATATGAGAAATTCTCCATAACAATCGTGTAGTTTTACTTATTATTTGTTTTTGATAATTTGAGCCATAAATTCGGCCTCGCTCACTATTTTCTCACCAACAAAGGCATATCCTTTCATATAGGCACAGCCTCTGCGTATCTCGCTCATCAACGAGAGATGGAATACGAGAGTATCGCCGGGCACTACTTTTTGGCGGAATTTTACATTATCTATCTTCATGAAATAGGTAGAGTATCGTTCGGGCTCTTCTACCGAGTTGAGAATGAGCAATCCGCCGGTTTGCGCCATAGCCTCAACAATAAGCACACCGGGCATGACAGGCTCTTGCGGGAAGTGACCTTGGAAGAAAGGCTCATTGACCGATACATTCTTAACACCGACAACATATTTTTCGCCCATCTCTATCACCTTATCAACCAACAAGAAGGGGAAACGGTGAGGCAACAAAGAACGCACCTTGTTTATATCCATCAAAGGCGGCTTATTGGGGTCGTACGAAGGAGCTTGCAAGTCTTGGCGATTTATTTCGCGACGCAAGATGCGTGCAAACTTATTGTTGATAGTATGTCCCGGACGAGTAGCGATGATGCGACCGCGTATAGGGCGACCGGCAAGGGCTATATCGCCAAGTATATCGAGGAGCTTGTGTCGGGCAGGCTCGTTATCAAAAACAAGCGGTTTGTTATTGAGATAACCCAACTGTTGTGCCGATTTGTGTTCTACGCCAATGGTATCGGCAATACGATCAAGCTCGGTTTGCTCCATTTCACGGTCGTATATAACGATAGCATTGTCGAGGTCGCCACCTTTGATGAGTCCATGCTTCAAGAGAGGCTCAATCTCGCGTACAAAGACAAATGTGCGGCAAGAGGCAATATTCTCCTTAAAGTCCGAAAGGCGATCCAAAGCGGCATATTGGTTGGTGAGAATAGGCGAGTTGTAAGAAACCATTGTATTGACACTAAACTCATCATCGGGCAATACAAGAATTGAACTACCGGTTTCTTCATCAACCACCTCGATTTTCGATTTGATGATAAAGTAGTCTTTCTCGGCATTTTGCTCAACGACACCTACTCGCTCTATCTCATTGACATAGAGAATGGCACTACCTTCGAGAATGGGCAATTCCGGGGCATCGACCTGTATAAGACAGTTGTCAATCTCGGCACAATAGAGGGCAGCCATAGCATGCTCTATGGTACTCACCTTCACATCGCCACGACCTATGACAGTGCCACGGCTTGTTTCTATAACATTCTCGGCAACAGCATCTATAATAGGTTGCTCCGGCAAGTCTATGCGTTGTATTTTATATCCTGAATTTTCGGGAGCAGGAAGGAATGTTGCGGTAACTTTCAGACCGGTATGCAGTCCTTTTCCGCTTATCGAAAAACTCTCTTTCAGTGTTCTTTGTTTCATAATATATGAGTTTTGTGTAACGTAATTATTATTTATTAAATAGCACAACAAAGGTTATTGTTGAATGATTTTCTTCAACTCTTCAATCTCTTGTTGCAAGGTTCTGATGGTCTGATTGAGTTGTCCCAAACGTTTGATGTGTACCGTCTGACGAGCAAACTCAACCTTGGGTACAGCCGGGTATCCCATAATTTCCATGTTGTCTTTCACATCATTGGGTATGCCCGATTGAGCACCCACGATGACACGATTGCCCACATGACGGTGACCGGCCACTCCTACCTGTCCGCCAAACATACATTGCGCACCTATCTTGGTAGAGCCGGCAATACCCACTTGGGCAGCCATAACTGTATTTTCGCCCACCTCTACATTGTGAGCTATTTGCACCATGTTGTCAAGTTTTACACCTCGACGAATGATTGTAGCACCCATTGTAGCACGGTCGATGGTAATGTTGGCACCCAACTCTACATCGTCTTCTATGATAACAATACCTATTTGAGGTATCTTCTTGTAAGAGCCATCGGCTTGCGGTGCAAAACCAAATCCGTCGGAACCTATCACACCACCGGCATGAATAGTGCAGTTGTTACCAATGCGACATCCGTGATAAATCTTCACACCCGGATATAGCGTCACATTGTCACCTATCACTACATCGTCGCCAATATATACTTGGGGATAAATCTTACAACCCGAGCCCATAGAAACACGCTCGCCAATATAGGCAAACGCCCCTATATAGGCATCATCGGGAATAGAAGCCGACAAAGCAATATGTGTAGGCTCTTCGATACCACCCTTTTGTCCGCGAGCTTGATCGACAAGCTCCAGCAGACGAGTAAGACATGTATAAGGGTCATCCACCTTGATGAGTGTGGGAATGACAGGCTTTTCGGGCTCAAAGTCACGTCGCACGAGAGCAATGCTTGCCTGTGTGGTATAGATATATTGTGTATATAGAGGATTGGACAAGAATGTAAGCGTGCCGGGAGTGCCTTCTTCGATTTTTGAAAGATTATTGACACTTACGGTCGCATCTCCCACAATTTCGCCTCCAAGAAAAGAGGCTATCTGTTCGGCTGTAAATTGCATATTTTTATATCTTATTTTATAATGAGCACAAAGTTCGTAATTTTTTTTTACATATTGTTATTGCAAAGCAAAAAAAAGAGGGGAATGAACGCTGAGGCGCACTGTGAGGGCGATGTTAAAAAAATATAATAAAAAACTTTTTCTATTTCTTGTGAGAACGCATTAATTCTTGTATCTTTGCCAACTGTATTAATGTTTGATAACTAATTTACGGCTTGATATTGCCGATAAAAATTATAAATTATGAAGTTATTGCAAACCAAACTCTCGCGCTATGATGCTCCGCAAATAGCCAAGGAAAAAGGAGTTTACCCTTATTTCCGCGAGATTACAAGCGACCAAGATACGGTGGTAAAAATTAATGGTAAAAAAGTCTTAATGTTCGGTTCTAACAGCTATTTAGGACTCACCAATCACCCCAAAATCAAGGAAGCTGCCATCAAGGCAACCAAGAAATATGGTACAGGTTGCGCCGGTTCGAGATTTTTGAATGGAACACTTGACATTCACACACAACTCGAAAAACGTCTTGCCAAGTTTGTAGGCAAAGAAGACGCACTTGTATATTCGACAGGTTTTCAAGTAAATCTTGGTGTAGTTTCTTGCCTTACCGGTCGCGAAGACTATATCATTACCGACGAGTCGGACCATGCTTCTATCGTAGATGGTTTCCGTCTTTCTTTCTCAAAAAGATTGAAATATCGTCACAACGACATGTTTGAGCTTGAGCAACGACTCAAAATGTGTAACCCCGATGCTGTTAAGCTCGTTGTTACCGACGGTGTGTTCTCAATGGAAGGCGACGTGCCCGACCTACCCAAAATGGTAGAGTTGTGTAAGAAATACAACGCCGCATTGATGGTCGATGAGGCTCACGGTATAGGTGTATTTGGTCGCAATGGTCGCGGTGTATGCGATCACTTTGGCGTAACCAAGGATGTCGATCTCATCATGGGTACATTCAGTAAGTCATTTGCCTCATTGGGCGGATTTATTGCCACCGACGAGATTACAGCCAACTACCTTCGTCACAATTCACGCTCATACATATTCTCGGCAAGTATCACTCCCGCATCGACAGCAGCCGCCAACGCAGCACTCGACATCATGGAGAGCGAGCCCGAGCGTTTTGACAACCTCTGGGACGTAACCAACTATGCTCTCGAAGGTTTCCGCAGCATAGGATGCGAGATAGGCAACACTTGCACACCCATCATCCCCCTCTATGTGCGCGACAACGACAAGACTTTCCTCGTGACACGCATGTTGCTCGACGATGGTATCTTTGTCAATCCCGTTGTATCGCCTGCGGTTGCTCCTCACGACACACTCATCCGCATCTCGTTTATGGCTACTCACACTCGCGAGCAAGTTGATGTATTGTTGGAGAAAATCGAGAAGAACTTCCGTATGCTCAACATTATTCCCTGATAACAATTCATTATCATACTATAAGAGGATGCAAACAATGTGTTTGCATCCTCTATTATTAGATACACAAGAAGTCATGCAACTCAAAGAAATAAAACGCCTCTATCGCCTCTATATGAACGGCATTGTATCGCAAAGCATGCGACAAAAAGGTGCCGAGTATCGAGTAAACTTTGGCCTTACACTGCCCCTTTTGCGCCGTATAGCCGAGCAGATACCACCATCGGCCCAAACAGCCGAGGAGTTATGGCAAGACAGAGGCGTGAGAGAATCGATGCTATTGGCCCCTATGGTATATCCTGCCGAGCAATATACACCGGCCGACGCACAACGATGGGCACAAGAGATGCCCAATATCGAAGTTGCCGATTTCTGTTGCAAATACCTCTTTTCGCATCTACCCTATGCACCACAACTTGTGCAAGACTGGATAACGTCGCCCGACGAAAAAATTCGCTACACCGCATTTCGTCTTTCATACGCCATCATTTCGGAGAAAACCGAGCAAGAATGGTTGCTTAGGGTTGTCGATAATGCCGTTCCTGCCGCTTACAACAACAATGGCATGTCGGGTGCGGCAGCACGTCGTTTTCTTACCGAGGCACTTCTCATGCCCGCCATCGCACATGCCGTGGCCGAGCGAGTGCAAACATCGACCATCATAGACAACGAATGGCGAGAAAACATCCTCGCATTGTATGATGCAGAGTATTGAGCAACTCACAACAACTTTCCGATTTATATGTTTTTTTGTTTTTTAGACAAAAAATACCCTATTACACCTCCTTGTCTATTGCACAAATGATAAAAAAGATATAACTTTGTAAAAACAAAGTGTATGCCCACAAACGAGGATAAAAACAAGGAATTGTCTGTAAAACAGCGACTCGCCTTTTTTCTGGAAAGTCGCAAGATGCGCAAGACATCGGAGCGTTTTACCATTCTGGAAAAGATATATGCCTCGTCGCAACATATCGATGTCGTAACGCTACATCAAGCAATGCTTGCCGACGGCTACCAAGTGAGTAAAGCAACCGTATATAACACATTGGATTTGCTCATTGAGGCCGGTTTAGTGCGTCGCATCAACTTGAGTGACGGAGTGTCGCGATATGAACGCATTACACAAGCCAACAATCATCATCACCTTATATGCACATGTTGCGGAAAAGTGAAAGAGATGAAGGCGGTGGAGGGTATTGGCAATATACTTGCGCGCAAGCCCCGTAGTTTTGAGCCTCAATATTATACGCTCTATATCTACGGATTGTGCTCACGATGTGCCAAAGCTCAAAAGATAGCAATGAAAGAAAAGAATAGAAATTAATATCACATATAATACAACAACGTAAATCATGAAGGTAGATATCCTTTTAGGATTGCAATGGGGTGATGAAGGCAAAGGCAAAGTTGTGGACGTGCTTACTCCTCGATATGATGTAGTGGCACGTTTTCAAGGTGGTCCCAATGCCGGACACACGCTCGAATTTGAAGGAAACAAATATGTGTTGCGCTCAATTCCCTCAGGAATATTCCAAGGAGGCAAGGTCAATATCATAGGTAATGGTGTTGTTCTTGACCCCGTATTGTTCCGCGAAGAAGCCGAGCAATTAGCAGCAAGTGGTCATGACCTCACAAAGCGCCTTTGTATATCAAAGAAAGCGCACCTCATATTGCCCACTCACCGCATGCTCGATGCCGCATACGAGGCTGCAAAGGGCGCAGGCAAGATAGGAACAACAGGCAAAGGCATAGGCCCCACTTATACCGATAAGATAAGTCGCAATGGCTTGCGTGTGGGAGATATTTTCCTCGACTTTGAGAACAAATACAACACCCTCAAAGCCCGCCACGAAGCGATACTGAAATCACTCGACTATGACTACGACATCACCGAGTTGGAGCAACGCTGGATGGATGCTATCGAGTATCTCAAGAAATTCTCTATTATCGACAGCGAGCATGTCATCAACAACTTGTTGCGCGAGGGCAAGAGTGTGCTTGCCGAGGGTGCTCAAGGCACAATGCTCGACGTAGATTTCGGCTCGTATCCCTTTGTAACATCGTCCAACACCGTATGCGCCGGCGCTTGCACCGGATTGGGCATCGCTCCCAATCGCATAGGTGAGGTATATGGCATATTCAAGGCCTACTGCACTCGTGTAGGCAGTGGCCCATTCCCCACCGAGTTGTTTGATGCCGATGGTGAAAAGATGTGCGAGCTGGGACACGAATTTGGAGCAGTAACAGGTCGTCGTCGTCGTTGCGGTTGGATAGACCTTGTAGCATTGCGCTATGCTGTAATGGTAGATGGCGTGACAAAACTCATCATGATGAAGAGCGACGTACTCGACACATTTGAAACCATCAAAGCATGTGTAGCATATCGTATAGATGGCGTAGAAACCAACGAGCTACCCTATTCGTTGGAGGGCAACATAGAGCCGGTATATGTAGAGATACCCGGATGGAAACAAGATATGACAGCCGTAAAGAGCGAAGAAGAGTTCCCGCAAGCATTTAGCGACTATGTAGCATTCCTCGAACGAGAATTGGGAGTACCCATTGCTATTGTATCGGTAGGTCCCGACCGCGAACAAACTATTGTAAGAAACTTATAACAAAACCTTAAAAAATACTTTATAAACACTTATTATGGCAAAAGTTAAACCTTTCAAGGGGTTGCGTCCCCCCAAACAATTAATCGAAGTAGTAGCATCACGTCCTTATGACGTGCTCAGTTCAGAAGAGGCTCGCCGCGAAGCCGAAGGTAATGAGAAATCTCTCTACCACATCATCAAACCCGAGATTGACTTTGCACCCGGTACCGATGAGCATGCTCCCGAAGTATATGACAAAGCAGTAGAAAACTTCCACGCTTTCCAAGAAAAGGGCTGGCTTGTACAAGACGAGAAAGAGAACTACTATGTATATGCACAAACAATGAACGGCCGTACACAATATGGTCTTGTTGTAGCAGCTAACGTTGAAGATTACTTGAGCGGTGTTATCAAGAAACACGAGCTCACTCGTCGCGATAAAGAAGAAGACCGCATGAAACACGTTCGCAACAGCAACGCCAACATCGAGCCCGTATTCTTCTCATACCCCGACAACGAGGAACTCGATGGCATCGTAGCCCGTGTTGCTCGCGAGAAAGCTCCCGAATATGATTTCGTTGCTCCCGACGGATTTGGTCACCACTTCTGGGTAATCGACAACGAAGCCGACATCAAGCGCATCACCGAGTTGTTTGCAGCTATACCTTATCTTTACATCGCCGATGGTCACCACCGCACAGCGGCTGCTGCCCTCGTTGGTGCCGAGAAAGCCAAAAACAACCCCAACCACCGTGGCGATGAGGAGTACAACTACTTCTTGGCTGTATGCTTCCCCGCATCACACCTCAAAATCATCGACTACAACCGCGTGGTAAAAGACCTCAACGGCCTCACATCAGAAGAGTTCCTCGCCAAGGTTGCCGAGCACTTTGTTGTTGAGAAGAAGGGTGCCGAGATATACACTCCCGCTGCATTGCACAACTTTGCACTCTATCTCGATGGTACTTGGTACTCACTCACAGCTCGTGAAGGTACCTACGACGACAACGATCCTATCGGTGTACTCGACGTAACTATCTCATCAAACTACATCTTGCGCGACATCCTCGGCATTCACGACTTGCGTAGCGACAAGCGCATCGACTTTGTGGGTGGTATTCGTGGTCTTGGTGAATTGTCAGACCGTGTTGATAGCGGCGAAATGCGTGTTGCACTTGCTCTCTATCCCGTGTCTATGCAACAACTCATCGACATCGCCGATACAGGCAACATCATGCCTCCCAAGACAACTTGGTTTGAGCCCAAATTGCGCTCAGGCTTGGTTATCCACAAGCTCGACGATTAATCATATTCATGCTAAAGCATAATATTTACGGCAGACCCACCCACACGGGAGGGTCTGCTGATTTTTGAAACAATGCAACTTTTTTGCAATAAATTGCATCTTATATAAAGTGCTACTATAATGCACCAAGAGAACGAACTGAAACTGATAAAGGCTTGCTTACGCAATGAACGTGCAGCACAAAGGGAGCTGTACGACCGCTATGCGCCACTTATGATGGCGATAGCAATGCGTTATATGGGCAACATAGATACTGCACAAGATGTGGTGCAGGATGCCTTTATCAAAATTTTCGAATCGCTCTCTCAATATACAGCCAAAGGCTCGCTCGAAGGTTGGATACGGCGTATCACCGTCAATGTGGCATTGGAATACCTTCGCCACACCGATTGGTCAAACAGCCTCGATTGCGATGAGGTAGTGCAAATGCCCACTACGAGCCTCACCCCCATCGAAAAGATGTCGGCCGATGAGTTGATGACTATCATTGCATCGTTACCGTCAGGGTTTAGAACGGTATTCAACATGTATGCCATCGAGGGATACTCGCACAAAGAGATTGCCCAAAAATTGCATATACAAGAAAGCACCTCTCGCTCACAATACATAAGAGCAAAGGCGCTTATACAAAAGAAATTAGAAGACTTCAAATAGCAGGATTTGTATGGAAGACAAGAAGTTTATAAAACACATTCAAGAGAAATTGTCACATCACCGTCTTGCAGTACCCGACGAGTTGTGGAATGAGCTCTCCGATAGATTGCCCAGCCGGCGCGCATGGTACAAACGCTGTGCACTCTATGCAGCCGCTGCCGCTATCGTTGGCCTTATCCTACTTGCAGGCTACCTATACAACGATATTGCCTGCACCCACAATTACGACACACAAATACCGCCTGTTTGCTGCAACAATGTACAATCATGCAGCTCACCAGCCCACACAAACGACATCCATACAGAGCGTAACATCCTTGCCGATACAATACAACATAAACACTCCTCAACAACATCATTCACAGTACATAACATAGAGAACGACAAGCATATAGAGCCGACCGCAAGTAAGAGAAAATCTACCGCACAAGTCGCAGAAAATATAGCAACAGACACACTCGATGCCTCTGTCACTACCACGACACATCTACACTCCCCCGACTCGTCACTCATCGCCACACACACCACCAAGGAAGAGGAGCAATACTATGACGACAAAGCCTTAAAGTCGATATGCAAGAAAAAAAGCGATAGAGATGTATCGAGTTTCTTCTCCTTTGAGGCAACCACCTCAACAAGTCACACGATAGTAACCCCCTTTTCATTGCGATGCAAAGATGGAGAAGTGAAGTTTTCGCACAACATGCCATTTGCCGTAAGAGCACTATTCGAGAAGCGTTTTGACAGATGGGGCGTAGGTATCGGATTGTCCTATACCTACATGACAGCCGACTATGAGATGTCGTACGACTTGCGACAAGGACAACAGCAACTTCATTATGTGGGCATCCCGCTATACGCAAGTTTTGAATTTGCAAGAGTAGGTCAATTTGCCTTTTACACCTCATTGGGAGGACAAATAGATATAAATACGGCCGGATTTCATCAAGAAAGTCCCGACAGCCATGCCTACGAACACTTTGACAAGCTGGAGTTTCGCGACAAGAAACTGCAATTCTCCACACAACTGCGTCTGGGTGTAGCTTATGAGTGTATCGAACATTTAGATATATTTGTCGAGCCCGTATTGGGATACTATTTCGACAACAACTCCAAGGTGCATAGTATGTGGCAAGATGTACCACTTAATCTGAGTATTGCTTTGGGAGTTCGCACATGGTTTTAACCCGCGCAAATGTTAAATAGTATAAAAAAACTATTTACGATGCAACTTTATTGCGTCGCAAAGCATCTTGTATGCAGATGTACAAAAGTAAAGTTTCTTTATATTATTTAGAGATTAAGAGAATATTTCAGTAACAACAAAAACCTTTTATTATTGATGTTTCTAACACATAGGAGTGAAGTTCGTGAGAATATCACTCCTTATTTCTTTTACCCAAGAAGCTCTTATCAAGCAATCATATATATTTTCATTAGCTAAATAAAACTACCTCAATATGCGTATATAGAAAATGGGCTGAAAATTTCAGCCCATTTTCTATATAATAGTCTTGTACAATAGCAGCATTACCACCAGCGGGGGTCGCCTATGCTACCCGAGAGGGGTGCAGCAACACCGGTGAGGCCAAAGTTGCCATTGGCAGCATCAACAAATACGTCGGCGGCGGGAGCACCAAGAGGTGTAGCATTCTCCAATACGCCCAACGAGCTGGCAAATACAAAGTCCTCGGTAGCGTAGCAATTTACAACCTCTGCCACAACAGTCTTTCCGCGATAGCCCTTGTGCGAGGCAGGATCCATCACTGCACCAAACATATTGCGCTCGAACAAAACGTTACCGGTATCGGTATCGCCAAAGTCAAACATAAGACGAGTGTTCTTACCACAATTATTAAATGTACAGTTGCTTATAGTGGCATTACAATTACGTCCCGCGCCTGCCTTTGAGCGGTGCTCAACAATATTGGTACCGACATTGTAGAAAGTAGAGTTGGTAATAACAAACTCCTCGACATAATAGTCGTCATTCTTAAACATAAACAAGGCATAGCTTGTAGCACCCGTATTGAAGTCATGTACCACACAGTTGTCCATTGTTATACGTCCAAGACCTGTTCCCACAGTGGCTTGATGACGGATAATAGAGTTGTCGTAAGCTGTAAATTCGCAATCGATAAAGTTCAACTCGCCACAAGCGGCAAACTTCTTGTCGCCTTCATCCTTGAGGTTGATAACGTATGAGCATCCGCTCTTACCCTCAAATCGTACATTCTCGAACGTAACAGAACCCAAGTCACCATACAAGCGGAACTCCTTGAATTGCAATGTAGGCTTGCCGGCAACCGAGCTTTCACCTCTGATAGTAATATCTTTGGTAATAGCGATATTGACCATATTACCTTCGGCATTGAGCAATGTCACAAACATACCCGCAGGAATATAGATGGTACTGCCATCGGGCAAACGCTCAATAAGCGCATTGAAGTCCTCTACACCATCATATACCACAGCATCGCCGGCACCGCTCTTTGTCTTGAACGACACTTCGTTGTAATCGCCAAATATGCCCTCAATAGCACTATCATGACCGCGTACAAGATAACTTGTACCTTCCAACAAACCTGTGAGTGTATAACTACCGGCTTGTTGAGCAGTGGCATCAAGCGATACGATTGTTTCTTGAGCTTCGCCATTGACTTTTACTATAAGTTGATCCATCGGATACTTGGCCAAAGAATCGACATACCACTCGATAGTAGCCTCGGTAGTATATACCTCGTTGCGATTGACTGCTTTGAGCACAATAGGCAGAGGTCGGTCGAGAGTTTTGTAAGACTTGGCCGATACTAACCAATGCGACTGTTCGATGCCGGCGGCAAATGCGGCAACACGAATAAAGAGGTCATGATTGAGGCCTTTTCCTCGTACTGTGGCTTGGCCGACATGCGAGTGAATAGTATCGGTAAATACCTCGCGTACTATATTGGGATGACCCACATAATAATCCTCTGAACCTTCGTTGAACAACGAGTCCTCACTAAATTGAAGGATATAACCCTCGGCACCATTCACTGTGGACCACTCCAACTCATAACCATCGACAATGGGATCGACAAGAGTAAACTCGATAGGTGCAAAAAGGCGCGATAAATTCTCGTCGGGATAACCAATATCACCTGTATTGATTTTATCGTCACAAGCCGAGAGGGTGGCAGCCAACGCTGCCACACCGCAAACAACCCATTTATTTAATTTTTTCATACAATTCTCTATTTTAAAGATTAGTATCCATAGTCATTAACCAAAGTATTTTGGCTACCCGAAACAAGTATTTGAGCAATAGGCAACAACTGACGTTTGTCGGGGTCGCCCAAGTAATATACTTTCTCTATCCACTCATCCGAGAGATAAAGTTCGCCATTGCTCTCTCCATTTGTCCATTTGGCAGTTTGCCACTCCTCACCCACGGCAGGAGTAAATGTTTCCTCGTAGGGGTCGATATTGTGATATTCGAGAGTTTCGAGGTCGCTCTTCAAGCGATAATATACAGTGCGAGGCTCTCCGTTGTCCATCATCATATAGAAGTCGCCTATACACTCGCGCAACTCGGCAGTTTCCTCTTTGGCCTTGTCCATCGCCTCTTTCAACTCGCCCCAACGAATGAGGTCTTGTTTGTGAATAAGCTCCTCGGCAAACTCAAACATACGCTCGTCTTTGATAGCTTGCAACATACCCGATTGCGAGGCAGTATTGTAAGGAATTTTATCCATAGCACCATCGCCACCAAAAGCGCGCTTGCGTATCATTTGCACATAGGTATAGGCCGCAGTTTGGTCTTGCAACATACAGTTGGCCTCGGCTGCCATCAACACTACATCGGCCAATCGCATAACGGGGAAGTTGATACCCTCGTCATTCTCGGCATTGGTAAGAATACCTACACTCTTGATGTCGCGATACTCGGCACGGAACTTACCAAAGTACATCTTCTGGATGTTCGATATGGTTTGAAATCCGGTAGCACTACCCGACAATTTCTTGTCGCTCTTGACATACTTATAAGGCACTACTGTTACGTCACGACGCACATCACCCTCTTGGAAACGATAGTAATAGATAGGCGAAGCCATAAAGTATGGACTCACTTTCTTGGCCACATACTTATCGGACTCATCGTGATAGGCACCAAAAGTGTGTGCAACACGTCCGCGACCGGTGCGGAAACCTATCTCAAACACCGACTCGCGACCTACCGAGATAACATCGCTCATAATATCGCGCCAGAATTGCTCAAAAGAGCCTCTATCGGTGGGGAAAACATAGTATCCCGAAGCGAGCAACTCCTCACACTCGGTTTTTACAATACCCCACAACTCTTGGCGTTTGGCTTCATCCTCAAACACCCAATCAATCTTACCGGGGTCGCCACCTACGGTATAGGGATTTTCATAATCACGATTTTCGCGAACAAGCGCTTTACCGGCAGCACTCATGGCAATGCGGGCACGCAAAGCCTTTGTAAAGCCGCGATTGGCACGCTCGACAGTATTGTAAGAAAATTCTCCGGGCCATGCCGCATAGTCATCGGCCTCGTCCAAGTCGGCAAGAATTTGGTTATAGATAATCGTGCGGTCGCTTTTGGGCATCCAGATAGTTTCGAGCGTAAGAGGCTCGAAACGAGCAGGAACATCACCCCAATATTTAATGAGGTCGAAGTAGAAAAATGCACGCAATGTAAGAGCCTCGGCATACAACGCACCCATGTGAGTGCCGGGTTGAGGATTGCCATAAGTCTTGATACCTACAACAGCATTGTTGCAACGTTCGATAGCCGAATAGAGCATCGAGAAGGGGTCTTTACCACCGGCAGCCGACCAGTTGTCTTGCAAACCGGCTGTTTGCATATATACGGCCAAAGAGCGACGATTGTCGGCAGTAGCCGCATCGCTGTCGGCACTACCTGTCTGCAACTCTATATCGGTATTAACACCCATGTTGTTGGTGAGGTTGTTACGATAAGAGTTGGTTTCACCCATGGTGTGATAGATAGAAGCTATCTGTCCCTCGGTGGTTTCCACTTTCGAGAATATAATACTCTCATCCATTCCCGACTCTGTATCGACATCGAGGAAAGGAGTGTCTGCACAACCCACCAACGCAAGCAGTGCAGCAGCAAATATTGATTTATATGTTATATATTTCATAGTAAAGCAGTATTAGAATGTTATGTTTACACCAAAGTTAAATCCTCTGCTCTTGGGATAGGCCGAGTAATCGACACCGGGAGTATAAGGAACTTTGCGACGAGTGCTCACCTCGGGGTCGTAACCGGTATAATTGGTGAGGCAGAACAAGTTGGTACCTGTAAAGAATACACGCAAACGTTGTATATACCATTGCTTGGTGAGGTTGTGAGGCAATGTGTAACCCAGAGTAAGAGTGTTAAGACGGAGGAAAGAGCCATCCTCAACAGCCCACGAATGGAACAAGAACTTGGGCATAACCGGCGACCAAAGGGTAGCATCCTTGTTTATTTCATTGAGGACAGCAGGGTCGGTGATGCGTTCTCCGGTAGTCCAATCGATTTGAGTATAACGATTTTCATAACCCATCATCGCAAGTTGATTGCGGTGATAATATTTGCTGGTATTGGTAAATTCCAATTTGTTGGCATTATATACTTCATTGCCAATAGAGAAAGTAAAGGCGGCCGAGAGGTCAAATCCCTTATAAGTGGCATTCAGACCGAAACCACCGGTAAAGTCGGGCATAGCACAACCGATGACAGTCATATCATTTTTGTCAATAACACCATCTTTATGCACATCTTTGAGCTTCAATGCACCGGGGCCCCAAGAAGAGCCTGTAATGGCACTGTTATCGACAACACCATCATTAGCTACCCATTGTTTGCCATCCCAAGTAAAATCATCGGCAGTATAATAACCTTCGGTTACATAACCCCACATAAGGCCCATAGATTCTCCCTTAATGACACGGAAGTCTTCGGTTATTTCCGAGCCTGCCCAACCCGATTGTCCTGAGAGATATTCAAGGCCTCCCAAGTCGGTCACAACATTTTGGTTATAAGCAATATTGAAGTTGAAATCGAGGGTAAAATCGTGCGAATTGACAAGAGCAGCATTAAGAGCCAACTCAATACCACGGTTGCGAGTTGAACCGATGTTGCGAGTAACGGTCATATAGCCTGTACCTTGAATGGGGAAGTCGATGAGCAAGTCTTTCACATCATTTTGGTAAATATCGATTGTACCATTGATGCGGTTGTTCCAGAAACCAAAGTCAAGACCTACGTTGTAGGTGTAGGTTGTTTCCCATTTGATATCGTGATTGTTGAGTGTGCTACCCACGCTCCAATAAGAATTGAAGCCATTCATCCACAACTCGGTATTAGACTCATAAACCTTGAGATATTGTCCTGCGGCAATGTTGTTGTTACCTGCCACACCATAGCTGGCACGGAGTTTCAAGTTGCTCAACCAGCCCGAGGCATTTTCCATCCATGCCTCATCGCTGATGCGCCATGCAGCAGCTACCGAGGGGAAGTAGCCCCATTGATTGCCGGGAGCAAACTTGCTCGAACCATCGGCACGGAATGTTGCAGTGAGGAGGTAACGACCCAAATAGTCATATCCCACGCGTCCAAAGAAAGACAATAGGCGGTCGTCATACGAATATGTATTGGCAATAGAGGCAGGAATACCCTCGGTGAGATAGCCAAAAGACTCCTCGGGCGAGAACATTGTAGGCATACCCTCTACACGATTGGTCTTGGTAACAGCAGATGTGATAGTCATCTCCTCACCAATCAAAGCATTGATGCTGTGAGCCTTGTCTTTCGATGTCCACTTATATGACAAAGTATTGGTATTGCGCAAGCGTTGAGTATCCTTGTCGGTGATGGTAGCAATGGGCATACCCGGTGCAAGCGATGAGTTGCGGGCATCGTAGGTCGATGAGCCTTTGTATATCTTATCTTCGTCTTTGCGACCTTCGATACCAAAATCGGTACGGAATTGAAGATTTTTGATAATATCGATAGAAACACCACCATTAAGGCTATATAGTTGGCGGTGACGATTTTTATAGTTGTCTTGAATGGCAATAGTGGGTTTTACAAGAGAGCCCACAACATCCTCATCGGTATCACCATCTTCATATAAAGAAGTAACGCTGATGGGCGGGAAGATAACTGTATGCTTCAAACGAGAGTCGTTGGTAGAAGACTCACCACCACCGACTTTAGAGTCGTTGGCTCCTGCTCCGGTAACAAGCATATCACTATAACGTGTGCTGAAGTTTACCTTCAACCATTTAAGCGGCTTGGCATTTAACTTAAACGAGAAATTATCACGTTTGTAATCACTGTCGAGCATAATGGCATTCTCGTCGGTGTGTTGATACGATGCCAGATAGCTTACCTTGTCGGTACCACCCGATAGGCTCACATTGTGCGAGAAGTATGTACCGGTATTGCCATACACCTCTTCTTGCCAATTTACGCCCTTCATTTGTTGATAAAGATCCATGTCTTGGAACAGACCAAATGAATTTTGGTAACGATCGAGCTTATCTTGCAATATAGCTTGCTCATATTGATTGCGAGCAAACTCATAGGGAGAAAGCACGTCGAGCATCTTGGCAATTTTCTTAAATCCGTATGTACCATCGTAGCTTACCGAGAACTTGCCCTCCTTGGCAGTCTTGGTTGTGATAATAACCACACCATTGGCACCGCGGCTACCATATATTGCAGTCGAAGAGGCATCCTTGAGGACATCAATAGATTGAATATCGGCCGGAGAGATATCAGAAATGCTTGATACAGGAAAACCATCAACAATATAAAGAGGTGTGCTTTCTTGAGTAATAGAGCCACCACCGCGCACGCGGATATTGATTTCGGCATCGGGCGAGCCTTCAGAGGTGGTAACATTGACACCGGCCAACTTACCTGTCATAGCCTCGGCAACATTAACAACCGGCACATTCTCAATGGCTTTTGATGAGATAGATGATACCGAGCCTGTAAGGTCTTTCTTGCGAGCCGTACCATATCCGATAACGACTACATCTTCGAGAGCCACAGCATTCTCTCTCAATACCACATCGACATGAGTTTTTCCGGTAATATCTACCTCTTGAGGATTCATACCGATAAAAGACACAACAAGGGGATTTTTTCCCGTTACTTTCAATGAGAAGTAGCCATCAATATTGGTAGAAGCACCCGATTTGGTACCTTTTTCCAAGACCGATGCGCCAACAATAGGCTCGCCCATCTCATCTGTAACTGTACCTGTAATGGCAACAGTTTGCGCCGACACGCTCCATGCAAACACGGCAAGCAGCATGACAATAGTAGCGCGAAGATTGGTAAACATTCTTGACATTCTGTTTAGAATTAGGTTGGTATTAGTATTTATTTCATTTATTTTCACATGGTACAGAGGCTTGTATATAGGCCTTTTTTTGATGGTTTTTAAACCATATTACAAATAAAAGAATTTTTTTTGTAAAAAACCTTTATTTCGACTACAAAAATAACAAGCACACAAGAAACTTGTGTGTAGTTTATAGTCAAATTAGTGTCTTATAGTTGCATATAGTATAAAAGGATAAAGAAGCATACAACATCTATAAGTTACTGCATGCTATCTTTACTGACAGAATAACTCAACTACCATGATAAAGTCCCGGCTTCCATCGTCATGTGATGCGTTGCCATATCGGTCACTATGGCGGGCTGATGCGTCACCATAACAATAGCACATTCTTGCGACATGCGAGCCAAAATATTGCGAATAGTTGCCGTATATGCTGCATCGATATAGGAGAAAGGCTCATCGAGTACAAGCAGTTGTGGTTGCGAGATAATAGCTCTTGCCAAGAGTGTACGCTGTAACTCACCGCCCGACAACATACCAATGGAACGATGCTTAAGTGCCTCCAAACCCAATTCTTGCAACAGGCTATTGCATTGCACACATTGCTCAGCCGAAGTGAGCTTCTCCTTCATGGCATATAATCCCGATAACACCACATCCTCGACCGTGATAGGGAAACGACTGTCTATCACATTTTTCTGTGGGAGATAGCCTATGCGTATATTTTCCACCTCCTCATTTCGGCACAAATACGACACCCTGCCCGATGTGGGCTTGATAAGCTTGAGCAAGAGTCGCAACATAGACGATTTACCTGCACCATTGGCACCCGATACAACGATAAAATCCCTCTCACCAATGGCAAGATTGATATGTTGCAAGACGCATCGCTGCTCATACGACAACGACACATCAGAGAGGCGGGCAATTATATTATTATCGGGCAATGGCATGGGCAATATCTATTATTTCGGTATCCCAATCGTAGTTAAGGGGATTGATCATCACAATCTCGGCATCCAACTCTCCGGCAAATGTTTCTACTTGTCGAGGATTAAATTCACGTTGTACAAAAACAACCCTCACCCCGGCTCGTCGCGCCTCATCGACACTCTCTTTCATGGATAGAGCCGAGTTCTCTTTGCCCATCTGCTCCAGACACAACTGTTTGAGCCCATAGTCCTGCGCAAAGTAGCTGAGCGAAGGGTGATATATAGCAAATGTTTCTCCACGACAAGGCATCAGTAAGCTACTTACAACCGCCTCTACGCTATCTATGTGCTGTATAAATTGGTTGTAATTATTTGCATAATATGCGGCATTATCGGCATCGAGCTCGGTCAATGCGCCACATATATTACGAGCCATAATGCGCACATTGCGAGGCGACGACCATATATGCGGGTCGATACCCGTCGCCACATGTTCCACGCCATTGTCATGCCTATGATGATGGGTAGAGGTGAGCATTGCCACACCATGCGAGGTGTCGTATATCTTCATATCGGGATTGTTCTGCGATAGACGTTGCAACCATGCAACTTCAAATCCCAGCATTCCGCCCACTTTCAGATAAGCCTCACTCCTATCTATCTCTATAAGCTGTCGAGGTGTAGGGTCGTATGCCTCCGGGTTGCTGCCCGCCGGCACTACACAGTTGATAACAAATCGGTCACCGGCAATCTGCTCGGCAATGTATCGTTGAGGCTGTATAGTTACCGACACAACACGTTGCTCACTGTTTGTTCCATCTGTACACGAAACAAGAAACAGGGCGAAAGCACCGAGCAGGACGATAACTATATGTAATAATCTCTTGGGCATATATCGATAATGAATTTCAAAGGTACAACATTCACAACAAACATTTATCGATTGTGTTTAATTTTAACATTTCAATCATACATCACACACTCCATATACTCGTCTATGCAAGAGGTGTGCCAAGTCATCAAGGTTGCAACCATCGGGAGCACAATATGTCATAAGTCGCAACTCCACTGTACCGCGACCCTCTCCATACGAAGGTTGTATATAGCGATAGGTGTCGTGCAACTCAAACCCCTCGCTCCTATAAAATGTGATGCGACGACGAGTTGCCAAGTCGGTAGGAGGCTCCACCTCCAACACCACCGGCAACTTGCTATTACAGAGAAACATGCGCAACACATCGCGTCCTATTCCCTTGCCCCTCACGGCCTCATCAATGGCAAAATGCTCTATATACATCCAGCCATCGAGCATCCACGATGACAACATCCCCACTACCCCATGTGCGTCGCAAATGGCATACAGAGAAAAATCTTGTTGAGAAGAGAGAAGCTCAAGAAGCTCGGGAATATCACGTCGCTCGTCTATGGGAAATGATTGCTCATATATGCGACAAACGGCAGGTAACGCCACATCATCTACGCTCGCTATCTTGTTACAATTCATAATTCTTACAAAAACTCCATACAAGAGATGCGAAGATACTACAAATAGAGTTATGCGCCAAATATCAATGCGCCGCTTTCAATTTATCACTATGATAGAATTTTACCTCTTTGAAAACAAAACAATTACCATCATTACGACCCGGTTGGTTGTAAAATGAAACAAATCACAAAATTATTTCATAAAAAATTCACAACTTTTCCTTTGCAAATTAGAATTTAGAATTATAACTTTGCAAAAACCTTAATCTATAAACCAAAAAACAAAAACCATGGGACACCATCAATTAGATGCGTTGGATTACAAAATCTTGAAACTTATTGCTTCCAACTCAAGAATACCATTCTTGGAAGTTGCACGTGAATGTGGCGTATCGGGCGCTGCTATTCACCAACGAGTACAGAAACTCACCAATTTGGGAGTATTGAAAGGTTCGGAATACATTCTCGACTCAAACAAAATCGGATTTGGCACTTGTGCCTACATCGGTTTCTATTTGCAATCGCCCGGTGATTTCTCGGGAATTGTAGAACAACTCAAGCAAATACCGGAAGTGGTAGAGTGCCACTTTACCACCGGCGAATACGATATGTTCATCAAGCTATATGCTCGTGACAACAGCCACATGCTCGATATCATTCACAAAAAATTGCAACCCCTCGGATTGGCACGTACCGAAAGTCTTATTTCATTTAAAGAAGTATTCAAACGCCAACTTCCCATCGAGGATGTATCGGACTTGGCCGAGCAATAAGATAGCAATACAAAAAGTAAAAAAGCGACATAACACAATGTCGCTTTTTTTTGTATCGTTATCATTGCTTCGGCTTCGGTTTTATGCCCGATACATAGGGCATAAACTTTATGCAAAACGGTATAACAACCCATCGCAAAACTATGAGTGTTGCAACAGACGACGCTACCACCGCTTGGTCATAATCAAAGAAGCGCAATGAGATACCCATCATGATAGGTATCACCATCATATTGGTACACAAGACAATAAGCGAGTAGCGACCCAAGTATGTGACAAAAGGCACATTACCCACATATTTACATAGATATAATTGCGAAACGAACAAGGCAATTATCATCAACAACAATCTCCAGAAAGGAAGATTGTATGCGCCCTCGGCCATAGAAACATAGCCTCGCAATAGCATATACACGACCATGAGGGGTACTATCAATAGGAAACCTATGCGGTCGTGTTGCGAGGGCGATTTGGCAATACACAACGAGAACAAATAGCCCATGCCAAAGAAAAGCAATGCAACACCAAAGATGTCAAACAGATAAGGCAAATAGATATTGGCAAGAGCCAACTTATACCCTATATAACCTGCCAACAATAAAACAATGACAATGAGGCAATATCGCACCCGTGGCTTGAACACACTGAAAAGGGATAAAACAGACTTGAAAGCCAATACTACAAAAAACAGAACCAATAAATACCAAGTAGTAACATTGGGGATATTCTCGGCATGCGTGGTGTAAAATATATATTCAAATCCCTTCAACGGCATATTGACTCCTATTGCATGCAACGTGTTGTAAAATGCGGCACACAAAATATTGTAAACCAAGTAAGGCAGCAGCAATACCCGCATGTTGCGAAGGAGCAAATCTCTCCAAGAAACATCGGGCTTAAAAAGGAAACCCGATACCATAAAGAAAAGAGGGACAAATGATATAGTAGGGGCGTAAAATGTATTAAGGAAACAGCTATGATAGAGTACAACAAAAATCATTGCACCACCCTTTAAGGTATCAATATAGTCATATCGTTGCGCCACAGCCATCTCTGCATAAGTTTTCTTGCACAAAGATAGGTATAAATCGGGGATTTTATGTAAGTTTGCATCATAAATAGATTATACCCCATACACCATGAGCCTCAAACAGTCAATCGGCAATATATGGCACTCGTCGCAATTTCGCGAGGTAGTGCGTTTTGGCATGGTTGGTGTTGTTGCCACGCTCATACAATATGGTATATACTATTTGTTCAATGCCATTGTAGGCTTAGGAGCCACCACATCGCTTACCATAGGATATGTTATAAGCTTTGTATTTAACTTTTTCCTATCCAACTATTTCACCTTCAAGACCCGACCCACAGTAAAGAAAGGTGTGGGCTTCATGGCAAGCCATGGCATCAACTATTTGCTGCAGATTGTATTCCTCAACCTATACATGCTGATAGGCATACCGGAAACGTGGGCTCCCATACCCATGTTTATAACAGTAGTCCCCATCAATTTTATATTGGTGCGTTATGTACTTAAATCATCGAAGTTATGAAGACCGTATCGCTCATAATCCCTGCTTATAACGAACAAGAGTCATTGCATCCGCTATATGCCTGTCTGTGTGAATTGATGGACTCACAGCAGCAATATAATTGGGAGGTACTCTTTATCAACGACGGAAGCAAAGATAATACCGAAGCTATCATCGACAGCCTTATAGAACAAGACAAACGCATAGCAACAGTGGCATTATCGCGCAATTTTGGCAAAGAGGCGGCCATGCTGGCAGGATTTGACTATGTTACGGGCGACTGCGCCATCATTCTCGATGCCGACCTGCAACATCCCGTATCGGCTATCCCCGAAATGTTGCAATATTGGGAGGAGGGTTATGACGATGTATTTGCCCGCCGTCGCACGCGTGGCGACAATTCGCAACTGCGCAAGATGTTTTCGCGCTGCTACTACTCGCTATTGCAACGCACCAGCGACATAGATGTGCTGCCCGACGTGGGCGACTTCCGTCTGCTCGACCGCAAGTGCATCGACACACTGAAAACATTGCGAGAGCAATGTCGCTACACCAAGGGCATGTATGCATGGATAGGTTATAAGAAAAAAGAGATACTGTGTGACCAACAAGAGCGCATCGCCGGCAATTCCAAATGGAACTTCTTCTCGCTCTTCAACTTGGCGATAGAGGGCGTAACCTCGTTCTCGGTAACTCCGCTACGCCTATCTTCCATATTGGGGTTTGTTATCTCCATTGTTGCATTTGTCTATATGCTCATTGTCATAGCCAAGACCCTGCTATGGGGCGAGTCGGTGGCCGGATACCCCTCGCTTATGTGCATCATATTGTTTCTTGGAGGCATTCAACTATTGTCTTTGGGTATCATAGGCGAATACTTGGGACGCATCTTTAACGAAACCAAAAATCGCCCCACATACATTGCCCGAGAATACAAAAAGCAACCTCATGACTCAAAATAACCTTTCGGCAATCCTCACAGGAATAGTTATCGCTATCTGTTTCTATCTCTTCAATATTGCTGTACCATATTACAGCGACGATTGGTGGTACAACTTTATTCATGAGGCCGATTATAGCTATCCTACCGAGCGTATTGATGAAGTTGGCGACATTGTGACATCACAAGTCAATCACTATCAAACGGTCAATGGTCGTATGCCGGTGACTGCTCTTGTGCAATACATCGTCAGTTTTATACCCAAGTCTATTTTCAATATTCTCAATACGGTAATATTCTCAATCGCCATACTTCTGCTCATACGCTGTTTTACCTCACTGCGCATAGGCACATGGCACATGGTGGTAGCCGCATGGGCTCTCTTTTTCCTCATGCCGGGACATTACGACACAATGATGTGGGCAACCGGCGCCATCAACTACTTGTGGGTGGGCACACTCATTCTTTGCGTTTTACTCTTGTGGAAACACCTCGACCATGCCACCCTTCCCGCATGGCTTGTAGTGCCATTGTTTATCGTCGGATGCTTGGCAGGATGGAGCAATGAGGCACTCTCCTTTGGGCTGGCCGCCGGTATAGGCATAGAGGCAATATTGCGCAGAAAAGAGCTCACGGCACAACACCTTGCATTGGGAGCCGGCATCATAGTAGGAGCCGGTATGATATTGTTGGCACCGGGCTCTTGGAACAGAATGGGAGGTATCTATTGGAACAACATAGGCATACAATACTTTATACCCATGATAGGAGGATTGCTCATTCCTTGCGTCTTGGCAGTTGCGTTATTTCTGCTATATCGTCGCAATCATAGGCAATTTCGCTCTTTTATCACACAATACCGCATATGGCTCATTGCATCGGCATGCCTCATTCCGGTGTGCCTGCTCACATACCAATGCAATGCACGCTCGTTCTATGGCACAGCCTTGTACGCATTAGTTCCACTTCTTGCTCTTATCAACAATTACACATACGACTATATCAGAGCCAACCGGTCGAAACGATACATCATGTATGCACTTGCTTGCCTCATGACAATAGGCTTGGGTATAGAACACGCTCATGTAGAGAAACAACATCGCACACTCATTGAGCTATACAGCCACGACGATGATGGTGTCATTGCTCTTGACAGCTACCATCGTGCTTGGTATGCCACACCCTTTACTCTCGATGTGAACAAGAAGTACCATCGTGGAGCCATACCGCGTCACATGGCAGCATATTACGGTAAGGACTCACTACAATGGCTCTCGGTTGCATTGTACGAACAACTCACTCATCCACAAGATTTTTTTGTCCCTGCCAACAAGATGACTGGCGATAATGAGCTATATACAACCGACGACATTGATTGTTACATCCTCGCCCCGGGAGGTGCCATGAGCGACAGCCTGTTGTTTCACTATGCACCCGTATCGGTTCATGACGATGTACCCATTACATCCAAGATGCGTCGCCTCATCGCCCCCGAGAGCTACGAGCCTCAGGCAGTTTTGCCAAATTGGCATGGAGAAATACAATTTAAAGAATACTCTTATACCTATATAACCAAGAGTAAATACCGCAAAGAAACAGCAATAGACTACTACCACAATGAAAAATAGACACATATCACTACTCATCATGATATTGACAGCAATAGTATTCTTTTGCTTCAACTTTTTTGTACCCTATTACGACGATGACGTGTGGTATGCCTTGCGTTACATTCCGCAAGAAACACTATCTCCTATAACCGGGTTGGGCGATATTCTATTGTCACAATATCACCATTACATGGGTGAAAATTCTCGTGCGCTCATACACATTGCCCTACAATCGCTATTGGCCTCCCTACCCTATTATGTGTTTGATATTGTCAATACATTGATTTTTATGCTCATGGTGTGGTGCATGGCTCAATACACCCAATCGCACAAACACACGCCCCTACCCATCACATTGCTACTGATAGTGGCCGGCATATATGGGTTGTTGCCCGATATGGACTACCTTTTTTATTGGGCAGCCGGAGCACTCAACTATCTATGGACATCTGTTGCCATCCTTTCATTCCTGATTATGTGGCAACATATCACCTCGCGCAACCACCCCATAGGCCTCGCCACATGGGGTATGGCTATATGGGCTTTTTGTTGCGGATTTGGTCACGAAGCCCTCTCTCTCCCGGTAGGAGCTGCCGTATTTATTTATATGATAACACACTATCGCAACATCGGATACAACACAACAACGATTGTTGCACTTGCCTATGGATTGGGGTGCGTGGCCATACTCATAGCACCGGGACTTGAAAACAAGGCTTCCAACATAACCTACGCATCAATGAGTCAATACATATCGGCACTTATACTCACCTTTCGCAACCTCAAAGTTATACCCTTGTGGATAGGAATAGTGCTCATTGCTTGTTGTCGAAAAATATGGCGTAAACACCTATGTCACACGATGAAAGAGAACTATTTCCTGCTCATCACAGCCGTTGTTTCATTTATCTTTGTAGCCTCAATACGCGCCGGAGCACAACCCATGCGCATCTTCTATGGTGCCGAGTTTTTTGCCCTGCTACTGCTGTTGCGATACCTCCACTCCTTGTTACCATCACTTTCTCAACGAAGCATTCAAGTATTGAGCATCATGCTATCGGTGCTGCTGATAATGTGGTGCATATTGGTCATTCCCATTGCACACAAGAAAGGCATACAACATAAGGCGATATTTGAACAATATAATAGCGACGAAGATGGTATCATATTTCTCAACGAGGAAGAGAACAACCAATGGGCACAATCATGGATAATGGATTTACACCACCTCTATTACGAAGCCCCGGAGGCCGAATGGAGAGGTTTTGTTATCCCCCTCGTCGCTCTTCAAGACACACTCACCGTGCCCACTCCCATGATAGCACGCAACAGCGATATGAGCTACCAACTTTACAACCGCTACATACAAGTGCTCCCCTTCAGTACACGAGAGGCCATCGAGTCGCCCGAAACATTTTTTACCGCCGAGCACAAAGTTGTCGGAAACAACCCCTTCTATATCACACCCGACAGTGGATATATCATCACACCACTATGCGAGCTGCAAGAGGGTGATGAATGGCTATGGCACCACCAACCGGCCTCTTGGCGCGACCCTTCGGCATCCATTCCCGGTTTTTTCAAGCGACTTATTGCACCCCACACCCTACCCAAGTGCGAGCCGATACTATTTCCCGACACGGTGACATTACCCGACAGTCGTCAATATGTGATATACACCCGACAACCCTACCGCCGACTACATAGTATAGAGCCGGCAATGCAATAATATAGCTACAAAAGGGAAATAAAGCAGGAATTAAATCTTGCCGTGATCCATGAAACTATAATAGCCGCTGTCACACACTATAATATGGTCCAACACGCTAATATCCATCAAACGGGCGGCATCAACAATTTTGGTGGTTAATTTTTCATCCTCTCTACTCGGATTGTTGTTGCCCGATGGGTGATTGTGGCACAAAATGATAGCCGACGCCAAGTTTTGCACAGCCTCACGCATGATAATCTTCACATCGACCGAAGCCGATGCCGTTCCGCCCTTGCTCACCATTACAGTATCTATGACACGACCGGCACGATTGAGCAGGATAGCCCAAAACTCCTCATGTGGCAAGTCGAGCAGACGTTGTCGCATATACTCATAAGCTTTGACACTCGAATTGAGTAATGGTCGCTCCGGAACATCCTCCTCCCTGCGACGACGACCCAATTCCATGGCAGCCATAATGGTGATAGCCTTGGCCTCTCCTATACCTTTGTATGCCATAAGTTGCTTTATGTCATACTTACCCAAGCTGTTAAGGTTATTATTCACGGCATTGAGTACCCGTTGCGACAACTCAATGGCAGTTTCCTCGACACTACCCGAGCCAATGAGTATAGCCAGCAACTCGGCATTACTCAATGCACGAGAGCCGTGCATCATCATCTTCTCGCGCGGGCGATCATCGGCCGACAACTGTGTTATGGTTAGCTTTGCCATTACTTATAGAAACTATCTTTGAAAGCCTCAAACTCATCTTTACGACACACACAACGCAACCACCACGCACGCAGGAAACCCGTACCATAGCCTATAAGTTGTACAAACGATGCAATGACCGATAATGCACCTATCTTGATACTTTTGTTCTGCAACGACGAGTCTAGAAAGATAATGAGCATAAAGAGCCATATAAGCGAAGAGAGTGCCGGTATAAAAGGCGTGCCCAACAACAACAAGACGACTCCGATGGTGAATATAGCCGGCAACATGTGCACGAGTTTGAGAGAGTCGGGATATTTCTTGTATAAATTGATGCGGGCTATACCCGAGCTGTGTACTTGTTTGAAGAACTTACGCAAGTCGGTACGACGTTTGTGCCACACCCATGCTTCAGGAAAAAGTCGGCATCTATATCCGCCCTTAAAAATACGGATACTGAAATCTATATCCTCGCCAAAACGCATCTTGGAGAAACCACCCAATGCTTTATAAACATCGGCCTTGATACCCATATTGAAACTGCGCGGATAGAACTTGTCCAATTTCTTCTTGCCACCCCTTATACCACCTGTGGTAAAAAACGATGTCATGGCATAATTGATGGCCTTTTGCACATCGGTAAAAGAGTCGTGCGCACGATCGGGGCCTCCAAAGGCATCGGCCGGCATAGACTCCAATTCAGCCTTCACAGCATCGAGATAGCCATCGGGGATGATACAATCGGAGTCGAGCACAATAAGATACTGACCGAGTGCACGCTCGGCACCATAATTGCGCGATTGTCCGGGGCCCGAGTTGGGCTTGCTGTAATAGTGTATATCCAACAGAGCCTCGTAGCGTTGGGCAACGGCATCACAAGGCACTTGCGAGCCATCCTCAACAAGTATCACTTCAAAGTCTTTGCAACGTTGCGAGGTAAGACTTTGGAGCAACTCATCCACCTCCTCCGGGCGATTATATACGGGTACTATAAGCGAAAAATAGGGCATAACATCACATTTAGACATTACAAAGTTAATATCTTTTTGGAGAACTAACAATAAGAACACGTTTTTCTATTGTCGCACGCCACAATAATAGATAGAGTGAAAGGATATATGAGATATTGAAGAGGTATAAAAGCAAAGAGCTGCGCCCATAAGAAAATTTCGGGCACAGCTCTCTTTATAAGTAAAGTTATTAAAATGTATTATTTTGCTTGAGCAGTAGCGGGTTTCTTTTTATTCAATCCCTCGGCAATCTCGGCAGTGATGTCATAAGCACTATTGATATAAATAGTAGCAGACTTCAACAATATAGCTTCATAACCGGCAGTTTGGTTATACTCCTCGATATACAAACGAATATCTTCCGAAATCTCTTGCAACATTTGTTGTTGCGATTGCAAGTTTTCGGCATCGATACGAGCGGCATCGGCTTGCAAACGTTCTTGCTCCTTCAACAATGTTTCATATTGTTGTTGCATGCTGCTTTGTGACAAGAAAGCATTGTTTTGAGCCTTGCGTTGGAAATCCTCTTGACGCTTAGCCAAACTTGCAGCACGAGCATTCAAATCGGCTCTATCATTTTCGATCTTATCAACCAACTTTTGTTCCAACTCTTTGGCATAGTTATAAAGAGTGATGAGAGAGTCGGTATCGACATAAGCAATGGGCAACTTATGACCATCACAACTTTCTGTTACAACAGAAGCTACCGAGCCTTCATTGCCACTGCACGCTGTAGTGAGCGAGAGGCCGGCAAGAAGAGCGACTACGCATAATGCATTCAAAATTTTTTTCATAATGTTTTTATTATCTATTTAGTTTGATTTTCGGTTAAAACATCTTCCAAGTTCTTGCGACTGCGATCGCGAGCATCGGTCGATATGGCACAACTTATGCCTTTGCGCTTCATCTCTTTGTTGCTGCTGATGTGCATCGATGGGAATTTGCCGCCTTTAACAAAAAAGACTCTAAAACCCAATAGCAACACAGCTATTGCCACAATGAGAATTGTTATAAATATTGTTTTCAACATTACTTCTATGTCTAAAAATATAGCATCGGGTAGGTAATGACAAATTCAAACAAGTTTAATTTGCATCTTCGCTCACCTTTCACTATATTTGTCGTGCAAATATAGGAAAGAGAATTTTTCCAACCGCTATTTTTGGCGGTATATTTTGATTATAGTATTTGAAAAACCTTAAAAATTAACATAAATTTTCCCACGATGACACTCGTTAGCGTTCTTCGTGGAATAATAAACCCAATTTACTATGAAAGTTAAAGACCTTAAACCGGCATTGGTATGGGAAATATTCGATGCCATTACACAAGTGCCCCGCCCTTCTAAAAAAGAGGAGAAAATTCGCGCTTACCTTTTAGACTTCGCACACCAACACAACATTGAAGTTGCTACCGACGAGATAGGAAATGTGGTAATGACTGTTCCCGCAACACCCGGTTGCGAAGATGCTCCCACTGTTATCTTGCAAGCACACATGGATATGGTATGTGAGAAAAACAGCGATGTAGAGCTCGACTTTGAAAATGACCCCATCCAAACATATATTGATGGTGAGTGGGTGCGCGCTCGCGGTACTACTCTCGGTGCCGACAATGGTATAGGTATGGCTGCTGCTATGGCAGTACTCATTGACCCCGAAGCCAAACATGGTCGCCTCCAAGCTCTCTTTACTGTCGATGAAGAAACAGGCCTCACAGGTGCTAACAACTTGGATGGCAGCCTCATCAGTGGCGATATCTTGCTCAACCTCGACTCGGAAGACGATGCTCAAATCTTTATCGGTTGCGCCGGCGGTATCGATACAACATCTACATTTACATACACCGAGCAAGCTGCTCCTCAAGACTACTACTACGCTACATTGCGTATCAAAGGTCTTAATGGTGGTCACTCGGGTGGTGACATTCATCACGGACGCGGTAACGCCAACAAGATTTTGGCTCGCTTCTTGTGGAATGCCATGAAGAAATATGATGTGAAATTGGCTGCTATCGATGGTGGTAACTTGCGCAACGCTATTCCTCGCGAGGCTATGGCCGTTGTAGGTGTGCCCGTGAAACACAAAGAGGATCTTCGCGTAGATTTCAACTGCCACATAGCAACAGTAGAAGACGAATTGCGCGGTGTAGATGCTCTCACAGGCTCTAACATGGAAACTGCCGAAGTTCCCGCTACTTGCATCGACGACACTACTGCTCACAACCTCATCTCGGCTCTCTATGCAGCTCCTCACGGTGTAATAGCCATGAGTCGCGAATTGCCCGGTTTGGTACAAACATCTACCAACCTTGCATCGGTAAAAATGCGCGAAGCAAACACTATCGTTGTGGCTACCAGCCAACGCAGTTCGGTAGAGAGTGAGAAGTATGACATTGCCAACCAAATAGAAGCTCTCTTTGCAATGGCAGGTGCTGTACCTGCACACGGCGAAGGCTATCCCGGATGGAAACCCAATATGAAGTCGGCTATCAAAGACATCGCTGTTGAGGCATACGAGGAGTTGTTCAACGTAACACCCGAAATTCTTGCTATCCACGCAGGTCTTGAGTGTGGCTTGTTCCTCTCTAAATATCCCCACTTGGATATGATTTCGTTTGGTCCCACATTGCGCGATGTACACTCTCCCGACGAGCGCATGCACATCCCCGCAGTAGAAAAATTCTGGTTGCACCTCCTCCGCATCCTTGAGAAGGTAGCCGCTATCAAGAAATAATAACCTACAAGACTCTATATCGTGAGGCTGTATCAGAAACGTTGTGATACAGCCTCACGACTTTTCTATACTCATTGCACAGCGCAAAGCCGACAAAAAAAATACCGAGATACTCACATCGAATATCTCGGTTGTTCTTTTATGTACTACGACATCAGTTGGCTACCATATTGCCAAGTCCGACTTGCAACTTGGGAACATAAGTATATGAACGTGCAAATTGCATAATAGCATTAAGAGTTGAAGGGCGGGCATGCAACTCGGTCGTGCCGTCGGTTGTTTTCTTAATAGATACAGGTGTAGAGTTTTTCTTCATAGGCTGTTGCAATTACATGTTACACCTATATAACGCAAATGCCTGTACTATTATTGTATAGAAGATGTTCTTTTTTTCAACCTTGTGACATACGGCATCACAGAGTGAGAGCAATATTGTATTGCTCGGCCATACGACGCATATTGAGTATGGCATAACGCATACGACCCAATGCAGTGTTGATACTTACGTTGGTAAGGTCGGCAATCTCCTTGAAGCTCAAGTCTTTGTAATAACGCAACTCTATCACCTCACGTTGATTGTCGGGCAATGCCTCCACCAATCGGCGTATATCGCATGATATTTGCTCTTGCACGAGGGCATCTTCAATAGTACCCTCACTCAATTCGCGACGATTGAATATATCGAGCGACTCATCATCACTATCAACACAATTCTCTATCTTCTCTTGGCGATAGTTGTCGATAATAAGATTGTGGGCAATGCGCGATATCCACGACACAAAACGGCCATTGCCGGTATAGCGGCCTTGACGTATAGTCATAATAGCCTTGACAAAAGCCTCTTGAAAAATATCATTGGCCTTATCCTCGTCCTTGACTATATAATAGATATAAGAATAGATTTTCGACTCGTGCCTTTTAAGTAAGATGTCAAAAGCCTCATTATCACCATCGGCATACCGTGCGACGAGTTCGTCATCGGTATGATTAAACAAATTATTCATTTACTCTACAATTTTGCGTTTAAATAAGAGTAATTTTGTTCAATAGGCTTTTAGTTTAAAAGGTTAATACGTCGGTTTGTTTTTGAGAATTGTGTGCAAATAACGACTATTTTTTGCGAACAACCTAATTTTTTCACTTAAAATTCTACCCAGACCCTATTTTTTAACACTTTTAACACACATTTTGTCGTTTCTCGCACAATAAAGTCACCTCTCTTACGATATACACACCGCAAAATATATCCCTCCAACCGACACTTACATACGTCTATCTATACAACTACACATTATATAATATATAATCCATTCGCTATATGATATATTTTGTCTATCTTCGTATGGTCATTCATCACGTTCTATGCAACACACACCACCATACAACCTCGATCATGTGCCATTTCTCAGGCTATTGATACCCCTGATTATAGGTATCGCATGGCAATACATAGCCCCATCCACTCTCGCGCTGTGCGTTGTGTGTGGCATAGCTGTTGCATGCGGTATTGTGGCATGGGCATTGCGCAAGGAGCAATTTGCCATCATGCGCAAAGGTGCATTTTCGGGATGCGTCTTTTCAATTTTTGTCGTGATAGGCATGGCTGTATGCTTGGCCAACACGCCGGCAACAAATATACCCCACTTCAACGCCGACACAATAGCAGTAGCACGCATCGAGAGCACTCCCATCGAGCAAGAGCACTCCTACCGCTTATGGGCTACTATCGTTGCTATTAATGATAGTAACACGACACGAGATACACATATCAAAACCGAACTAAATATACAGAAGTCATACACGGCAAGCACATTGCAAGGAGGCGAACACATACTGTTTCATCCCGCATTGCAACGCATCGCAAGCCGAGATATACCGTATGCATTTGACTATGCCCAATATATGGCACAAAAGGGTATTCTATATCGCCAATATCTATCGGATGGCACTTGGCAACTCTCACAATATCAAGCCCCGCTATCACTGCGTCATAGAGCCATGCGACTACAACGACAATGCGTCGATAACTTATACCGTTGTAACCTCTCGCCCGATAATGCCTCTTTGTTGGCGGCTCTTCTATGGGGTTACAAAGCCGATATATCACAATCTATTCGCAGCAACTTTGCATCGGCCGGCCTCTCGCACATATTGGCCGTGAGTGGCATGCACACCGGCATTATAGCCCTCGTTCTATGGTTGTTGCTATATCCTTTGCGCTACACCCCATTGCGACCGTTACAAAATGTGGCAACTATCGTACTGTTATGGACATACGCATTTGTCACAGGCCTCTCGCCCTCGGTTATACGGGCTTGCATCATGGCCACGTTTGTAGGTACTGCCTCGCTGCTCAATCGCGAGAACACATCACTCAATGCCCTATTGGGGTCGGCTGTCATGGTGCTATTGATAGCACCGATGCAACTTTTCGACATAGGCTTTCAACTGAGCTATACAGCCGTGGCCGGTATTATCACACTTGCCCCACACCTCAATCTTGCCAACTACACAGCATCACAGCACCCCATAGTGCGCTATATCACAGGCTTGCTGGCGGCATCGCTGGCGGCACAAATAGCAACCATTCCGTTGGCTGCACACTACTTTCACTACATAGCCGTATGGGGATTAATCTCCAATATGCTACTCACTCCGCTACTCACCCCGCTTGTGTTCATGACCCTTGCCATGCAACTATCGGAGGCTATACATCTGCCATTTGCATGGCTCCACACCGCCACCGACTATACAGCCACACTTCTCACACAGGGAGCCGATGCCATAGGCGCACTTCCCGGAGCCACCATCGAGGGCGTATGGGTATCACTACCCATCCTTCTGCTATATGGCATCATTATAGGAGCCATGTGGTATTCAATATCACGTCGCACCATACGTCCCATCACAACAATACTCGCAGCAATTATAGGAATACAAGTTCTTGTATTACACAACAGTATGCAACCATCCGAGCCAATGGCTCTATTGACAACCGAAAACAACCACACCTATCTGCAACTTGCCGATGACGACCGAAATTGCCTTATCGTGGGTAGCAACGACACTATCTCAATACCCGCTATCGGCTCGCAATGGCGCACACATGAGCACCTCACAACACAACGAGTAAGCAAGGGCGATACCCTCTCTACACAACATATCTATGTGGCAATACCCTTTATCAAATATTACAACCACCAAATACTATGGGTAGATGACAATACATGGCGATACAGCCATTCACCCCATCGGCGACACATCGACTACGCAATCATCACCGAGAAATACACCGGACGAATAGCCCACTTGTTGAATAATTTCAACATCGACAACATTATACTATCGTCAAGTATATATCCCACAAAATCACAAGAACTCAAACAGGAGTGCCTACACAACGATATTACATGCCACGATGCCCGCAACGCCGGCACATGGATAGTAACACCGCAATAATGCCTTCCCCCGAAACACATTGCACTCTATCTAAAACTTTTAACTCTTTGATATTTCATTTTTAATGCAATATATTTTTATCACACAAAAATTTAATCTAATTTTGCACCCAAATTGTGAGATGAGAAAAACTATTAAATCAAAACCCCTATAACATGACAAAAAGACTACTCTTTGGTTTGGCAACATTGTTCGTTGCAGCAAACCTTGCTATGGCTTCGGCTCCTGCACATTTGATAAAAACAGGTCAATCGCATGTGACCGCACAAAAGACAGTCGTTGCCGACGACACACAACTCCTCTTTGAAGAGTTTGAAGACATCAATACCACAACCATGATGCCCGAAGGTTGGGTAACATTCGATGCCATCACCTACATCAAGTGTGGCAACATTCTCGAAGAGTCGGAAGGTCTATACCAAGCTTTCGATGGCAATAATGCACTCTACTCATGGTATGACGAAGAAAATCCCCGCGACGCATGGGCTATTTCTCCTGCCGTAACCCTCGAAGCCGGTGTAACCTACCACATGGGTGTATATGCCCTCTGTATGGGATACTACGATGCCGACGAGTGGACTATGACCATCGGTACAGCCCAAACTCCCGAGGCTCAAACAAACATCATCATTGACTGCTCGGGTGCCAACAGCAAGAAAGATACCGAATGGACTTTCTATAGCGGCACATTCACACCCCAGACAAGCGGTACTTATTACCTCGGTATTCACCACTGTACCACTACAACCGGAGGTTTCATTTGCTTGTGGGATGACATTCAAATAGACAGCGACCACCTCCGTTTCAAACCCGAAGGCTCACTCGCATCAAAAGGCGGTCTTTGGTCAATCGACCACTTCATGCGCGATGCCGACGGATATAAATTGGTACCTCGCGTATATACTTTCGAAGGTGAGGAATTTGAGTACAGCTACAACGCCACACACTGCGAGAGCGTACTTTGGGACTTTGGTTTCTATGGCAATACCGCCGATTTTGAAGCCGAAAAACCCATCGTAACATTCTCTCTCGATGAAGACGATCCCCACATCTTCAACGAAGACTTACTCATACTCATGAACGAAGATTGCGAAACAGCCATCTTGCGCGAGTACTACATCACACGCGTTCACGCTTCGGAGCCATATGGCGACTGTGTAGGTAACTTCAAACCCGAAGACAACGCATACACACTCAGCACATCAAACTCTACTCCCAACGAAGCTCTCATAGGCTTGAATGAGTCTTACAGCCGCATTGCCGAGCGTTTCAATCGTCCCGACAACTACAAAACATTGGTTGCAGGTAGCTATTTGTTGTATGGTAACTACAAATTCTCACCCGTAAATGCCGGCAAGAAAATCACAGCTCGCATCTTGAGTGTCGATGCAAACGGCATGCCCGGTGATGTTGTTTACAGCAAAGAATTTAAAATCAAGGATGTATTTGGCACATCAGAGGTACCCTCAGGCTACTTGTCATTGGGTGCATTAGTGTTTGAAGAAGAAGTTGAGGTAATAGGTTCGTTCTTCTTTGAGATAGAGTTCCCCGAGGTTACTCCCTCAAGCAACAACCGCCTCTTCTTGGCTCACAGCTACAACCGCACAAATGGTGATTGCACCACCTACATCTACAACAATATCGACTTGGCTTCTAAACCCGCCGGCTGGTACACTGCCGCCGACTATTGCGACATGAACATCTGTTGCGGTATCTACCCCAATGTATATTTCAACGACAATACAGCCGTTAAGGCTCCCAGCGTTGCCTCATACACTGTATTTGCCAATGGTAGCGAGCTCAATATCGTCAATGCCCGCGAGAATGCCGACATCGTTGTCACCGACATCGCCGGTCGCGTAGTATTCACTGCTCAAGCTCAAGCTATCAAAACTACTATTGAAACCAACTTGAACGAAGGTATCTATATCGTAACTATCGATGGCATATCTACCAAAGTTGCCATTCGTTAAGTAACCATAACCTCCTAAAACAAACAGCCATCGAGCAATGCTCGATGGCTGTTTTCATTATATAAAGCTGCAACTGCTCTCTTAATGAGGGGAAAGAGAAATCAATCCTCAAGTAAGTCGGGGCGCAAGCGACGTGTACGCTCTACCGCTTGCTCATGCTTCCACTCATCTATCTTGCGTTGGTGACCCGACAACAAGACATCGGGGACACGCCAGCCCTTGTACTCGGCAGGACGAGTATATACAGGAGGAGCCAAAAGATTGTCTTGAAACGAGTCGCTCAGTGCCGACTGTTCATCACCAATGGCACCGGGAATGAGTCGCACAATAGCATCGGCAATAATAGCGGCTGGCATTTCGCCACCTGTAAGTACATAATCGCCAATAGATATTTCACGCGTCACAAGATGCTCCCTGATGCGATAGTCTATACCCTTATAATGGCCACAGAGAATGATGATATTATTAAGCATCGACAAAGAGTTGGCCATAGGCTGATCAAACAACTCTCCATCGGGCGAGGTGAAAATAATCTCATCATAGTCGCGTTGCGACTTCAAGAACGAAATGGCTCTATCTACCGGCTCTATCTGCATCACCATGCCGGCTTCACCTCCAAACGGGTAGTCATCGACACGACGATGCTTGTCGAGCGTAAAGTCGCGCAAATTGTGCACAACTATCTCGGCAAGACCCTTATCTTGAGCTCGCTTGAGAATAGAATTGTTCAACGGCCCTTCGAGCAACTCGGGCAATACGGTAATAATATCTATGCGCATGAAATTTTTCTTTTTTTTACATTAACATTCCGGCAGCAACCTCTTGAGCCTTCTCTTCACCACAGCTTTGAGCAACAAGCGACAAGGCAAAGTGTGCGGCCGATGCAGGACCATTACCTGTTGTAATATTCTCATCGACAGCTGTACGCTCACCTGTAACGATAGCCCCTTCGAGATTGTGTTCAAATCCGGGATAGCAAGTAGCACGACGACCATTGAGCAAGCCCAGCATGCCAAGAATCGAAGGAGAAGCGCAAATAGCTGCTGTAAGGCCACCGGCCTCGGCATGAGCCTTCACCAAGTCACACAACGGACGGCTGGCCGCCAAGTTTGTCATACCGGGCATACCACCGGGCAATATAAGCCACTCAACATCGTCAAACGCCACATCTTGAGCCAAGGCATCGGCAACAACGGCAATACCATGCGCTCCGGTAACAACAGCCTTTTCATCGACCGACAATGTAACCAGAGGCATCTCGGCACGGCGTAATATATCTACTACTGTTAAGGCTTCGATTTCCTCAAAGCCATCGGCAAGAAAAAGATACGATTTCTTCATAACAAATACATTTTAAATGTTTCTATACATCATCACACCAACAAGTAACATACTTGCATCGGCATTGCAGCCAAACAATGTGATTTATGTACAAATATAGTAAAAAGGTTGGCAAAACGAAACAAACCTAACGATATTTTTTCAACACGCACACATAACGGTACAAAAAAGAGAAATAAACCAAAAGAACACATAAGCCACAGATGCCACCACAGCAAGGCAAATCGGAGGGGAAAAAAGCACCTCGCACATTGAGTAACAAGATGTATAAAAAGCAATATTTTTTGTAAATAAATGCTTGAAAAATTTCTTTATTTGGAAAAACTTTTTCTTATCTTTGCGTGGAATTGTATTTAGGCAGACTATTTCTTGCCTAAAACCATGAAAGATAGAAATAAACCATTAGGATAAAACAACAATGAATTCAGCACTATTTGTGACCATACTCGTCACAGCTATTGTAATGGTTGGAGCAGCATTGCTCATTGCATGGTTGCTTGCACCACGTTCATTCAACCCCCAGAAAGGCGAGCCATACGAGTGCGGTATTCCTACACGAGGCACCTCTTGGATGCAGTTCAAGGCAGGCTACTATCTCTTTGCCATCCTCTACTTGATGTTTGATGTTGAGACAGTATTCCTATTTCCTTGGGCAGTAGTTCTTGGCGAGATAGGTGCAGCAGGTCTTATCAGCATCGCAGTCTTTATGGTAATTCTTGTATTAGGTCTTGTTTACGCATGGAAGAAAGGAGCGTTGGAATGGAAGTAAAGAAATCAAATATCAAAGCAATGCCTTACGAGGACTTCAAAGATAATGAGTCACTCGAACAATTAGTTGAAGAATTGAAAGCCGCTGGCACAAATGTTGTGGTAGGCGTATTTGACGATATAATCAACTGGGGCCGTTCCAATTCGGTATGGCCATTGGCTTTTGCAACAAGTTGCTGCGGTATTGAATTTATGTCGGTAGCTGCGGCACGTCACGATATGGCACGTTTTGGATTTGAGGTAACACGCAACTCTCCACGACAAGCCGACTTCTTGATGGTTGCCGGTACCATCGTACACCGCATGGCACCCATTCTCAAACGTGTTTACGACCAACTTGCCGAGCCCAAATATGTCATTGCTACCGGAGCTTGCGCCGTATCGGGTGGTCCATTCCGCAACTCATATCACACAGTGCAAGGTATAGACAAGATAATACCTGTCGATGTCTTTGTGCCCGGATGTCCTCCCCGCCCCGAAGCCATGCTCTACGGCATGATGCAGTTGCAACGCAAAATCAAGGTAGAGAACTTCTTTGGCGGAGTAAATCGCAAGGAAAAGCGTGAAGAATTCTTCCAAGACAAGGAGTAACAGACACAAAGCAATATTACAGAAATCACACTTCATATTATATAAAGCAAATATATGGCAACCATTCAAGAAAAGATAAGCGCGCTTATACCCGAAGCCACTTTTACCGAGGCACAAGTACTCGAAGTATCGGTACCCGATGCGCAATGGCACAAGCTCGCAAAAGCCTTATATGAAGATGCAAATATGCCGTTTGACTACCTCACCACCATTGTAGGTATGGACTGGGGAGAAACACTCGGTTGTATATATTATCTCGAATCGACAAAAACCGGCGACCGCATAAGCGTACGTGTAGAAACAGCCGACCGCGAACACCCCACACTACATTCGGTTGCCGACCTCTGGGAGTCGGCCAATTTCTATGAGCGCGAGGTATATGATTTCTTTGGCATCATATTTATCAACCACCCCGACATGCGTCGCCTCTTTTTGCGTCGCGATTGGGTAGGTCATCCTTTGCGCAAGGATTATGATGCGAGCCCCGAGGTAAACCCCGTGCGCCTATACCACGAAGAGGCATATGACACCACAGTATCATACATAGAGCAACCCGACGGTAAGGTTGTAAAGACCGAGCCTGTCATCTTTGCGCCCGACGACTACGTCATCAACATAGGCCCGCAACACCCCTCTACTCACGGTGTATTGCGCCTACGTTGTGCGCTTGACGGCGAGTTTATCAAGAAAGTAGATCCTTACTGCGGATACATTCACCGTGGTATCGAAAAGATGAGCGAGTCGCTCACCTACCCCCAAACATTGCACTTTACCGACCGTCTTGACTATCTGTCGGCCATGCAAAATCGCCACGCACTATGTATGTGTATCGAGGATGCCTTGCAAGTAGAAATACCCTTGCGTGCACAATACATACGCACCATCAACGACGAGTTGATGCGTATATCATCGCACTTGCTATTCTGGGGCACATTCTGCAACGACTTGGGCAGTACGACAGCACTCATATATGGTTTCCGCGAGCGTGAGATGGTACTCGACATTCTTGAAGAAACAACCGGAGCCCGCATGTCGTTCCACTACAACAAAATAGGTGGTGTGATGCACGACATACATCCCGATTACCAACGCAAAATCAAGGAATTCTGTAAGATAATGCCCGAGAAGCTCAAGGAGTATCACCGTTTCTTCACAGGCAATGTCATAGCACAAGGCCGTATGCACGGTATCAGCGTCATATCGAAAGAGCGCTGTATAACACACTCGATGACAGGTCCTTCAGGCCGTGCTTCGGGTTGGGCTTGCGACGTGCGCAAACGCATACCTTATGCCTTGTATGACAAGGTAGAATTTGACGAAGTATTGCGCACAGAGGGCGACATCTATGCTCGCTACATGGTGCGCATGGACGAGATTTTGCAATCAATACGCATCATCGAGCAGTTGATAGACAATATTCCCGAAGGTCCTGTATCGGAGAAGATGAAACCTGTCATCAAGTTGCCCGAAGGCCATTGGTTCCGTCAGGTAGAAGCAAGTCGCGGTGCGTTTGGTGTATATATCGAAAGCCGTGGCGACAAATATCCCTATCGCCTCAAGTTCAACTCTCCGGGCATGATGCTTGTAGCATCGCTCGACGAGATATGCCGAGGCGGAAAGATTGCCGACCTCATTGCCGGAGGAGGTTCGTTAGACTATGTAATACCCGACATCGACCGATAATCAAAGTGTAAAAACAAATAAACCGATATAACATGTACGATTTTTCGAACATAACCATGTGGATACACAATCTCTTGATGAGTTTCTTGCCCGAATGGGCTACCCTACTCATAGAGTTTGTACTTATAGGTGTTGCTATCTTGGCACTCTATTGTATTCTTGCGCTCTTCCTCATCTACTTTGAGCGCAGAGTAGCCGGAGCATTCCAATGCCGTCTTGGCCCCAATCGTGTAGGTCCTTTCGGTGTATTTCAGAGTGTTGCCGATATGCTCAAGATTCTTATCAAAGAGCTTATCTATCTGAAAAAAATCGACCACTTCTTGTTCAATCTTGCCCCCTTCTTTGTATTGGTAGCCTCCATGCTCACCTTTGCATGCCTTCCTTGGGGTCGCGGATTGCAAGTCATCAACTACGACATCGGCGTATTTTTCATGCTCGCCGTATCGGGCTTGGGCATCATCGGCGTATTGCTTGCCGGTTGGTCGTCCAATAGCAAATATACCGTGGTAGGTGCTATGCGTGCCGGTGCGCAAATGATTAGCTACGAGTTGTCTATCGGCTTGTCAATACTCACTATTGTAGCCCTGTCGGGAAGCATGTCGGTAACAGGCATTGTAGAGGCACAATATGACGGATGGTTTCTTGTCAAAGGACACATACCGGCACTCATTGCCTTTATCATATATCTTGTAGCCGGCTCAGCCGAAATCAACCGCGGTCCCTTTGACATGGCCGAGGCCGAGAGTGAGCTCACCGCAGGATACCACACCGAATATTCGGGTATCCACTTTGGCTTCTACTATCTGGCCGAGTACCTCAACCTCTTTATCATGGGTGGTATAGCCACTACCCTCTTCTTGGGTGGTTGGATGCCCTTGCACATACCCGGATGGGAGGCATTCAATACCATCATGGACTATATCCCATCTATCGTATGGTTCTTGGGCAAGAGTATCGTAGTGGTATGGATAAGCATGTGGTTCCGCTGGACATTCCCCCGCTTGCGTATCGACCAGCTACTCAAGCTTGAGTGGAAATACCTCCTCCCCATCAGCCTTGTCAATCTTGTTATTATGAGCGTCATAGTAGCATTGGGATGGCACTTCTAATTCAATGTAAAAAATAAAAAGAATAAATAACCTTATAACTGCCACTGGCTTAAACCATGAGTGAAAAGTTTGGCTATATCACGCAAGTAATCGGTCCTGTTGTCGATGTTTCGTTTGAAGGCGAAGGCAACAGCGTACCTCCTATTTATGCTGCCCTCAAAATCGAGCGCGAGAACGACTCGGACTTGTTGGTAGAAGTAGAACAACACATCGGTGAGCACACCGTACGTTGCGTTGCAATGGACTCTACCGATGGCCTCACAAGAGGTATGAAAGTAATTAATATGGGACATCCCTTGTCAATGCCCACCGGCGACCAAGTGAAAGGACGCTTGATGAACGTGATGGGACAGGCAATCGACCACCTTCCCGAGCTCGACTATACCAACGTAAAGTCTATACACCAAGATGCACCTGCATTTGACGAATTGACGGTAAGTACCGAATTTCTCTATACCGGTATCAAGGTTATCGACTTGTTGGAGCCCTATTCTCGCGGTGGTAAGATTGGTCTTTTTGGTGGTGCTGGTGTAGGTAAGACCGTGCTCATCATGGAGATGATTAACAACATTGCCAAGGGTCACAATGGTTTCTCGGTATTTGCCGGTGTAGGCGAGCGCACACGCGAGGGTAACGACTTGTTGCGTGAGATGATTGAGTCGGGCGTAATGTCATACGGAGAGAAATTCCGCGAAGGCATGGAACGAGGAGAGTGGAACCTTGAGGATGTAGATATGAATAGTGTAAACAACTCACAAGCCACACTCGTATTCGGACAGATGAATGAGCCTCCCGGTGCACGTCTTCGTGTAGCACTTGCCGGACTTACTGTTGCCGAGCAATTCCGCGATGGCGATGGTGGTGGCAAAGAAATTCTCTTGTTCATCGACAACATCTTCCGCTTTACACAAGCAGGTTCGGAGGTGTCGGCACTCTTGGGCCGCATGCCCTCGGCCGTAGGTTACCAACCCACATTGGCATCTGAAATGGGTAAGTTGCAAGAGCGTATTACATCGACCAAGCAAGGAGCTATCACATCGGTACAAGCCATCTATGTACCCGCCGACGACTTGACCGACCCCGCTCCCGCAACAACATTCAGCTTCTTGGATGCAACCACCGTGTTGAGCCGTAAGATATCGGAGTTGGGTATATATCCCGCCGTAGATCCTTTGGAATCTACCTCTCGTATTCTCGACCCCCTCATCGTAGGAGAAGAGCACTACAATACCGCACAAGCCGTAAAACAGCTATTGCAAAAATACAACGAGCTACAAGACATTATCGCCATCTTGGGTATAGACGAGCTCTCGGACGAGGACAAACTCGTCGTAAACCGTGCCCGTAGAGCACAACGTTTCCTCTCACAACCATTCCACGTGGCCGAGCAGTTTACAGGTCTGCCCGGTGTAATGGTACCCCTTGAGGAAACCATCCGAGGCTTCAAGATGATCTTGAATGGCGAGATGGATCAATATCCCGAGCAAGCATTCCTCAACGTAGGTACTATTGATGAGGCTATTGCCAAGGGTAAGAGAATGCTCGAACAAGCCCAAGCAAACTAATCGCAGCCATGAGACTCGAAATTATATCATCCGAAACAACACTCTTCAACGGAGAAGTAGAGTTGGTAACACTGCCCGGCACCAAGGGCTCGTTTACCGTACTCCACAACCACGCCTCGTTGGTATCGACCCTCGTCAAAGGCACGTTGGAGTATGTAACAGGAAACGAGCGACACTCGATAGAGATAAGTGGCGGATTTGTAGATATAGACAATAACCGCATAGCGGTGTGCATCTATTAACCCCCAAACGGCACAAGCCTACAATACAACAAGAAATGAAAAAGCACTCGATACTCATCATCAGCATCACACTCATCGTCCTTGCGGCAGCAACAAGCATCGCCTTGTTTGATCACTCGCATCACGATGAGAATGCCAAGTTCGATGCCAAAGAAACCATCTTTGACCACTTGATAGACCACTACAGTTGGGAAGTGCCTTTTTCGCACAGTCACAAGATAGCACTACCCATCATCGTACAAGACGACAAGGGCGGATGGCACTGTTTTATGTCGAGCAAAATAGAACATGGCGAGACATACGACGGATTTTTCATTGACCAGAGCGAAGCACATCACGGCAAGGTAGTAGGTACCAATGAGCAAGGCGAGGTATATAGACCCATCGACATCTCTATCACCAAGAATGTTGCAGCATTGTTTATCACAGTCATCGTAATATGTTTGTGCATCTTCCCTCTCGTACGCTGGTATAAAAACAACGGCAAGAAAGCCCCCACAGGCTTTGCGGGAGCGATAGAAATGCTCACATGTATGGTATATGACGATGTTATCAAGTCGATACTCGGGCCTGAAAAGGGTCGCCGTTTTGCACCCTATCTGCTCACGGCATTCTATTTTATCTTCGTTTCCAACCTGATGGGATTGATGGTAATATTCCCTGCCGGAGCCAACCTCACAGGCAACCTTGCCATCACAATGGTATTGGCCATATGTACCTTCTTGGCAGTAAATATCTTCGGAACAAAAGAGTATTGGAAAGAGGTATTCTGGCCCGATGTACCCATGTTCCTCAAGGCACCGCTGCCTATTATGCCATTTATTGAGATATTCGGCGTATTCACCAAGCCCATCGCCCTCATGGTGCGTCTGTTTGCCAACATGATGGGTGGACACATGATTGTCTTGGTATTGCTCTCGCTCATCTTTATCTTCAAGGAAATGGGCGGTGTAGCCGTAGCAGGAGGTACAACCGTATTGTCAGTAGGTTTCTCACTTTTTATGTACATAATAGACACGCTTGTGAGTTACATCCAAGCCTATGTATTTACGATGCTATCGACAATATTTATATCGTTGGCACAAGTAGAACATCACCATTAAGAAAGAAAACAAACAAAGAAAACAAATAAATTTATTAACCTTATAAAAAAGAAAACATTATGTTAGCTATGATTTTGACAGCACTTGCACCCCTCACAGTAATAGGTGCATGCGTAGGCGCAGGTATCGCTGCTATTGCAGCCGGTTTTGGTATTGGTCGCATTGGTAGCTCGGCCATGGAAGCTATCGCACGCCAACCCGAGGCAGCAGGCGACGTACGCGGTAGTATGATCGTTATTGCAGCTCTTATCGAGGGTGTGGCACTCTTTGCCGTTATCGTTTGTATTCTCGCATTGTTCCTCTAATCCCGTCTAAACGTCCCGTATGGAACTGTTCATGCCCGAAGCTGGGTTAGTCTTTTGGATGTTTGTGGTCTTTGTGGTATTGTTTGCCATATTGGCCAAGTTTGCATGGCCGGTAATTACCAAGATGGTAGATGAGCGTGCCGCCCTCATTGACAAAGGAGTGGAGTATGCCGAAGCCGCCAAAGCAAGCCTTGAAGACTCAGAAGCACAAGCCCGCGCTATTCTCGCCGAGGCCAATCGTCAGCAAATAGAAATCATGCAAGAAGCAGCACAGATGAAAGCACAAATCATCGAAGAGGCCAAGAAAGCCGCTGCTGCCGAAGCCAAGAAACTTGTTGATGCCGCAGCCATCAGTATCGAGCAATCGCGCAAAGAAGCCGAGCTACAGTTCCGCCAAGAAGTGAGCCAATTCGCCCTCACAATAGCCGAAAGTATAATTCGCAAAGAACTCGCGGGCGACAAAGCTCAGGCGGAAATGGTAGAGCAATTATTGAACGAACTCGAACATAAAAACTAAGAATTATGAACGAAGGATTAATTCCTCGCAGATATGCAAAGTCGCTGTACAAGTATGCACAAGAGCATCATTGTACACAAGAGCTATATAACGATACCCAACGAATAGAAAAGGTATTTGCAACACATCCGGCACTAACCAAGGCGATGGGCAACCCATCGTTGAGCGCAACAGAAAAAGAAGAGTTACTCGTAATGGCAGCCGGCAGTGAGGCTCATAAAGCACTCCTTCGTTTCATAAATCTGGTTATTCTCAATCGCCGTGAGAGCTACTTCCGTGCCTGTATGTTGGCCTATCAAGACATCTATCGTCAAGAGAACAACATAGCACGAGTCACTATCGTCACCACAACAACACTCAGCGACGATATATTAGAACGTATCAAGGGTCTGCTCAAACAACAGCTCAACAAAGAGTTGGAGTTTACATACGAGATAGACCCTGCTCTCATTGGAGGATTTGTACTGCGCGTCGAATCGATGCAACTCGATGCATCCATTCAAAACGAGCTAAAGAAATTGCGCATAAAATTATTAAACAAGTAATCATATGATAAAACCAAACGAGATATCGGATATACTCAAAAGCAAACTCGAAGAGGTAGATAAACAAGCCGGCTTTGAAGAGATAGGTACCGTGCTCGAAGTAGGTGACGGTGTTGCACACGTATATGGTCTTGACAATGTCAAGGCCAGCGAACTTGTAGAGTTTGAGAATGGTGTGCGCGGTGTAGCCATGAACCTTGAGGAGAGCAATGTGGGAGTAATCTTGTTGAACGATATCGAAAAGGTTACCGAGAATATGACCGTACGTCGCACCGGTGAGATTGCATCAATACCCGTAGGCGATGGCCTCTTGGGTCGCGTCATCAACACACTTGGCGAGCCCATAGATGGTGCCGGCCCTATTCAAGGAAAAACTCTATTGATGCCCATCGACCGCAAGGCTCCCGGTGTTATCTTCCGTCAGCCCGTAAAAGAGCCTCTGCAAACCGGTATCAAAGCTATTGATGCCATGGTACCCATAGGTCGCGGACAACGTGAGCTCATCATCGGTGACCGTCAGGTAGGAAAAACAACAATCGCCATAGATACCATTATCAACCAACGCGAGAACTACGAGAAGGGCAATCCCCTATATTGTATATATGTCGCAATAGGTCAAAAGGCATCATCGGTAGCAGCCTTGGTAAACACCCTGCGCGAACACAACGCCATGGACTATACCATCGTGTTGGCAGCCAACGCATCTGACTCGGCGGCCATGCGCTACTATGCACCTATGGCCGGTGCTGCTATTGGCGAATACTTCCGCGACTCGGGTCGTCACGCTCTTGTTATTTATGACGACTTGTCAAAGCAAGCCGTATCGTATCGCGAGATTTCGCTCATCCTACGTCGTCCCTCAGGTCGTGAAGCATATCCCGGTGACATCTTCTACCTCCACTCTCGTCTGTTGGAGCGCTCGGCCAAAATCATCGATAATGACAAGGTTGCAGCATCGATGAACGACCTGCCCGAAGTACTCAAACCTATCGTCAAAGGAGGTGGCTCGCTCACAGCATTGCCCATCATTGAGACACAAGCCGGTGACGTATCGGCCTACATTCCCACCAACGTAATTTCAATCACCGATGGTCAGATATTCTTGGAGTCGAAACTCTTCAACCAAGGTGTACGCCCCGCCATCAACGTAGGTATCTCGGTATCGCGTGTGGGTGGTAGCGCACAGCTCAAGGCTATGAAGAAGATTGCCGGTACGCTGAAGATTGACCAAGCGCAATTCCGCGAACTTGAGTCATTTACTCAATTCGGTGGTGACATTGACCCTGTAACCGCTATGGTTATCGACAAAGGTCGTAAGAACGAGCGTGTGCTCATACAACCCCAGTACAGCCCTGTTCCTGTAGAGGAAGAGATAGCCATTATCTACTGCGGTACACAAGGATTGTTGGCAAACGTTCCTATCGAAAAAGTGGGAGAGTTTGAGAAACTCTTCATCCAAGTACTACACACCAAACATCAAGCCACAGTACTTGACGAGTTGAAGAAAGGCAATCTCACCGATGAAATAGGTGCAATACTCACCGAAGTAGCAAAAGAAGTTGCAAACCGCTATAAGGCATAATTGAAATATGGCATCCATACGCGAACTGAAAGGCAGAATAGGCTCGGTATCGACAACACAGAAGATAACCGGTGCAATGAAGATGATTTCATCGGCCAAGATGCACAAGGCCATGCAAGCACTACAACGCATAGAGCCCTTCCGCCACCAAATACAAGCAACTATCGACAACCTCTTGGCTGCCGATAGCCAATACTCATCGCCTCTCACCGTAGAGCGTCCCATACGCAATGTTGGCATCGTGATACAAGGAAGTGACGAGGGATTGTGCGGAGCATTCAATATGATGCTCTTCAAACGCATGCTTGAAACCATCAATCGCATTAAAGAAGATGCCGGCGAAGAGGTAGCTTTCACCATCTACCCCATTGGCAAAAAAATAGTATCGGCCTGTCGTAAGCTACAATTACCCGACGTAAGAGTGGCCGAGCTGAGCTATATGACTGCCAAGAGTAGTGGAGATAAAATCAAACAGATGTGCGACGAGCTTACACAAGCCTTCCTCAACGAGGAGTTGGATAGCGTGGAAATTGTATTTATGGCATTCCATAGTGCAGGTCGCCAACGTCTTGAAAACCGCATCATGTTGCCCGTTATGGCCAAGAATGCCGACAATGAAACATTGTCCGGCAAGCCATACCTCTTTGAGCCGGATGTAACAGCCATTTTTGATGAAGTAATCCCCCTGTCGGTATTGGCTTCGTTGCAAGAGAGCATCTGTCAGAACCGAGCATCGGAGCAGGCCGCTCGTGTTATTGCCATGCAAGCAGCCAACGACAATGCCAAGAAGCTGCGAGAGGCGTTGCAACTCGAATACAACAAATTGCGACAACAAAGTATTACCAACGAGCTACTCGATATATTGGGTGGTAAAGTTGAAGGATAAACCTAAATTTTCTCACGAGCACAAGCGTCACCACGTCGAGTGCTCGTGAGAAATAACAACAAACGAGATAGGATACTATCAAACAAATTATGGGAAGTAATAAGAACTATTTCACATCTTTATTTAAAGGAATCGGGAGCTTGCTCACCGGTATGAGTATTACAGGCCGATACTTCTTCAGCCGTAAAATCACACAAGAGTATCCCGAAAACCGCAAGACACTCGAAATCCCCGAGCGTTTCAGAGCTACACTCTCGCTTGTATATGACGAGGAGGGCAACCACAAGTGTATTGCATGTGGTATATGCCAAAACAACTGCCCCAACAATACAATAGAAATTGTAGCCAAGAAGATAGAAACCGAAGATGGCAAAACCAAGCGCGTACTTGATCGCTACATGTATGACCTTGGCTGTTGCACATTCTGCCAACTTTGTGTCAGCACATGTCCGCACAATGCCATCGAGTTCACCAACGAATTTGAGCAAGCCGTCTTTACGAGAGAGAAACTCGTAAAACAACTCAATAATCGTCCCGAGCCCAAGGCCTCGGCTAATAAAGAAGAAATTTCAGAATAATACAATATATGGAACTTTTACCTTTAGCTCAACAAGTTATTTTCTACTTGCTTGCGATAGTGATTGTAGTGTGTTCGATACTCACAGTCACAACACGTCGCATTCTTCGAGCTGCCACTTATCTGCTATTCGTACTTCTATCGACAGCAGGTATCTACTTTATGCTCGACTATACGTTCCTCGGCTCGGTACAGATTGCCGTATATGCCGGAGGTATTTTGGTTCTGTTTGTCTTTTCTATTCTGCTCACCAGCCAACCCGGCGAAAAGACCGAAGAGAAAGGCAAGATGCAACGACTGATAGGACTCGTCGCTGCCATTGCCGGAGCCGCAGTATGTGCTTATGCACTCTTCACCTACAAATGGCCCGAGAGTGTTACAAGCCAAGTACAATCTATCAATGACATTGGTCATGCACTCATAGGAATGGATAAGTTCCAATATCTCCTACCTTTTGAGGCTGTGAGTGTATTGTTATTGGCCTGCATTATAGGTGCAATCATGATAGCCCGTAAACGCTAAAAAAATAGAAGAATATGGAAATACCAATGATATATTACATTGCACTAAGCATGGTGATGTTCTTTGCCGGAGTTTACGGATTTATCACTCGCAAGAACATGCTTATGATGCTCATATCAATAGAATTGATGCTCAATGCTGTTGATATCAACTTTGCCGTTTTCAACCGCTTCTTGTTCCCCGGACAAATGGAAGGCATGATTTTCTCAATCTTTGCCATTGCCATTGCCGCAGCAGAGACGGCTATAGCTATTGCCATTATTATTAACATTTATCGTCATATCCGCAACATCGATGCCGATAACCTCGACGATATGAAATACTAATACCGCGCTATGGAATATACAGTTTTTATTTTGGCACTGCCATTGGCGATGTTCTTGCTGTTGGGCTTGCTCGATAGCAAGTTGAAGCCCCGCGTAGCGGGTATATTGGGCACTGTGGGCATGAGCGTTTGTGCGATACTTGCCTACCTTACCGCCTATCAATTCTTTACACAACCGCGCAATGGCGAGGGAGTGATACCCTCACAAGTACCTTACAACTTCGAGTGGTTGCGTTTTACCGAGAATTTACATATCGACTTGGGTATCTATCTCGATCCCATATCGGTAATGATGCTTGTAGTTATCACCACCGTGTCACTCATGGTGCATATCTATAGTCTTGGATACATGCACGGAGAGAAAGGTTTCCAACGCTATTATGCATTCTTGTCGCTATTTAGCATGTCGATGCTGGGCTTGGTTGTAGCCACCAACATCTTCCAGATGTATATTTTCTGGGAGCTTGTGGGTGTATCTTCATACCTGCTCATAGGCTTCTACTACACCAAGCCTGCAGCTATTGCAGCATCCAAGAAGGCATTTATAGTAACCCGCTTTGCCGACCTTGGCTTCCTCATCGGTATCCTTATCTTATCGTTCTTTACCAAGACATTCGACTTTGCCACACTCACAAGCAATCCCACTGCCATTATTACCGAAAGCGCCGGTGCAACATTCTTGGGCTGCTCGGTAGCCTCATGGGCATTGGCACTCATCTTTATGGGTGGTGCAGGTAAGTCGGCCATGTTCCCCTTGCACATTTGGTTGCCCGATGCCATGGAAGGTCCCACTCCCGTTTCGGCACTCATTCACGCTGCAACAATGGTGGTAGCCGGTGTATATTTGGTAGCACGTCTTTTCCCCGTTTATTGTGTAACACCCGAAGTGCTTGAGCTCATTACCACCGTAGGTGCCATTACAGCACTATATGCAGCGATAGTGGCTTGCGTACAGACCGATATCAAACGCGTACTTGCCTTCTCTACTATCTCACAAATAGCATTCATGATAGTAGCACTTGGTGTTGCCACCGATACCGACCTCCACACCGGACTCGGCTACATGGCCTCGATGTTCCACCTCTTTACACACGCCATGTTCAAGGCATTGCTCTTCTTGGGAGCCGGTGCCATCATCCATGCCGTACACTCAAACGAGATGTCGGAAATGGGAGGCTTGCGCAAGTACATGCCCATCACACACATCACATTCCTCATTGCATGCTTGGCCATTGCCGGTATTCCTCCCTTCTCGGGCTTCTTCAGTAAAGACGAGATACTTACTGCCGTGATGCACAAAAGCACATTCTGGGGTATATGGATGACAGTAGTTGCCGGTTTGACAGCCTTCTATATGTTCCGCCTCTACTTCCGCATCTTCTGGTGGAAAGATACCGATTGCAGTCACCACACACCGCACGAAGCACCGGTTACCATGACATTGCCTCTCATATTCTTGGCATTGGTTACTTGCGTAGCAGGCTTCATACCCTTCGGTGAGTTGGTAAGTGTCAATGGACAACCCTACCACATACATCTCGATTGGAGTGTAGCTACCACCAGCATTATTGTAGCCGTATGCGCCATATCACTTGCCGCATGGTTGTACTTGAAAGAAAACAAGAAACCCACAGCAATGGCCAACGCAACACGCACTCTACATACCGCTGCATATCGTCGCTTCTACATCGACGAGATATACTTGTTTGTAACCCACAAGATTATATTTGCGCTCATTTGCCGTCCCATAGCATGGTTTGACCGCCATATCATTGACGGAACCATGGACATGTTTGCCCACGTAACACAATGGGTATCGGCACGTATCAAGGGCTTGCAATCGGGTTCGATACAAGGTTATGTATGGATACTCATTATCGGCACATTGCTCATTGCTACAATAACAATATGCTGTTGTCTATAAAGTTGAAGATTTAATAAAAAGAAGGAACTATGAATTTTCTATCATTATTTGTGCTAATTCCTATCTTGATGATGGCAGGCCTTGCCATTGCAAGAGATATGAAACAGATACGCACGGTAGCAGTCACATTCTCTACCCTTCAACTGGGACTTGCTATCTATACACTCATTAAATACTTGGCCGAACGTGCGGCGGGTAACACACAAGAAATGCTCTTCCAAGCATCGACCATGTGGTATGAGCCTCTCAACATCCACTATGCAGTAGGTGTTGATGGTATCTCAATCATCATGTTGTTGCTCACTGCCATAATAGTCTTTGCCGGCGTCTTTGCATCGTGGAAGATAGAGCCTCTATCCAAGGAATTTTTCTTGTGGCTCACACTCCTTTCGATAGGTGTATATGGCTTCTTTATCTCAATTGACTTGTTCACTATGTTCATGTTCTACGAGGTAGCGCTCATCCCCATGTACTTGCTCATAGGCGTATGGGGTAGCGGCAAGAAAAACTACTCGGCCATGAAGCTCACACTTATGCTCATGGGAGGCTCGGCACTACTCATGTTGGGTATCTTGGGTATCTACTACCACTCGGCACCCGAGGGCGAGGCACTCACTATGAATATCCTTGAGATAGCACGCAACAACGCTATACCCCACGAGTGGCAATACTACCTATTCCCCTTGACATTTGTGGGATTTGGTATCTTGGGAGCTATGTTCCCCTTCCACACATGGTCGCCCGACGGTCACGCATCGGCACCCACTGCAGTATCTATGCTCCACGCCGGTGTATTGATGAAGCTGGGAGGTTACGGATGCTTCCGTGTTGCCATCTACCTCATGCCATTTGCCGCACAAGAGTTGTCATGGATATTCCTCATCCTCACCGGTATCAGCGTGGTATATGGTGCATTCTCGGCTTGTGTACAGACCGACCTCAAATACATCAATGCCTACTCCTCTGTGAGCCACTGCGGATTGGTACTATTTGCCATCCTCATGCTCAACAACACAGCCATGACAGGTGCTGTAATGCAAATGCTTTCGCACGGTCTTATGACAGCCTTGTTCTTTGCCTTGATAGGTATGATTTATGGTCGTACACACACACGCGACATACGTGAGATGGGTGGTTTGATGCAGATTATGCCTTTCCTCTCGGTATGCTACGTGATTGCCGGTCTTGCATCACTCGGTTTGCCCGGTTTGAGTGGTTTTGTTGCCGAGATGACCATATTTGTAGGTTCATTCCAACACACCGACATGTTCCATCGAGTATTCACCATCGTAGCTTGCTGCTCAATCGTTATAACAGCAGTTTACATCTTGCGAGTAGTAGGCAAGTTGCTCTATGGTGCAGTACACAACGAACACCATCGCGAACTCACCGACGCAACATGGTGGGAACGCCTCTCGGCAGTTACACTCATCATCTGTGTAGCAGCCATCGGATGTCTTCCCGGATGGATTTCGGAACTTATCAGTAACAGTCTTAACGCTATTGTAGAACGCTTATCATAATCACATAGATATGGATTTGTCACAATATTATTTGATATGGGAGTACATGCAACCCGAGTTGTTGCTTTTGGTAGCCACCATACTCCTTTTCTTTATCGACTTGTTTGCCTCACCCCGCTTTCTCGACAAGTGGTTTTCGGGCATAGCATGTGTTTTGTTGGCCGCTGTTACAGCCATCAGTTGCATACCGGGAAGTGAAACAAACACACTCTTCGGAGGAATGTTTATCAATACTCCCATGACAACAGCCATGAAAATGGTACTCAACATAGGTACTATTCTCATCCTGCTACAAGCACACGCATGGATAAACAGCGATGCTTGTCGTGTGCGTCGCGGTGAATTTTATGAGTTGATGTTCTTTACCCTCTTTGGTATGTACCTGATGATTTCATCGGGACACTTCCTCATCTTCTTTATCGGACTTGAGACCGCCTCACTCCCCATCGCAGCATTGGTAGCCTTCAACAAACAAGGCGGACAATCGTACGAGTCGGGTGCCAAATACCTTTTCAACGCAGTATTCTCGTCGGCTATCTTCTTGATGGGTGTATCGTTTATCTATGGTATATCGGGCTCGTTGTACTTTGAGGATATTGCTACTACTGCTACCGCCAACACAGCCTTGTTTATCGTAGCATTGGCATTTATCATTACAGGTATAGGCTTTAAACTCTCGTTGGTACCCTTCCACTTGTGGACTGCCGACGTATATCAAGGAGGTCCTACCGCCGTAACCGCCTACTTGTCGGTAATATCAAAGGGAGCTGCAGCATTTGCATTTATCTGGGTATTGTTCAAGACATTCAGCCCTGCACCCGAGGTATGGCAAGGCATATTGTATGTACTCATTATTCTCACTATCACATTGGGTAACTTGTTTGCCGTTCGTCAAAAGGATTTGAAGCGTTTCCTCGCATTCTCTTCAATCTCACAAGCCGGCTACATCATGCTCGGTGTGATGGCATACAGTGCACAAGGCTTGACAGCACTTGTTTACTACATACTTGTCTATATCTTCTCTAACCTTGCTGCCTTTGGTGTTATAGCCAGCATCGAACAAAAAACAGGCAAGGTGAGCATGGATGATTACAATGGCCTCTATAAGACCAATCCCAAGTTGAGTCTTACCATGATGCTTGCCATGTTCTCATTGGCTGGTATTCCGCCATTTGCCGGTTTCTTCAGCAAGTTCTTCATCTTTGCCTCGGCAGTAAACAGTGGCTACTATGTACTTGTGTTCATTGCATTGCTCAATACCATTATCTCGTTGTACTACTACTTGTTGGTTGTAAAAGCAATGTTTATCAACGAGAACGAGTCGCCTATCGAGAAAGTCAAAACAGATTGCTACGGACGCACAGGACTTGTCATTTGTGTTGCCGGCATATTGTTGTTGGGTATAGCAAGCTGTGTATATAGCTACTTGACATCATTGAGCCTCACAGTGGGTCTTTGATATACTATCACAACATAAATAACAACAACGAGGGTGAGTCCTTTATGGCGACTCACCCTCGTTGTATAAGAACAGGCCCTGACAAGGCTACTCTATGTACACAAACTTATTTTTCTCGACATACCATATACAACCCTTCACATCCTTATAGCCCATATCGGCTACGAGTTGCATATATTTAGACACTTTTTCGTTGTAGTCATCACGCTCAATCTCTCCAAACTTGTAGTCGATAACCATGACACAATCATTGTCGATAACAACACGGTCAGGGCGATTTATTTTTTCGCCCGACTTGAGAATGTCTGTTTCGGTGATGACCGTCACATCGGCAGAAAACCAACGAGCCGACTGAGGTAGAGAAATCAACTCGGCAATCTTCTCCTCCATCATGCCCGAATCGGAGGTCTTGAGTTTGCCCTCACGCACATATCTTTGTACAACATTATGCACATCATCGGCACATACAATTTCGGCCAATATCTCGTGCATCAAAACGCCATAATTTCTGCGACGATTACCACCCTTATTATGCGAAGATATACGCTGCTTCAGACGTTGTTCGGATGGTATCACTACGCGATAGGTCGTATCTATCATTTGAGCCATATCGTCGGTTTCAATGATAGGTTGCCAATCGGCACCTATCTCAAAGAGTTGTTCGGTAATTGTATTTCCGGCCTCATCTTCTCGCACCTCGCTACGACAATAGGTTGCAAAATCCATTGTTTCGGCATCCTCTTCCATAATAGGAGGCATATTGAGCACCCGACACAACAACGAGCCGATAGAGTCATCCTTGGTCTGCATAGAATACACAATCAACTCTTGCTCGGCACGAGTGAAAGCAACATACGCAAGATTAAGGGCATCTATGTATTTACTGATAAGCTCCTCGTAATATTGCGAAGCGAATATAGAGGAGGCAAGTTTGCTGGTAAAATTGACCGGCAAAACGGGAATTTGATTGAAGGGCTCTTGTGTGGGAGCATACCACTTGAGTTGCGTTATACCCTTACGCTGAGTAAAGGGCCACGTCACATAGGGTAGTATCACAACGGGATATTCCAATCCCTTGGACTTGTGAATTGTCACTACGGTAATTGCGTCAAGATTTTCGGGCAACTTGACTGCGGCACTCTTCTTTTTCTCATCCCACCATCTTATGAAAGAAAACAAGTCGGCCGGGTGAGTCTGCGAGTACTCAACCACCATATCTTGAAAAGCCTCTATATAACCTACATGAGCCGTATTCTCGTGCATATTGAACTTATGAATAATGGACTCACACATTTCAAAAAGAGATTTCGTTGCTATCTCGGCAATAAAACTGCGCAACTCGTCATCTATTGTTTCCTTTCGGGCAGTAGCATCAAAATAATGAGCCAACACATGGGAGGGCAACGAGCCACTCTCTGCCGTCGCATTTATGAGTCCATACTCGTATGAGAGTATCAACTCGTTGATAGGATACGACGGATTGAGCATATATCGCAATATACCCTCAATAAGTTTTATAGGGGGAGCATTTTTAATTAATAACGATTCGTCCGACACGATGCGAAGATCATGCAACACATCGCTGCTCTCGGCAGCAATAGAGAGCAACAACTCTACAATCTTGTTACCCTCCTTGTGTGTATTGACAAGAATAGCAATATCCTTCTGCCTATAACCCTTGTCCAATAGTTCCTTGATTTTTTGAGGCAAACGTTGCAAAATTTGCTCTTCATATCTTGCCTGATTGGGAGCCGAGAGAATATTTATGGCCACATGTCCGCCATTGCGTCTATGCTTGGGCGATACATTCTGCTCTACCTTGGCAAACACTTGCTCGATAATGAGTCGGTCGGGCGATATGCCTTGAGTCTTCAACTCCGATTGTAGAAGAGAGGCCGCACGCCTGAAAAAAGCGTTGTTAAATTGCACAACATTGGCACAACTACGCCAATTTGTATCTCGTTCGGTATGTATATCTTTATAAGTGAAGTTTCGGTCGAGCTCTTCGTGCAACAAGCGCCAGTCGGAATTACGCCATCTATATATACTCTGTTTTACATCGCCCACTATGAGATTTTCGTTATTTCGAGCCAGACTCTCACGCACAAGCGGCTCAAAATTGTGCCACTGCAGGTCGGATGTATCCTGAAACTCATCTATCATATAGTGTTCGATGCGGGTACCCACCTTCTCATAAATAAATGGTGCATCGCTCTCATTTATCAATCCGCTCAATATGTCGGGAGTCTTGGATATGAGGATAGTATTGTGCTCGCGCTCATATTGTGCTACATACCTGTCTATGGTCGATAAGACACCCAGAGCATAGACATGCTTGAGGCAAATGGACACCGAGTTGTAATGAATATATGTTTCTTGCAAAAGGTGAGCCAACTCATCGAATGCCGGCAAAAGGTTGCGAGTGAGTTCCTCTACACCTTTGGGATGCTTCTTCAACTTGGTAGCGGCAAACCATGTATCGGGATTGGCACTGCGTTCTATAAACTTACCTATCGCTTTGGACAAATCGTCCTCGGCAACAGAGTCGTCTTTGAGAGCAATCATATCGACACATTTTATCCAACCCCTTGCAAAGACATCGGTCGTGATACCTTCGTCAGCAATGGCTTGAAGCAGATTTTGGGCTCCGGCAACCATACTGTCGCGCATGGCTTGGCGATAGTTATTGAGTGTATCTATATAGTTTTTGTATGCCGGCAAATCAATCTTTATCAGCTCATCGCGATACTTCTTATACTCCTCTTTGACAAGTTCTTTCGATAGTACCGATATGTCCGATTTGTCAAAAATATTCCAAGAGCCATTGTTACGAATACTCTCTTCGGCATATTGTTTGAGCCATTCGAGCATCTCGCCATTCTCATCCAACTCCGAGAACATCTGGTCTATGGCCATCGTCGCCACATACTCCGAGTCCATCTCTACCTCATATCCACCCTGCAAACCCACCTCACGGGCAAAGGCTCGCAATACTTGCTGAAAAAAGCTATCGATGGTAGATATATTGAACGTTGAGAAATCATTGAGTAATTGTTGCAGTACGAGTTCCGAATTTTTCTGCAACTGCGCCTCTCCACAATCAAAGGCCTTACATAGGTCCTTGCAATAATCCGATTGTGAGGTATTGTGAGCCAATACCTCCAACTGCTTGACAATGCGTTGTTTCATTTCCTTAGTCGCCTTATTGGTAAAGGTGACAGCCAATATGCGACTATGAGCACTATTGTAGTTTTTATAAAAATGGTAGAAGCCGTCACCTTCATTGCGACGACCCAACAACATTTTTATATACTCATAGGCCAAGCGATATGTCTTGCCGGAGCCGGCAGAGGCCTTATAAACGTTGAGCATAACAATTCTTATTTCATATTATACGAGCCTTATATCCCGCCTTGACAAGTAAAGCGAGCACTTTCTCGCGATGATCGCCTTGAACAAGTATCTCGCCATCTTTATCCGAGCCACCCACACCGCACGCCGACTTGAGCATCTTGGCAAGCGACTTGAGGTCGGCAGAGGTGCCGACAAAACCGGTAATCAAGGTCACAGCCTTACCATTACGATGGCGTTTGTCGAGTTTTATACGCAAGTTTTGCTTGGAGGGAGGCAATGTTTCTTCCTCTTCTACTTCTCCCGTATCATACTTATAGTCGGGATTGGTCGAGTACACCACCGACAAGCGGTCTTTCCAATCATTATCCAATGCCATATATACATCATTTTTTTATTTAAGCGAAGATAGGAAAAAAGAGGTGAAAACAATAGCACTTCATCTCAAAATATATCTAAATTTGCAAGTAATACAATAAAGCCCATGCCATAACGTTATAAAATAAGGCTAAAAGAGCAATAGCATGAAATCGAAACACAACATACAACTATACATATCGTCTATCAAGCACACCGCTATTATGATAATATTGTGTTTGATAGCGGGCATTTATTCATTCCATGCACAAGGACTTCCGGTCGAGCATTATGCCTCCAACTCAATATTGAGCACGGGCAAATGGCACAAAATAGCTGTAACAAACAACGGCATACATCAAATAAGCTATTCGCAACTGAAGGAATGGGGTTTTAACGACCCTCAACGAGTGCGCATCTATGGATATGGAGGTATCGTTCTGCCCGAAACATATAGTGAGAATGATATTGACGACTTACCTCAAATACCCGTTGTACACAACAACAACCGCATCCTTTTTTATGCGCAAGGCACTATCAAGTGGAGCTACAATAATAAGGGAGAGCTATACCACAAACAGAACACATACGCTACTGCCGGATACTATTTCATTACCGAAAGTGATATAGAAGCAGTCACAACAACGGAGGCAGCAACCCATAATGACACTACCGGCAATAGGATAGATTACTACGACGGATACTCATTGCACGAAGAGGAATTGGTATCTGTGAGCCAGACAGGACAGGTATTTCTCGGAGAGGACTTCCGCTTTACACAGACGCGCACCATCTCCTTTAAAATTCCCGGTATAGACACCCACGCACCTATGACTGTGCAAGTAGGATTTGGAGCCAAGATTATAGGCTCTACCGGCAGTCTGAAAATGTATCACAATGGCACATTGTTGTCCGAAGGAACTCCATGGGATATTGCAGCCAATCGCGACAACACATATGAGTTTATGAAATATATCACTCCCTCGGCAACAACACAACCACAGGGAGATAAAGAAGAATTTACCTTGACTTATAAAGCCGGTGGTACCACTCTGTGTGCCAACCTCGATTATATACGACTCATATACAAGCGTAAGCTGCAAACGTACAATGGTCAAGTGCAATTCCATGTCAAAGACTTTGTTCAAGGCAACTATTACGCCATATCGGGCATGAACGCACAATCTATCATCTGGGATATTACCACAGCCCATGCCCCCATGCACGTAACAGCTTCGATAGAGAACGGCGTGGCAACATTTTGTCCCGCACAGGTAGGACGAGAATATATTGCATTCAACCCATCGGCCACCTTCCCCACCCCCACAAGTGTAGGCAAAGTGGCCAACCAGAACCTTCACGCCTTGCCCACACCCGACATGGTCATATTGGCTCCGGCTCAATTTATCACACAAGCCAAGCAAGTGGCAGCACTGCACGAAAGCGTCGATTCGATGATTGTACATGTCATCAACCACGAGAACGTTTTCAACGAATTTTCATCGGGCACACCCGATGCCGTGGCATATCGCCGTTTGATGAAAATGTTTTACGACCGCTCACAGGCCAACCCCGCCGGTCGTCAAACTCAATATCTGCTTCTTTTTGGCAGAGGATTTTATGACAACCGTCGCATCACCTCGGAGATAAAGAGGTGCAACTATCAGACACTGCTCACCTATCAAAGTCCGCGCAGTGAAAACGAAACCTACTCATACATCAGCGACGATTTCTTTACCTACCTCGACGACAACACCACGGCTCGCAACAGTATCAACCTCATGAACATAGCAGTGGGTCGCTTCCCTGTCAAAAGCGAACAAGAGGCCGATATTGTAGTAGAAAAGCTCTACAACTATGTAAACAAGCCCAACTATGGCAACTGGCGCAACCAAGCCATTATCATAGCCGACGACGGAAACTCCAACACGCACCTCCGTCAGGCCGAGAGCGTAGCATCATATTGGCTCAAAGACAAGTCCGACCTGCTTATCAACAAGGTGTACCTTGATGCCTATCAAGAAGAGAACACCTCTACCGGCCGCACCTTCCCCGAAGCCAAAAAACAGATGATGCGTCTGCTCAAAGAGGGTCAGTTGGTACTCGATTATATCGGACACGCCAACTCGGTAGGTTGGACAGGTGAAGACCTGCTCAACATCAACGACATCAAGACTATGTACCTCAAAAACCTACCATTCATGTTCACGGCAACATGCGACTTCAGCCGATACGACTCGGAAGAAACATCGGGTGGCGAGTACTTCTTCCTCAACGAACAAGGAGGAGCCATAGCTCTATTGTCATCGACGCGCGTTGCATGGATTAACGAAAACGGTCGCCTCAACAATGCCATCGGCGACTATCTGTTTGAACGAAATGAAGACAACCAATACAATCGTCTGGGCGATATTGTAAGAAAGGGCAAGAACTATATCACCAACCAATACATAGAGCAACCCTCGCGCTACACGCCCGACAGTAACAAGCTCGTATATACCCTATTGGGCGACCCTGCCATGCGATTGGGGTACTCGACATATCACGCACAAGCTCGCACCATCAATGGTATAGAGATAGACCATGAAATAACACTCGATGCAAGTAGCAAAGTAGCATTGGAGGGTTACATTCTCACACCCGATGGCAAGGCAGCACCCGACTTTAACGGAGAGATATACATCACCCTCTACGATGCCGAAAAAACCACCCTATCGCACGGATACGAAGGCAGCCCCCAAATAGAGTTTACCGAACGCACCAACAAGCTCTTTGTAGGGCGCACCAAGGTAACAAATGGCGAGTTTGCCATATCGTTCAATATGCCCAAAGAAACAAGCTACTCCAACAAAGAGGGTCGATTTGATTTCTATGCCTACAATACCGAGGGTTATGAGGCAAGCGGTATATGCACCGACTTCAAGATAGGCTCCACCATCAACAGCTCCACCACCGATACAATAGGACCGGACATAACCTACTGCTACCTCAACTCCATCAACTTCAGCGATGGAGATATAGTCAATGAGTCGCCCATGCTCATAGCTGCCATCAGTGACACGTCGGGCATCAATCTATCGACCGCCGGTCTGGGCCACAACATGAGCATCACCATCGACGAGAAATTCTCATACGGCGACGTAAGTGACTACTATACGCCCGACACAACCGGCTATGCAGGCACAATATACTATCCTATTAACGACCTCGAAGAAGGCGAGCACACCTTGAAATTGCGAGTATGGGACAATGAAGGAAACTCCTCGACTGCCCATATATACTTTACCGTACAGATAGGCAAAGCTCCCGAAATAAGCAAAATATATGCCGACCAAAATCCGGCACAAACATCAACCAACTTCTATATTGAACATGACCAACCGGGCGAAACAATAACGGTGAGTATAACGGTATATAATCTCAGCGGTATGCCCGTATGGCAAACACAAAGATCGGGAGTATCGGATATGTTCCGCAGCTTCCCCATTACATGGAACCTCACCAACAGCAGTGGCGGAAAAGTGCCCGGAGGTGTGTATCTCTATCGGGCAACAATATCTACCGACAACACACATATTTCTACCAAGTCACAAAAGTTGCTTGTAGCACCCACAAGGTAGGCATGTAAGCACCTCTAACAATAGCGTTACAAACCTCATAAGAGCAATGTAGCGCTATTGCTTTATAGCCCTATCGCTACCAAGGATATAGAAGTAGAAAAATATGCCATAATATGCAGATTTTTATTATCTTTGCAACTTGAAATAGTATTACCTTTTTATACATGACTACACCCAACTCCAATATCAACATCAGACTGCCGGAGCCAACATTGCATCGGTTGCCATGGTACTTGGCTTATGTAAAAATAGTGCAAGAGCAGGGTGTAGAGTATATATCATCGACACAAATAGCCAAAGCCATCAATGTAGATGCCTCACAGATAGCCAAAGACTTGTCATTTGTAAACATATCGGGCAAGACAAGAGTTGGATATGAAGTAAAGTCATTGGTAGGCGTATTGGAGCACTTTCTGGGCTTTACCTCCCGACACAAAGCCATTGTATATGGTGTAGGCCGATTGGGAGCCGCCTTGATGCACGACTCGGGATTGGCACAATATGGGTTGGAGATAGTAGCCGGCTTTGACATTCGCACGTTGGAGCATAACAACATCAATGGTATTCCCCTTTACAGCACACAAGATTTTGCCGAAAAAAGGGCTATGTTAGATGCCGAGATAGGCATCTTGACAGTACCGGTCGATAAGGCTCAAGAATGTGCCGACTACATGGTAGCCAATGGGATAAAAGCGATATGGAATTTTACACCTTGTCGTCTGCAAGTACCCTCCAATATCGTCATACAAGAGACATCTATATATGCACATTTGGCAGTAATGTTCAATCGTCTTAACAATATCAAAGAATAACCGTCATGAAGATAATTGCAGTAGGATGGAATTATCGGGCACACAATACCGAGATGGGTCGCAAGGAAGAGTGCGGCAAGCCTGTCGTATTTCTCAAACCCGAAACAGCACTGCTCAAAGATGGCAAACCTCTATTTCTCCCCCCATATAGCAACCGCATCGAGCATGAGGCCGAGGTGGTTGTACGCATCAGTCGTGTAGGCAAGAACATAGCACCCCGATTTGCACATCGCTATTACGATGCACTCACGTTGGGTGTCGATTTTACGGCTCGCGACCTTCAACAAGAACTGCGCCAAGCCGGTGCACCTTGGGAGCTGGCCAAGGGCTTTGACGGCTCTGCCGCCATAGGCACATGGATACCCAAAGAAGAGCTCCCATTGGAGAGTGGCATAGACTTCAGTTTGCAAGTCAATGGCACTACCGTTCAAGAGGGTAACACTTGCGATATGATACACAGCATAGACAATATCATAGCCTATGTGAGTCAATTTTTCACTCTTAAAATGGGCGACATGCTATATACCGGCACACCGTCAGGAGTAGGTCCGGTAAACATCAATGACCATATAACGGGATATTTGAACGGGAAGAAAGTTTTGGAATTTAATATAAAGTAACACACGCACACATATGACACACACACACACCATTAGTCGTTCGATACTACAAGCAATAGCCCTATTGTTTATAGTAATCTGCAACTCTATTTATGCCCACGCCCTCACAGCCAATCACTATGCCGAGCAATCGGTATTGAGCGATGGCCGATGGATAAAAATATCTACCACCGAAAGAGGCGTACATCGCATCGATGCTGCGACTTTGCAAAGTTGGGGTTTCAATGATGCCTCCCAAGTAAGTCTTTATGGTAAAGACGGCTATATGTTGCCCGAAACCTTCAGCCATGAAGATAGCGACGACTTGACCCCGCTGCCGGTATATGTAGAAAACGGAGATTTATATTTCTATGCCAGCGGAGGTACACAATGGACCAAAGAAAACGAGCACTATACACACACCAACAACTACTACTCCAATCTCTTTTACTACTTCCTCACCGAGGACAAAGAGCAAGTAGCCATGAGCGAACAAGAAACGGCATTGAGTGGCGATAATGCGTTCACTACATTTGACGAGTACGCTCTTTATGAAAACGACCTCATTTGTATAGGACAAACCGGTCGTATGTACTTTGGTGAAGATCTTCTCAAAAACAACCAAATCTCTATCAATGTTCCCCAAATGGAGGGTAACAATCTCACTGTTTTTGTTGCATTGGGAGCCAATAGCTCATCGACTTGCACAATAAACACATCATGCAATGGAACGGCCCTTGCACCGGCCATCAAATTGGGAGCATCAGACTCTTATACATATCTCAAAGAGGGCTCTCAATATTACGACATAGAGGGAAAAGATAATTTCAACTTCACATTTACAGCCACCACATCGGGAACTCTCTCCAACTTCTTTCTCGATTATGTGCGCTTGTTCTACACCCGCAGCCTCACCCTTGGCGACGCTCCATTGCACTTCCGTCGCAACAATGTAGAGAACGGCTACTTTGCCATCGACATCGAAGGACACAACAGCAACGACATACGCCTTTGGGACATTACCAACGTCAATGCGCCTGCTATACAGAAGACATCGCTGGTAGATGGCAAGATAACATTCACCCCTACCGCCGACAATGAATACATCGTATTTGACATCAACGATGCCATTGCAACGCCTCAATACGTGTATGAGGTAGAGAAACAAAACCTGCACGGAACAGACTACATACCCGACATGGTGATAGTCACCACACGCACATTTATCAAAGAAGCCGAGAGAATAGCCCAACTGCACCGAGAAAAAGACAACATGAAAGTGTTGGTATGCGACCAACTCGCAGTTTTCAACGAGTTTTCGGGCGGAACACCCGATGCTACCGCAATACGTCGCATGATGAAGATGTTTTATGACCGTGCCAATGCCGGATATGGCGATATACCTCGCTACTTGTTGCTATACGGACGCAGCTCATACAACAACCGCCTCATCAGCCCATCACTCCACAACGAAGACAACTTGTTGTTAGTATCTTATCAGTCGGAAAGCAGCACCGACCATCGTTACTCATACATCACCGACGATTATTTCGGCATATTGGGAGATAACACCGGTATAGACCTCACATCGGAAGAGATAAATCTGGGTATCGGTCGTATTCCTGTGAAGAATATGGAGGAGTCGCAAAAAGTATATAACAAATTGCACACCTACATCCACCAGAAGCCCGGCAAAAACATGTGGAAAAACAAGGCTTGCTTTATAGGTCTTAATGGCGATAACAACCTTCACATACACCAGATGAACAACGTATCGTTGCAATCGGTAGAGAAAGAACAACAACACGTCGTAGTAGATAAGATATACATGAGCGCATACAACTCACGAGGAGTTGTTAAATATGAAGGCGCACAGGAACAAATATTCCGCGACCTCGAAGAGGGTAGCATCATATTTAGCTACATGGGACACGCCGGTCATACCTCATTGGGCTCAAATGTTATCTCTATCACACATGCCAAGGAGATGACCAACGACCTTTGGCCGGTATTCATCACAGCCACATGCGATGTGTGCCCATTTGACAAAGACGAAAATTCGGTAGGCGAAGAATTGTTCCGCAACGACAAAGGCGGATTTATAGGATTGTACACAACCACTCGCACGGTATATACCAATGGTAATGAAAGCATAAACCGAGAGTTGTTGCGAGAATTTTATATTCCCGATGGCGATGGCAAAATAAGATTGGGCGACGTAATGCGCCGTGCCAAAAAGACCCTCTTATACAACGCAAAAGGCAATATAGTAAGCGACCCCAACAAGCTCAAATACTGCTTGATAGGCGACCCCGCCATGGCTATTCCCATGCCCACATACAGCATTGTCATAGATAGCATCAATGGCAATAAAGTCGATGCCGCAAGCAACATTACTACACCGGCCAACAGCCAAGTAACCTTGAGCGGTAGCATATACACACCGCAAGGCACAATAGCAACCGACTACAACGGAACACTTTGTTACGAAGTATATGATGCCGAAGAGAAAAAGATAGCACAAGAAACTATCAGCACATCAATAGGAAATGTAACCCTCAAAGAGGAGTTTGGCATACGACAATACAAGTTGGTAGCGGCAAGCGACACCATTGTCAATGGCAAGTTTACCACCACATTCTATATGCCGGCACAAACATTACAAAGCACCAAACCCGGCCTTATCAGCCTCTATGCCTACAACGAAAGCATGGATAAAGAGGCAGCAGGATATAGCAAAAACATTCAAATCAATGGTACAGTCGAGGCCATGGAAGATGTTACAGCCCCCACCATATCAGATATATGGATAGGTGACGAGAGCTTCAACGAAGGCAATTCGGTTGAGTCTAACACGCTTTTCCACTGCCATGTATATGACAGCGAGAGCGGTATTACCAACAACGAGCTCTCTATTGGTAAGAGAATGGTGATGTTGCTCGATGGCAATGTTATATGCAACGACCTTGCCGGATATTACAGCCCCGACTGCCACTATGGAGGTGGTGTTATCAACTACCCCCTCAAAGATTTGCAAGCAGGCACACACCATGCAACCATCAAGGTGTTTGACAATGCCGGAAATGGAGCCGAAGCAACAATAGCATTCTATGTTGAGGCAGGTATCAACAACAAGTATGAGTTGCACATCGAGGAAGATCCGGTAATCACACAAGCAACATTGAGCATAGACGGTGAGATAACATCGGGCATGAATATACGATATATCATTGTCGAAAGTGCTACCGGCACAGAAGTATGGACAACCCAAACGACAAATGCCGAAGTGGTATGGAACCTGACAACCGGCAACGGCCATGCAGCCCCCGGAGAGTATCGTGCATACGCCCTTATAAGCACCGACAACGGCCAATATGTTACCGAAGAGAAAAAATTAATCGTTCTCATGCAATAAAATAGGTATAATTGCTGTTATATAAAGGTGACCAACCCCATATACATTATTGCATGAACAGAATAAGCAAAATATCAATCGTAACACTCCTATTGGCAACAACGCTTGTAATCAACGCATATAGTCAAGGAGAAGTGGTTAAACAGTTTAACCCCGTCAATAGTGGCGCTACATCACTCACCATAGCCCCCGATGCTCGCGGTGCAGGTATGGGTGATATAGGTGCCGCAACCGACCCCGATGTAAACTCTCAATTCTGGAACGCATCAAAGTATGCTTTTGCTTACAGCGATGCCGGTATAGGATTGTCATACACTCCATGGTTGAGCAAGTTGGTAAATGATATATACTTGGCCAACTTGAGTGGCTATTGGAAATTTGGCGAAGGCAGCCCTCAAGCCTTGAGTGCCTCGCTCCGCTATTTCTCATTGGGTAGCATCATACTCACCAATCAAAATGGTGATGAGGTAAACAGCATCAACCCCTTTGAGATGGCTGTAGATTTGGGCTACTCGCGCAAGCTCTCCGAGAGCTTCTCTATGGGTGTTGTATTGCGCTACATCTACTCCGACTTGGGCTTTCAATATGACGAGAGCGGAAGCGCAACCGGCAGTGTAAAAGGAGCATCGGCTTTCGGTGCCGACATTTCGTGGTATTACACCGCCTACCCCATCATCGCTCGCAACGAGTGTCAATGGACATTGGGTATGAACATCTCAAATATCGGCTCGAAACTTGCATACGACAATGGTAATGAACCTGCATTCTTGCCCACCAACCTCAAGATAGGTACAACATTCCTCTTCCCTATTGCCGACAAGAATACCATGTCTATCAGCTTCGATGCCAACAAGTTGCTCATTCCCACAATGCCGCAGGAATACCAATATAAAAATGCCGATGGCACAACCGACCTCGATGCCTACAACGCCGCACGCGAAGAGTACTATAATATGTCGCCTTTTGAGGGTATTGCACGCTCGTTTTACGATGCGCCCGGTGGCTTTGAAGAGGAGTTGCGAGAAATCAACTTCTCGGTAGGTATCGAGTACTCTTACAATCGCCAATTTTCGCTCCGTGCAGGTTACTATTATGAGGACGAATACAAAGGCAATCGCCAATTCTTCTCATTCGGTGCCAGCTTTGCATACAGCGTTTTACAAATCGATGCCGCCTACCTCTTGGCAACAGCAGCATCAAGCCCCCTCGACCAGACATTGCGTTTTACACTCGCATTTGACCTCGAAGGCATCAAGAACCTAATTCGATAAATATACATTCCTATGAAAATAAGAGTGGGTATGGGATATGATGTACACCGCTTGGTCGAAGGTCGCGACCTTTGGTTGGGAGGTGTACGCATTGAACACACAGCCGGCCTATTGGGCCACTCCGACGCCGATGTACTCATACATGCCCTATGCGATGCTTTGCTGGGAGCTGCCAATATGCGAGATATAGGTTATCACTTTCCCGACACAGCAGGCGAATATGCCGGCATCGACAGCAAGATATTGTTGCGCAAGGTGGTTGCATTATTGGCCGAGAAAGGTTACAGTATAGGCAATGTCGATATGACTATCTGTGCCGAACGCCCCAAGCTCAACCCTCACATACCTGCCATGAAAGAGACTCTTGCATCTTGCATGAATATCGACATCGACGACATCTCAATCAAGGCTACTACAACAGAGAAACTCGGCTTTACGGGCAGAGAAGAAGGCATATCGGCCTATGCAGTTGTATTGATTGAAAAATAACCATTCGTTGCGAATGAAGCTCCTCGAAAATATATCGGACAAAATGAGCATCCTCGACCGCCATCCTCGGCGGTGCATGTGGGGTGTATCGGTCGTGGCCGTAATATACTACTTGCTCATATCATTGCAAGGATTTGATTTTGCCGACGAAGGGTTTTCACTCACATTCTATCAGAACATTTACTCGCATCCGGCCGATGTAGAGTACCTTTTTCTATATTACATCACCGGTTTGGTAGGTGGTATATGGGAGATATTGTTTGGTTGGATGGGTACCTATGGCTATCGCATACTATTTGCGCTCACCTCGGGAGCTATTGTTCTCACCTCATTTGCCATACTCCGTCCCTACTTTCGCACATCTACCATTGTCCTTGGCACATTGGCTTGTACCTTGTGGCCCGGGCTGTGTCTATATTACTTCAACCACGACTGCCTCACTATCTTGCTCTTCCTGCTCACCATATATAGCATGACAAAAGGATTGAATGGCAAGAAAATGGCATGGTGGATTATGGGAGTTCTACTCATTGTCAATGGACTGACAAGACTACCCAATATGGCACTGTGCATACTCATACTGATACCCTTTGTCGAGGCCGGTTATAGCGAGAACTATTACAAAGCAGCCCAAAACATGTTGCGCATCTTGGGCGGAATGGTAGCCGGAGGATTGTTGATACTCTTGATAATGTTGCTATTGAAACACCTCACAGTATGGTTGTCATCAATAGGTACGCTGATGGTTATGAGTGGCGACTCTTCCGATACCCACGGCATCAAAAATCTTCTCGCCAGCTATCTCTATACCTACAAAGCCATCTATACGAGTACATTGTATGGTATATTGATTACATTGGCTTTCATCATAGCCACACAGTACATCAAGATAAAAGGCATCAAACTCATAGCAGGTGTTATCTGTACAGCGTTGTTATACTCACTACTCGAACGCAACATATATGCCATGTGGGGAGCAGTCACATCGGCCTCAATAATATATGCCTTCATCAATAGACATGAAAAAGAGCATCTCATCATAGCATTGAGCTCGCTTGTCGCTCTGGTAGTGATACCCCTCGGAGGCGACTCCTATGGCAATATATGCAACTCATGTATGTGGATAGGCATGCCCATGCTCATCGACCTGATACGTCGCCCCCTCAAATGCGACCTCAACCTCAACGACAATCATGGTAACAACTATAAGTTGTCTATCGACAACACAACCTCGCGACACATCCACACCATTGCAGCAATAGCCTTTATATGCTATGTTGCCACACACAGCGTGTGTTACTTTGACAATGGCAGTCGTTTGCTGAAAACACATCGCCCGCAAGTGGCAACCGCAGCCACTACATACACCTCGCAAGAGCGAGCCAACCTCACCGACCACATTGTCAGCACCACACTCCGATACCGCACACCGGGCAACTATTTGCTGGTATTTGACAATGTTCCCATGCTGCACTACCTCACAGGAATGCAGCCATATCTGGGGTCACCATGGAGCACATTCTGGGGTGCCGAGATATTCAGCCAACAACTTTTTGATGCAGAGCATAGCTCCAAAGAGTTGCCATTGATAGCCATCCCGCATTTCTACTACGAGGACTTGTCAAAAACCGACTATCTCAATGCAATCGAACATCCCGAAATGCATCGCAAGGCTCAATTATTGGCTCAATTTATCCAACGTCACGGATATTACGAGGTATATAGCGACTCTTATATCACACTCTTGAAAGTTCCTCTATAAAACTACATAGAGTTAAGCACTTTTAGCTATCCCCATCATAGCATTATAGCAAAATATTACTTACCTTTGTTTGAAAGAGAAAGGTAAGATATACTATGATACAAAAAGAACGCATATTAGTGGGCATGAGTGGCGGAGTAGATAGCTCGGCAGTGTGCATGTTGCTACAAGACGAGGGTTACGAGGTGGTAGGCCTCACCCTGCGCATGTGGGACGTACCAAGCCAATTCTCTACACCTCAACAAGAAGAGCCCAACCACATCATCGAGGCACGCGAACTTGCCAATCGCCTTGGCATAGAGCATCATACACTCGACATCCGAGAGGAGTTCAGAAGAGAAGTCGTTCAAGACTATATCGACGAGTATATGCGTGGGCGCACACCCAATCCTTGTGTCATGTGCAATCGCTTTTTTAAATGGAAATATCTTCTCGATGAAGCCAATCGCCTACAATGCCATCGCATAGCCACCGGACACTATGCCCGCATAGTAGATTGTGATGGTACTCCCATGTTGGCACGCGGTATAGACCCCAAGAAAGACCAATCGTACTTCCTGTGGCGACTCACCCAAGAGCAATTAGAGCGCACAATCTTTCCATTGGGCAATAGAGATAAACAGGAGATAAAAGAATATGTACGTCAGAAGGGATTTGAGCAGAAAGCCACCAAGAAAGAGAGTATGGAGGCCTGCTTTGTGCCCGACGACTATCGCGATTTCTTGCGCGAAATGATACCCCAACTCGACGAGCAAGTCAAAGACGGATACTTTGTAGATAACGTAGGTCGCAAATTGGGACATCACAAGGGCTACCCATTCTATACCATAGGACAACGCAAAGGATTGGAAATAGCCCTTGGACACCCTGCCTACGTTATACGCATCAATGCCGGCAAAAACACCATCCGATTGGGTACAGCCGAAGAGTTATTGCAACAAACAGCGATATTGTCGGGGGTACATTACAACACCCAATATAGGCCACACAACCCGCTCACCGTGCGCATCAGGTACCGTAGTGCAGCAATAGAAGCGAGCATTGATATGCAAGACGACGGCCATGCCATTGTTCACTTTGCATCCCCGGTATCGGCTCTCACACCCGGACAATCGGCAGTGATATATGATGGCGATGTGGTAGTAGGCGGAGGCATTATTGAGGACAATAAATTACTGAAAAAATACCAGCATCCATGAATTTTCGATTTCTAAGCCTTATAGCCTGTATTCTCATAACAATAGGTGCTACCGGGCAAGTAAAACATCGCTATCGCGTGTGGCTCACAGACAAGGCCGAGAGCACACACTATATAGACCAACCGCAATCGTTTCTATCGGACAAGGCGATAGAGCGACGTGCCCGACATAATATTGACATTACAGAACAAGACTTGCCGGTAAGCGAAACATATCTGCAAGAGATAAGAGATATGGGATTTAGAGTTATTGTAACGTCACGATGGATGAATACCGTGGTTGTTGCTCCCGGCAATGATATTACAATAGACAAGATAGAGCAACTGCCCTTTGTAGAAAAAGTTGAGTGTGTACAGAACGAGAGCCGACCCTCATTTCCGCTCCCCCGATACAAAGGCGAGAGTAGGATATGCAACGAGAGCAACGACAATCTCGATGAACTTGCAACATACTATGGTGCATCATGGACACAGATAAATCAACTCAATCTTGCCCCCTTGCACCAAGCCGGTTACAAAGGCAAAGGAATGACAATAGCCGTGGTTGATGCCGGATTTTATTGTATCGACATGCACACAGGCATCGACAAGTCGCAAATAATAGGCACTCACGACTTTACACGCCGAACTTTCTCATACAAAAACGGCGAAGATCATGGAGCATCGGTATTGATATGTATGGCCGCATGTGTGCCCAACACTTATATAGGTACAGCACCTGAAGCAGATTATTGGCTCTTCATCACCGAGGACAACAATAGAGAATGTCCAATAGAAGAAGACTATTGGGTTGCCGGTGTAGAAATGGCCGATAGTGTAGGAGCCGATATTGTCAATTCTTCATTGGGATATTACGAATATGACGACCCCTCGATGAGCTACACGAAAGCCCATCTTGATGGAAAAACAGCATTCTGCTCTCGTGCGGCAACCATAGCAGCAAGCAAAGGCTTGTTGATTGTCACGGCTGCCGGCAACGAATATGGCAACTCTTGGCAAAAGATTACTGTCCCGGGCGATGCCGATGGAATTCTCACGGTAGGCAGCATCAATAGCGATGGCACGCACAGCGACTTTAGCAGCTGTGGCAATACGGCCGATGGCCGCATCAAGCCCGATATAGTGGCAATGGGTAAGAAAGCCAAAATCCTTACCCACGAGGGTGATATCATGTCGGTAAACGGCACATCCTTTTCAACACCCATCATGAGTGGTGCATTGGCTTGCCTGTGGCAGGCTCACCCCGAATGGAGTGTCGATGAACTGATACAGCAAGTGCAATGCGGCTCATCGCAATATCACACACCCGACTCCCTGCTCGGATATGGCCTACCCGACATATACAACATACACTGCGCGGCCTCGGGAATAGACAACACCGACATGACACACCATCGCATATACATAGACAATGGTGTGTTGCATCTGCCTCATGCACAATACCCAACGATAGTGACACTCTACAATATAGCAGGAGAGGTAGTATTACAGAAACACCTCTCTCGGTCATTGAATGAGATAAAACTGCCACACCTCGAACAAGGTATTTATATCGTTATCCTGAACTCTCACGACACACATTGTACGCAGAAAATCTTGATAGAGTAACATGCAAGAGCCAGACAAACATATATATACCCTCACCGAGCTCAATCTCGATATACGCTCGGCATTGGAGCACAGCCACCCCGACGAATACTGGGTGTGTGCCGATATAAGCGAATATCACCCACATCGCAACGGGCATTGCTACCTTGAACTTGTCGATAAAGACCGGCAAGGACGCACGACAGCCCGACAACGTGCTGTCATCTGGAGCAATACTTACAATCTGCTACAACCCTACTTTGAACAAGCAACCGGGCAAAAACTTGCCGCCGGCATCAAAGTATTGGTATTGGTGTCGATAACATACCACGAGCTATATGGCATGAGCCTCACCATACACGACATCAATCCCTCCTATACCATTGGCGAAGCGGCAAGACGACGAGCCGAGATATTGGCACAGTTGGAACAAGATGGTATCATCAACGACAACAAGGAGTTGCCCATACCATTGCTCCCGCAACGCATTGCCATCATATCATCGCAAACAGCAGCCGGCTATGGCGACTTCATCAACCAGCTACAAGGCAATAGTTATGGCTACACCTTCTACCCCATACTATTCACCGCTGCCATGCAAGGCGAACACACCGAGGCATCGGTAATAGAGGCTCTCAACCGCATCAATAATCATATCGAGTATTTCGATTGTGTAGTCATCATACGAGGAGGAGGCTCAACATCCGAATTGGCAAGTTTCGACACCTATCCGTTGGCCTACAACGTGGCACAATTTCCGCTACCCGTCATTGTAGGCATAGGACATGAGCGAGATGAAACAATACTCGACCACATAGCGGCAGTGAGAGTAAAAACGCCCACCGCTGCTGCCGAGTGGCTCATTGAGCGAGCACACAAAGCCGACATGATTGCTCAAGCCTCTCGACAACAGATATTTGACATTGTAAGCAACCGACTTCTCATAGAAAACAATCGCTTACAACAACTCACCACCCACGTACCCTATACGGTGGTACAACGACTACATAATGAGGCTCGGAAACAACAAAATTTGCAACACTCGATAGCTCGCGGTATAGGCGAAACAATCAATAAACAACACAACCGATTGTCATTGCTATCGCACCTCATACCCGAAAGAATATCGACTCTATTGCGCCAAGAACAGCAGCACATGGAGAGCCTTGCACACACAATATCACTACTATCGCCCGATGCTGTCATGGCTCGCGGATATAGCCTTGTGACACATTGCAACAAGGTTGTACGCAGTATCGACCAACTATCGGCAGACACCCCCATAGAGATACACATGGCCGATGGTAGTGCACAAGCCAATATTATAACAACCGCTAAAAAACAAGATAATGAGTAAGAAAACCACAACCGCACAAGAACTCACCTACACACAAGCAATGCAAAAATTGGAGGAAATAACTGCACGCATGCAAGACCCCAACTGCGATATAGATCTCTTGCGCGACTACACCACCGAAGCATTATCGTTGCTCAAATTTTGCAAAACACGCCTTACACAGACCGATGAAGAGCTGAAAAAACTCCTCACCGAGATGGGCGATGAATAACTTGGCAAGAAAATCGCAACAATAGATAAGTGTGCAACCTATTCTATCACATATTTTTGCTACCTTTGTGCAGTAGTATGCAATAGATATAGGCATTGCATACCCGAGAAATAATAAAAACAATAAACTCACAATATTATGACCGAACGTAAAGTAAGAGTGCGCTTTGCACCCAGCCCCACAGGAGCTCTTCATATAGGTGGTGTACGCACAGCGTTGTATAACTATTTGTTTGCCCGCCAACATGGTGGCGATATGATTTTCCGCATCGAGGACACCGACTCACAACGATTTGTACCCGGTGCCGAAGAGTACATCATGGAAGCCCTTGAATGGTTGGGTATCAAGTTTGACGAAGGCGTAGGCTACGGAGGCAACTATGGCCCCTATCGTCAATCGGAACGTAAAGATATTTATCGCAAATATGTAGATATTCTGCTCGAAAACGGCAGAGGTTATATTGCCTTTGACACTCCCGAAGAGTTGGATGCCAAACGCAACGAAATAGCCAACTTCCAATATGACGCATCGACTCGCATGAGCATGCGCAACTCACTCACCATGAGCGCCGAGGAGGTAAAAGCAGCTATCGAAGCGGGCGAAAAGTATGTAGTGCGCTTCAAGATAGAGCCGGGAGAAGATGTCAAAGTAAACGACATCATACGCGGCGAAGTTGTTATCAACTCATCTATTCTCGACGACAAAGTGTTGTACAAATCGGCCGACAATCTACCCACCTACCACCTTGCCAATATTGTCGATGACCACTTGATGGAGGTATCGCACGTTATTCGTGGCGAGGAATGGTTGCCCTCGGCACCCTTGCACGTATTGCTTTATCGTGCATTTGGATGGGAAGATACCATGCCCCGATTTGCCCACCTACCGTTGTTGCTCAAGCCCGATGGAAAAGGCAAATTGAGCAAACGCGACGGCGATCGTCTTGGTTTCCCCGTATTCCCCTTGGAGTGGCACGACCCCAAAAGCGGAGAAGTGTCGTCGGGATACCGTGAGGCCGGATACTTGCCCGAAGCAGTTGTCAATTTCCTTGCATTGCTTGGCTGGAACCCCGGTACAGAGCAAGAGATTATATCAATGGACGAACTCATCAACCTCTTTGATTTGCATCGTTGCAGCAAGAGTGGCGCAAAGTTTGATTACGAGAAAGGCAAATGGTTCAACCACCAATACTTGCAAATGCGCAGCGACAGCGAGGTAGCCGAGATGTTTATGCCCATAGTCAAGGCCAAAGGTCATGATTGCGACATAGCCACACTCACACGCATCGTATCGCTTGTCAAGAGCCGTGTAAACTTTGTAAACGAGTTGTGGGAACAGACCTCATTCTTCTTTGAAGCACCTACCGAGTATGAAGAGAAATCGGTGCGCAAACGCTGGGATGAAGGTATGGGAGCACGCATGGAAGAACTTATTGCCATCATCGAGGGCTTGCCCACCATGGAGTCGAAAGCCGCCGAAGAGATTGTCTTGGGATGGATTACCGACAAGGGATACCACATGGGCAATGTCATGAATGCCTACCGATTGGCAGTAGTGGGATATTGCAAAGGTCCTCACATGTTTGACATATCGGAGATAATGGGAAGAGAGGAAACCATTGCACGCCTTCGTGCCGCCATCCAACGATTGGGATAATCACAAGGCACACATATACCTATATACATAGTGCCTGACAACCATCAGGCACTATGTATAATGATACAACAGCTTATATAAGAGCATACTTCTATGGAGCAGAATTTTGCATCGACACTATTAGAAAACGCAGTAAACGAGTTTGCCAAATTGCCCGGCATAGGTCGCAAGACAGCCTTGCGCCTTGTGTTGCACCTTTTGCGCCAAGAGAAGAGTGTTACCGACAACTTTGCACAAGCACTCACGCACTTGCGGCATGACATCAAATACTGCCATGTGTGCCACAATATAAGCGACACCGACATCTGTGCCTTATGTGCCGACACAACGCGCGACAACTCTACAATATGTGTTGTGGAAAATGTGCGGGAAGTAATGGCAGTAGAAGCAACCGGACAATTCAAAGGTCTATATCATGTATTGGGTGGTGTCATTTCGCCTATGGACGGCATAGGCCCGGCCGACCTGCAGATAGAGAGCCTTGTGCAACGAGTAGCTGCCGGTGGCATCAATGAGATAATATTGGCATTGAGTGCCACAATGGAAGGTGATACAACCAACTTCTACATCTTTCGCAAACTTGCCCCCTATAATGTGCGCATCACACTCATAGCACGGGGCGTTTCGGTAGGCGATGAGCTGGAATATACCGACGAGATAACGCTGGGGCGTTCTATTCTCAACCGCACCCCTTTTGGCGATAATTTCAAGTATTGACACACCTCAAAAATAGGCTATTAACGAGATAATAAAAAAGCCTCTTACACGTTAAATATATAGAGAAATATCCCAGAGGCCATACATAGCATACCCAATGAAAATAACATTTGTCATCCCACCCGAGCCTACCAAAGAAGCACCAGCCGAACGCACTGCGGGTTGCACTCGCGTGGTCTATCCGGCACCCAATATATATGAGTTGTATGTAGTAGCCATGCTCGAAAAACATGGATACGAAGTGTCATACGTCGATTTTGTGTACGACAAGCAATCGACCGACGATTTTGCTCGATTTATCTCGCACGACAATAGTGACATATACTATATATGGAGCGTAAATCTCTCGCGAGCCGCCGACTTACAAGCTCGCGACATCATACGCCAAGCACACCCCCATGCCTATGTATGCTTTTTAGGCCCCGGAGCAACCTACTTTACCAAGTTGTACATTGACAACGAGCGTGACATAGTAGTGCGAGGAGAGCCGGAATATACCGCCCTCGAATGGACCAATGCCGTACGCGATGGAGGGTCGTATAGCGAGATTAAAGGTCTTTCGTACCTCGATAACGGCAAGCTGACGCACAACCCGCCAAGACCCGCAACCAAGAGCTTTGATGAGCTCCCCTTCCCTGCTCGTCATTACCTTGCCCAGCGAGAATTTCACAATCCCAAATTGAAACTCTCACCCTACACTACCATGATAACCTCGCGCAACTGCCCGTTCAAGTGCATATATTGTGTGCCCAGCTCACTCTCATTTGCACGCGAATTGGAGTACCGCAGCGAGCACAATCGCAAGCCCCCTATTTCATATCGCTCGATAGAGAATGTCGAGGCCGAGCTCAAGGAGCTTCACGAAGCCGGCTACCGAGCCATAGGCTTTATGGACGACGAGTTTATATGGACCGAGGAGCGCACAGCCGATTTGTGTCGCATACTCAAGAAGTATGACTTCCGTTGGGGTTGTCAGGCACGCGTCGATACGATTACCGAGCCCATTGCCCGCATGTTGGGCGAGTCGGGATGCCTTTACGTCGATTTGGGTGTAGAGTCGTTTAACGACGAAATTCTCAAATACATCAAGAAAGGCATTACGCGCGAACAGATATACAACGCCATCAAGCTGCTCAAGAAATATAAGGTACCCGTAAAACTCAATATCCTCATAGGTACAAGCCCGCTCGAAACCAAAGAAACACTGCGCGACACCTTGCGACAAGCACAGAAGTTGCGTGTCGATCAGATTATGTTCAACATTGTTTCGCCCTTCCCCGGCACCGAGTTCTACAAGTTGGCCAAAGAAAATGGCTGGATAGCAGGCGGAGAATACACTCCCACCAACGTACAGCGCAACTCGATACTCAACTATCCCCACCTATCGGCACAAGAGATGGAAAAAATTCTCTATCGCTACAACCTCAAATATTTCCTCTCGCCATACGTTATATGGTCGCATTTGCGCCGTTTTACAAGTTGGTCGGAATTTGTTCATGCGCTGAAAGCACTGAAAATAAAGCTATTTAAATAATGCAACTCTCTGTCATACTCATCTGTTGGAACTCATTGCAGTATCTTCGTGCAGTACTTGACTCGCTACAAGATACTCTTGCCCCCATTGCCGATAGCGAAATAATCATTATCGACAACGGCTCGACCGATGGTACCGACAGCTACATCGCACAACACTATCCACATGCCATATACGATCGCTTGCCCCACAATAGAGGTGTGGCTTATGCACGCAACAGAGGCATTGAACGAGCAAGAGGCGAGTATGTGTGGCTCCTCGACGACGATACCATCACCAACAGAGAAGCCCTCACCGAGATGTTGCAATATATGCAAGCCCATCCGCAATGTGGCATATGCGGATGCCGACTTGTCAATACGCAAGGTGAAACGCAAGAGAGCTATAAACCCTACCCATCGCTGGCTATCAAAGTGCGCAACGTATTGCACTCGCACTTGGGCAAACACAAAGCCCGCGACAAATATGCCAAGGAGATAGCATCCGGTCTACCCTTTGAGCCAACATATATCATCGGTGCCTGCCAACTGATACGTCGTGAAGTAATACAACAAGTAGGACTTCTTGACGAGAATATCTTCTATGGCCCCGAAGATGCCGATTACTGTATTCGTGCTCGCAAAGCCGGTTGGAGTACAATCTATCTGCCCCAGGTGAGCATTGTGCACCATTGGAAGCGCATCACCAATCGCAACCCATTCAGTCGCATAGCTCGCAAACATACTGCCGCTTTACTATACTTCTATTGCAAGCACCGCCGCATATGAAAGCATATCTACAAGATAATAACATCATACTGCGAGCCGTCGAGCCCGACGACCTCGACTTCTTGTACCTTGCCGAAAACGACACAATGGCATGGAGTCATTCCTCCACATCAGCTCCCATGTCGCGCATGTTACTTCAAGAGTACATAACCCAATACACAGCCGACATCTATCGCGACCGACAACTGCGCCTCATAGCCATCCATGCACACACCGGCGAGCGCATAGGTATAGCCGACCTTTACGATTACGACCCTCGCAACAGTCGTGCCGGCATAGGCATATACACCACCCCAACGATGCGAGGCAAAGGCTATGGCACCTCCATCCTGTCGGCATTGTGTAGGTATGCACAAGAGTTTCTCAACATTCACATGCTATATGCAATCATCGAGGAGAACAATGCTGCATCCCGCCACATATTTACCCGCTGCGACTTCTTGCATACAGCCACACTCGAACAATGGGTGAAAACTCCACAAGGCTACTCCTCGGCAGTGATGATGCAACGCACTGCACAATAAATACCCCCAACCGCTATAATAAGCCACACATAGACATTGTGGCTCATCACTACGCAAGAAAATTCGACTGAAAGTCGGGTTGCAATGCCCCTTATGGGCTTGCGAATGAGTAGCCTCGTACAAGCCGGAGCATAAGCGACGGCGCAGTGCGAGGTGTCTTTCGGCATCCTATCCCCCACCGCCCGCCTTACGGCGGGCGGTGGGAGGTTATTATATAACGCTACTCCCCCCGCACATCGCCACTTCATGGCTCGTACGGGGCTACTACATCTCGTCGCTTAACGCTCCTCGACACGTGTTTCACACGATGATATATGAGGCATACAACAACGGCGGCAGGTCAATGACCTGCCGCCGTGATATTTTACGAAGTATCGTTTCCGATTAGTTCATGGGTTCAACCGATACATACGAACGGTTATCTTTTCTCTTACGGAAGATAACTGTACCATCAACGAGAGCGAAGAGAGTGTGGTCTTTACCCAAACCTACGTTCTCACCGGGATGGTGAACTGTACCTCTTTGACGAACCAAAATGTTGCCGGCTTTGGCGATTTGACCACCGTAAACCTTAACGCCGAGTCGTTTGCTATGTGATTCACGACCGTTCTTAGAACTACCTACACCTTTCTTATGTGCCATTTTTCTACAATTTTAAGGTTAAGCAACTATTTCTTTAACTAACACTTCGGTGAAGCATTGACGGTGACCGTTCAAACGACGATAACCTTTGCGACGTTTCTTCTTGAAGACAATAATGCGCTCACCCTTTACAAGACCGGGTTTGCCATAGTTGCCATCGGGCGAAACTACTTCACATACTACTTTTGCACCCTCTACGGTAGGAGCACCTACGGTTACATCACCGTCTTTGTCCACCAAGAGTACTTTGTCAAACTCAAGTACTGCACCATTTTCAGCACCCAAGTAATGAACGAACAATTTCTTGCCTGTCTCGACTTTGAATTGTTGTCCCTGAATTTCTACGATTACGAACATTTTTATTATTAATCTTTCAGGTTATCTCTGCCGGGCGGTGTCTTCGTGACAACTCTTCTTGAGCCCGTAACAGAATTAGCGCACAAAATTACACCTTTTACTCCTTTCAGCCAAATTTTATCTCTCTTTTTTCGCAAATATTTTTGTCGCCTCAAAAAAATGAGAACTCTATGCCTTGTTTTTTGCAAACTTTATATACCTTTGCACCCGCTAACAGCACTCGGGGTGTAGCACAGTTGGTTAGCGCGCCACGTTCGGGACGTGGAGGTCGGAAGTTCGAGTCTTCTCACCCCGACATAAATAAGAGCGACAATCGGTCTTTGCGGTTGTCGCTCTTGTTTTCTTCTACTACTTGCTGTCGTCTATTTCTTCTTGAGCCATTTGTCGCTGCGCATCAACATGAATACTATCAGCGCAATCATAGCGGCAAACTGTGTTAATATAACAATGGCAATATAACACTCGGGCAAAAAAGGCAAGGCACACAACGGTATCAATAACACAGCTACGGCGTACATTGTACGAGAAATGAACTTGCGTATTCTCACTATATCATACTTCTCTTGCTCTTGTTTCGACGCCGTATTGTAACCGGCAATGAGCCCGTCGCCCTCGCCTCGCGCCACTATGCGTCCTATATAGACAAACGCCACTGCGCAGATAATTATTATAGATGTATATATTATATTGAATACCATACGTCTTGTTATTCTATTCTCCTCGTGCTATACGACTGCGTATGCGGCTGAGGGTTTCTTGTGAAATGTTGAGATACTGCGAAATATATTTCAAGGGAATCTGTGCAATGGTGCTCTTGCCCCTCATCTTGATATACTGCTGATAGCGCGTATAGGCATCGCCTATGCTCGTGAGCGTACTGCGCTTTTCCAAGGTATATAACTGATATAATTGGTAATGACTCTGCCAACGCATCAAATCGGGACACTCGTCACAAATGGCCCAAAAATCATCATACGAGATACTATATACCTCTACATCACAGATGGCTTCGTAGGATGTTTGCGCCGGCTGTCCATAGACAATAGAGGCCAACGATACAAATAAATTGCCCGACACGCCAAAGAGTATTGTCGCTTCGTTATCTCCATCTTCATGCAGACATCGCACAACTCCTTCCTTCACTATATACACCGAATGCGACCTTTGTCCTTGCTGTATTATTCGGCTTCCTTTGCTATACTTCTCAAGTGTCAGACTTGCGGTAAGTCGCTCTATAGTTGCATCTTCGATATGGTATATCGCTCTAAATGATTTTGCCAAATCCATTTTTATAACATAATTTTATTTATACTCCGCATTTTGCACCAAAGATACAACTTTTTTTGTTATAAAATGATAATTTGACAAATATCAAATAAAAATATCAAAATAACTCATATATTTGCAACGAAAAGAATTGGAAGTTTTACATAATTACACCCGTTTACATAAACGATTTACATAAAACCAATAAAATAACAACCTTATGAAAAGATTTTTTACACTAATTACGGCAATGTGCTTTTTCGCGACAGCGCTATTTGCACAAGTGATTTACACAACCAATTTCGAAACAGAAGAGGACTTCAACGCATGGACAGTATTTGATGTCAATGAGGATGCAGCCACATGGAAATTTGATAGCGATGGCGATCCCTCTCATGTATTTTATTCTTACCACGGCAGTAATGCTGCCAACGATTGGCTCATTTCTCCCGCTATTACTCACACCGAGAGTGGTACTATCGCCATCAGTTTCATGACCAAAGGTAGCTCTTATGGAGAGAAAATGGAGGTATTCTATGGCACAACACCCACTATCGAGGGTATGACCAACCGCATTACCGAAGAATTGTACCTCAAAGACACCCCCCAAGCACTTCTATATCTCATCAATATTACGGCCAACGAGCCCATTTACATAGGTTTCCGCGCTTGTAGCGATGCCAATATGTGGCGTTTGTATGTTGGCGACATCAAGGTACAATTTACAAACAATCCGGTGGATATATGTGTAACTGAGATTACTTCTCCCGTCAGCGACTTCAATCTCAACGAAGAGAGTGTTACCGTAAAGGTGAAAAATACAGGCATGGCCGATGTCAATTCTTTTGACCTCATATTGTCGGTGGACTCTGTTGTAGTAGCCACTGAAACAGTAAACCAAGCACTCGCATCGGGTGCCGAGATGGAATACACCTTCACTACCAAAGCCGACCTATCGACACCTCGCAAGTCATTCAACTTGATGGTTGCCGCCTCGCTTCCCGACGATTTAAATCCCGCCAACGACGCATGCTCGACTCAAGTATTGCACAAAGCTCCTGCCTCGGTACCTTACTTTATGGGATTTGAGCACAGCGAATACACCGATGGTATCACATTCCTCAACCTCAACGAGGATGAAGGTAACTGGGACTTGTATTACGATCCTTGGTGGAGCTTGGCTCACACCGGTGATGTATGTCTTGCATACAACTACGACAAAAACAATGCCGGCGACGACTGGGCATTCCTTGAGCCCATCGTTATCGACGAGCCGGGATATTATGTACTCAAATTCTGGTATTCGGGCGATGACACTCACCCCGAGAAGTTGGGCGTATATTATGGCAACGACGCCACACCCGAAGCCATGACAAACAAGATTGTTGAGTATGCGCCTTTTGCTCGCAGTGCATACGAGGAGTCTATCAATATCTTCTATATCGATGAGCCTCAAACATTATACATCGGTTTCTATGCATTCAGCGATAAAGATGAGAACTGGTTGTGCGTAGATGATGTTTCTCTTGAGAAAGCATCGAGCGAAACAGTAGATCTTGCCGTACTCGGCATAGACAATCCTCTCCAATATGTACATAAAGGTACTGCCCCCATTATAGAGTTTGGTGTTCGCAGCTATGGTATATTAGATGCAGAGGCCACAGTGACAGTAAAGATAGACCAACAAACAGTCTTCAGCGAAACCACTACCATCAAAGCACAAGAAACCAAGAGATATGAGTTGCCCTCAATTCTCGAAACACTCATACCCGGTACATATCAAATGGTTGTAGATGTAACATGTGCCGACGATGCCGAGTTGGATAATAATGTAGGTTCTTTGACATTCGACGTTATGGGCGAAGCCACACTCCGCTGGGACTTTGAAGACGGCCAGTTGCCCGCCGACTTTACATTCCGTGTGGAAGACGAAGGCACTGTTCATCCCGATGCCGGCGAAGAGTTTAACGAAGAAGGTTGGGGTATCTTCAACATCCAAGAACACCCGCTATACGGTTGCCACGCATTGGCCGGAACATCATGGCTCGAAGGAACAAACAGAGCCGACCGCTGGTGCATATTGCCTCCCGTAAACATCGGTGAGAGCGCACACCTTGTATGGGATGTTGCCTCTTTCAATCCGAGCTTCCTCGAAACATACTCTATCATGATATCTACCAATGGCGACGACTCTTGGTACTACTTTACCGAGGAAGAATATGTTGCCGAGAGCGCCTACTTCAAGACTCGCGGTATTAATCTCAGCAATTATGCCAACAACGATAGCGTATATATAGCATTCCGCCTACGTTCAAAGAACTGCGAAAACCTCATCCTCGACAATATCAGTCTGTATGGAAATGTTTCAAGTTCTGTTGAGAATATAGTGACCGAAAAACCCGCCATCATGGTGCAAAGTGATGAGATTATTGTAAATGGTGCAGACGTTACCGAACTTGCAATATATGACATGGGTGGCCGCAAGGTTGCACAAGCTGCCAACAACACCATCGCTACCACAGGCATCAATGCCGGTGTATATTTAATTCGCGTAACAACTCACACCAATATTTATACAGAAAAGGTTGTTATAAAATAGTCAATTAGCTCATGATGAAAAGGGTACGGGGTGCGCTTGCGACGAGTGCATCCCGTATTGTTTTGTATTGGCTCACGCATGCCGGTTGTATTGTTCGATAATTTTTATCAAATCAACAGCACAGGGGCTTTTTTTGATTTATGTCAAAGAGAAAGATAGAGAATAACACTATATTTGCATCAACAAAAATATCTCAACTTTATAACGACAGCAAAGAGTAGATTTACAATTATTTTTCATAAGCAAGAAGCGGAGCATGCTGTGAGAGCACACTCCGCTTCGATGTTTTTTATACAAGTACGAGTTTTTTACTCCTTGACAAATTGCATCATGGTCCAACGATTGTCCTCGGCATGACGCACAAATCGCAATCCGCATCGCAAGGCCTCCTCTTGCAACATAGGCATATCCTCTACATAGAAACCACTCATGAATATCACCGAGCCCGGTTGCATATGCGAGGCATAATTGCTCATGTCGGCCAAGAGAATATTGCGATTGATATTGGCCAGAATATAATCAAACACCTCACCCTCTCGCAAGGCATCGGTACCACCCAAGCGAATGTCTATATCGGGGGTATCATTAAGACGTATGTTTTCGCGCGCATTCTCGTATGCAAACTCGTCTATATCTATACCCGTTACATGCTCGGCACCATGCTTGCGGGCAAGGATAGCCAATAGAGCCGTTCCACAGCCCATGTCAAGCACTCGCTTGCCCCTCATATCGGTGGCAAGAATAGCTCGCAACATGTGGCATGTTGTTTGGTGGTGTCCCGTGCCAAACGCCATCTTGGGGTCGATGAGTATATCATAACGTGCCGGAGGTACATCAGTGTGGAAAGTGCTGTGTATGACACACTCATTGTCTATCACAATGGGTTGAAAATAATTTTTCTCCCACTCGGCATTCCAGTCCTCACCCTCTATTTTCTCGCAACTATACGCTATGTCATATCCCTCAAGAGGGAAATCGGCCACTACCTGCGCCAGCACCTCGGCATCGTATGCACCATGAGGCACATAGGCAGTCATGCCCTCTTCATCGGGCACAAAACTCTCAAAACCCACCTCGGCCAACATGGCAGCCAATACATCGGTAGCTACCTCTTGAGAGGGAGTTACTGTAAATCGTACTTGTGTGTAATCGTTCATATATCTATGTGTGTATAAATTATGTTTACAAAAATCGTTGGGCAAAGCGTCGCATAAAACTCCACCACTGCCACAGGCGGTTGGCCCATCTGAATAGTACAAACCCACTTCTCATCCTATCCATCTTTATGGGAGAGAACAGGGCTGCAACATTCTTGGGCGACACAAGGCGACTCAACACCTCGGCCACACGCACCTCCTGATGCGCTATATCACTCTCTATGTGGCTGCGACGACGGCACAACTCGGCATATCCGCCTTGCGCTTCGGCATGCACCGACAACTTACTATCAGGCCGCATTATCCTATTCTCATCACTCATCATCATCTATCAATATACGAGTCATCACACGAGCAATAGGGTCGAGCAACCAACAGCGGCGCTGCCAATAGAACAATGCCACCACAAGCAACATCAGCACGGCAACCACAAAATAGGCAACAGAGGCACCTACATAAATCTGCAACAAATGTACAAAAGAGTATGATAAATAGCAAATAGCTATAACACCAAATACCGCCAATATACACGCAAACACCAATATTGCAAGCAGATATACAAACTTCTGTACAAGAACAATTCGCATGCGTTGCACACGCAAGTCTATATAACGACGCAACTCCTTTACAAAAAGATCTATCGACGCATGACGCTCCATAACATTATCACTATACATAACAAACAAAAAACAGTCGGCCATATAACAGCCGACCATACCCAAGATTATCGAGTCTGATGCTCAACATCATGCTCTGCATCCTTTGCCTCATCGTTGCAGTGACACATCCACTCATCGGCATAAGGCAACCCACTCTTCCTCAACATATGGCACACACTCTTGCGCATATGTTTGCCATCATACGGAGCAAACATCAAGGCTACAACAGCACCCAACGACACGCCACACAACATGGCACCAAGACATTCCATCGCTTTCATAATACAATAACTTAAAGGGTTAAACACTCACAAGGAGCAACAATATAACAACACTGCAACACACAAAGTTGCCCACACAATAACAAAAAGCCTTGGCACAACACAAAAAAACCAAAATACTGCTACCTTTGCAACATGAACAACATGCAACATATCAGTGTAGAACCCACAGCCGACGGCTCGGCCACACTATACATCAAAGAAATAGACGAACACTACCACTCGGTCAAAGGAGCACTCACCGAGGCACAACACATATACCGCGATTGCGCCTTCATGCACCGCAGCAACGGCACAGCGCTGCGACTGTTAGAAATAGGATTTGGAACAGGACTCAACGCCACCGTCACCGCAATGGCCGCCGATGCACAACACCCCATACACTACATAAGCATCGAAAAATACCCCGTAGATACCCGGCTACTATCGGCCCTGCAGTACGACAAGCAAGTAGATACAACCCTACACCAAGCCATACACGCAGCCCCGTGGAACACCCCCACACCCATCACACCACACTTCACAATAGAAAAACTACAAGCCGACTACCTCACCGACACACTACCCACAGGCATCGACATCGTATATTTCGACGCCTTTGCCCCCGAAAAGCAACCCGAAATGTGGAGCATCGAAGCCTTCACACGCCTATACGCAACACTCAATCCCGGAGCAGTCCTCACCACCTATTGCGCCAAAGGCAACATACGACGCATGCTGGCATCACTCGGACTGACAGTAGAACGACTCGCCGGCCCCATAGGAGGCAAACGAGAAATACTCCGAGCCACACGCCCACTATAAACACACACCCATCACCACAAACATAATCTCAACGCGCCCCTCGACACAGCGAGGAAGCAAATTAGGTAATTATAGAGAAGCAAATTATAAGACAAAACCTTTTGGGACAACCTAACCAAGGCAACACCTTTATGCCACACAGCCCAAAGCAAGACGATTGCCACTACGACACAGAGGAAGCAAATTAGGTAATTATCGGAAGTGATATTTTGACCAATAAGCCCGTAGGGGAAGCGGAAATAAAAAATTGACCAATAGCCACGAATTTAACCAATAATCCCGCTTGGGAAGGGGAAAAATAAAAAATCCCGATTTTTGTTGAAAATCAGGATTTTACGTTATTTTTCTTTTATTTGCTGTGGTGCAATTACTGGAGACCCTGCTGGTTTAGCGCGTTCTACACAAACTGAAGATGGCGTGAACAACTATACAATTATCCTCGGCAATATCGAACAATCACATAGCCGAAGGTGAAATGTTGTGCTTGATACGGTCTTTCAACCTCAACATACAATCATCCACATCACTAACGCCCACAGTTGAACCATCCTTATCAATACCGATAGAGATATTTCCGCCCTCCTTGTAGTTAAGGAACGCCACAACCTCCTTCTCAATATCAAGTTCAGGAGTCAAATCTCTTTTATATTCTATGCGGTTGATTGAGGTCATATAAGAGTTTATTTATTAAAACTAACTATAATCTTTTTAAGATAGGCTTCTAGTTAAATTAGCATCAGTACAAACCCTATTGTTGTAACGATTGACTCTAATATAACTTCTAATGAATATCTATTTACAGAGTTTTGCTCTTTACCAATGTTTTCTATATCTTCTTTATTGAGATTACAGATGTTAGCAATATTCCTATTTATTTCCATCATCTTCCAGTCTATATATATTAATCTTGCTACACACACTATTGGAATTAATAACCACCAAACAGAAACACTAATAGATGGAATTGCGATGAGTGATATGTATCCTGCAAGAAAGAAAAGCTGATACGCAAATAATTTATCGTGCAACCTATCAAAATATCTCACAATGTTTTTCATTGCTTCAGTTTCATAACTTTTCAATCGTTTCATAATCAGATCGCATTCCTTTATATTTTCTTCAATATTCTTTAATATCTCTTTTTCTTCCATTTTGTGTTTTATTGTAGGTTGTTATATTCCTCTTGTTTCTTATATTTTTACTAGTAACAAATATAGAGATACTTATAAAATTCAGGATAGCTTGTAGCCATTCCTTGATCTATATCAAAACCGTTGCCTATTATGACAATTCTATTCATAAATCAACCCTTTTCACATTCTCTTAATCTTATCAAGCAACTCTGAAAGTGTGATAGCACCATTCATTTCTGTTTTGTCAAAAACCATAAAGTAACGAAAATTATCACCCGCTTTGCTCGCCCATTTACTACCTAATTCCACTTTACGTTTACTATCTGTATTATCTCTGTCATCGCCTTTTGTTTCCAATACAACAATCATACCACTTTTCAAATAGATAATAAAGTCGGGATAGTGGTTTATATATCCATTTATAAAGAATCCTTTAGAACGCTCGGGGTTTCTATGCCAAAACACCACATTGTCAAGATTTGCAACAGCATTGATGACCCTGTGTTCAAAATCATTTATATCGCCATCTTCTTCTGCATACAATCCTTTGTATAACCCAATAGCGGTTTTCTTGTGTGTAATGCGAGGTGGAAACTCATAAGGCATACCACATTTTATTTCCCCCACATCAAGTAAATCTTTGAAGACTTTTTCTTGATGTGTTGCTAGCAATGATTGTATCTTCTGCTTAATTTTATTAGTTGTTTCCACGCGATAAAACATCATATCTGACAATGCTTCATCATCAAATTTTTCTATAACATCATATATGTATTTTGCGATTTGCGGTTCCGAAATCTCATTTATCTTAATATCTTTTGCAATAGATTTTGACAACTGCTCCTTTTTGCTTTTAGTCGGCAATGAATTGAAATAGTTTCTAATGGTTTCCAACGCTCTAGAATTTATATTCATTGCCACAGGAGTATATTCATTCTGCGAATCCAAATCAATCATTCGTGCCTCTGCCTCTACTCTAGCAAAGTTTATTGTTTTGTCTGCTATGCTCAAATCAAAACCCTCCGAAAGCATTTTCTTATCAATAGGAACAACTGCTCCTTCAGGTTCAAATAATGATGCAGTATTTACCTTCTTGACAAAAATAGGCAATTTCACATTGCTTGCATATTCAGCAAAAGCATCCTTTATCTTATAGTTTTTTGTCATTTCCTTAATTTCATTTGGAGTATCATCATTTTCCTTTTCTGCCTCAACCATTTCCGCCTCAAATTGACTGTTTGTGTTCTTTGCAAACTGCTCTATTTCATCTATATCGTTTTGTGCTTCCACATTATTGATAGACGCTCTTATTGCCTCGGCATTGAAATACACTTCTTCATTTTCACAAACAATAGGTGCGTCTTCAAAAATAGGAATATATGGTTGTGGTTCTGGTTGTGGTTCGGTATTTGTTCCAAACAATTCACTAAGTGATAACTCTTGTGTATTATCATTCAGTTGTGTTTCTTGGGTTTCAGAGATTCTATAATCTCTCTTGCTATAACCCGCCCTGTTTAGACTTTTTACAATATTCTCTAACGTATCTTTGAAGTCATTTGACGCCGTAAACACATAAGATAGATTCAGCAAATCATCTTTGTGCTTCGTAGTATATGGCAATCTTAACACTCTACCCAAAATCTGCTCTACATCTACACGAGAAGTCTTATTAGCAAGCGAGGCGAGTATATAAGCAAATGGGCAATCCCAACCCTCTTTCAGCGCATTTACTGTTATAATATAGCGTACGGGGCAATCCTTACTCATCAAATCAACAGATTTTAATTCATCTTTATCTGCTGTTTTTATTTTTATCTGCTCTTCGGGTATGCCAACTTCAACCAATCTTTGCTTAATTTTCTCAAATGTTATATTGTCATCATTGGTTCTTGGTTGTGCTTGGAACAACACAATAGGCCTTATGTATCTACCACCATTGGATTCTTGTTCTTTTGCTTTTATTTCAAGACTTCTTTGTAGGTTGATTGCTTTTGAGATAACTTCATCTGTTGAGCGGTGGTTATATACAATCACAGGGAGTTTAACCATATTGGCACGCTTCAACTTTATTGCATCTACAAAACTTATTATATTACTCTTTTTGCGAGGTGTTGCAGTCAAGTCTATAATAAAGCGAGGGTTGATAGCGTTGAGCATTTCAACACGCAAGTTCGCCTCAAAATTATGACTTTCATCTATAATAACAACGGGATTAAGATACGAAAGAACCTGAATAAAACCTGTTTCATCTGAACCATCTACACGCTTAGTCATACTGTCATATAACTTTGTGTATTCTTCAAGGTTCTCGTTTTCTCTATACACTCTTTTGCCATCTTTGGTGTTGGTGGCAAAAGACTGCACGCTGAGCACAAATATAGTAAGTTGTTCGCCTATTTGGTTAGGTTTAATATTGTGCCCCATCAACGCCCCTTCCTTATCGACAACTTGAACTCTGCCATTGAAATGACTATCAATCTTCTGTCTATATGGGTGTGAAGGGTTGCTGAGATTCTTATATGTCTGTTTTAGTATTGAATCAGAAGGAACAAACCAAGCAACAACCTTTGGTTTACCCATTGGCATATTCTTGAAAATTGTCTGTAAAGCATTACAAGCAATGAATGTTTTTCCTCCTGCTGTCGGCACCTTTACAGTTACACGAGGTACACCCTTGACACTATTGTCGTAAGGGTGCAGATAGTCATTATCATAATCGTTTACAGATATACCCTTTTTCGCCCAAAACTCTCTAAACGCTATATCAAGTCGATTATGCTTGTCTATTTCATCAATAAAATCCGAAAGGTCTGTGATAACCTCCTGTTGATATTTCTTTAATTCCATAACTTAAAACTTCTTTATATCTCGTGGAATCTTCTTGAATACAATACCATTCTTTGCCATCATTTCTTGTGGCAATGTACACATATCTGCATATATTACATACTGCTCCGCCTTCTCTGTTACAATATTGAGCGTGTCATAACTCAAAGTTGTCAATCTATCCTTTTCGTAATAAAAATAATACCCCGTTGAGTTATATGTATCTAGCAGATATTTTGCTTCCTCGGTACGCTCCCTAGTTAATGCTTCTTTGGTTTCAGAGTAATATATAAACTCCCTAATCTTTTCATCATCTATATTCTCGTTCAAATGATTATCATCTTTGAACAGTTTTTCTCCCAATTCATAGAAGTCAAATTCACCCCCTGTTCCTTCAACCGCCTTAGCACCTTCGCCATACCCTTGTGTTACTCTGCGTACACGCTCTGCTGTAATACTTTCAGCGTAATCCTCCATTTCAACAAGTATAAACTTGCGATTACCTCCGTCTTTCTTGTTGAGGTTTAATACGGCGTGCGCAGTCGTACCCGAACCTGCAAAGGAATCAAGGATAATAGAATCATTTTTACATATAAAATTGATTAAATACTCTATCAATGATACATCTTTAGGATAATCAAATACTGTTTTACCAAATATATTGAATAATGCCTTCCCTGCTTCTTCTGTTGTGTTTACTCCAACAGATATATCAATTAGATTAGGTGGAACTTCTGGGTCGTAATTTGATTTCTTATATGAAAGTACTAGTGATTTAGAGCAGTTTATTACTGTTCCATTTTGTATTTCTGTATTTAATTTTTCTTGCAACCATATAAAACGATTCTCAAAAGAAACTTCATTTTCATTTGTTCCATTTTTTACAACTAGTTGGTTTAACAGTTTGTTAGGGAACTTTGATGTTCCATATACTCCCTCAGGTATAACTCTATCTTCACCCTTAACATTTATGCTATGGGGTGGAAATGTCAAAACCTTAAAGGAGTTCTGAGGTTTAGTCATTGGGTCATCACTACTACTTACTTTTTGAACCCCTCTATATCTATTGTTATTGCGTTTCTTTTCATAACATAGTACATACTCAAGGTTCTTTTTTATTTTATAAGAAAGGTTTGGTGGTGTTTTAGACTTAAACCACATCCATTGTCCTACAAAATTATTTACCCCAAAAACCTCATCGCAAAGTAATTTGAGATTTGCTAATTCATTATCATCTATTGAAATGAATATAACGCCATCATCCGCCAATAATTTTTGTAGTAGTGTTAAGCGTGGGTACATCATACACAACCATTTATCGTGTCTGCTCAAATCCTCACCTTGTGCACCGACTACCTCGCCTAACCACTTTTTAATTTTGGGGTCGTTTACATTATCATTATATACCCACTTTTCATTTCCTGTGTTGTATGGTGGATCGATGTATATACATTTGATTTTGTTCTCGTATTTAGGCAACAGAGATTTCAGTGCTTCAAGATTATCACCGTGAATAATCATATTGCCACTTTTGGTTTCGCTCTTGTTGTCTTTGTCATTTGAGCGAAAACCATATTGATGTTCCAAGACTTTGTATGGAACTTCTTGATGGTGTGTTACAACCTTATCTTTTCCTATCCAGTTCAGCGTAGGCATATCTGTATGCTAATTTGATGCGTATTCCGCAAATTTAATGTAACCCGAGGCAAGAACAAAATAAATTCATTTATTTTTTATTGCAAGATACAGCTTAAATTATCAAAATTTAGTGATAATATGCGAAAGTGCGTCTTTGCGAGGGACTTTTTAAGGCATAGATTGCATTATTGATATTTGAGAATAGAAGTTTTCGTGTGCAGTCTTGATGTTACACTCGCTTGCACAATCATTGTCGTTTGGGGGAAATAAAAAATCCCGATTTTCGTTGAAAATCAGGATTTTAGGTTGTTTTGCTTTTCTTTGCTGTGGTGCCACCAGAAAATGAGTTCCATTTCTAAGTGACTCTATATCTTTGCGTTAAAGAATCGCTACAAACGTAATCTCCCGCTATTGCTCCACCTAAATTCTGCACCATTCTGCAATGTCTCGCAGAGTCGAGTTCCTACTTTGATGCAAAGGTAGTGAAATAAATTTAATTGCAAGTATATGAATTACCTGTAAAATGCAATTTTTTTATATCGGGATTGTCAATAATTTGTGTTACATACTTTGAAGGCAAGCATAACCCATACCCCATGATGTCATAACGGCCACTAGCACTACCTCCTTGACTGTCAAATGGCGTTTCTACGACAGTACCTATTACCTTGCCCCATTGGTTAATTACTGGACCACCACTATTACCTCCCTTGACCCTTGCATTAATGATGAAATAGTCTAATTGGGAGAAGTAATTCTTTGCTGGAGCCACCACTTCGCCTATAGCGCTTTTTTGTTGTGGAATTACAGCTCCAACAGTTGCTGTTTCTACGGTTTGTATTGGAAGCATTCCAGGAACAGGAGGATATCCAATAACAATAACTGG
>JAZRIS010000036.1:0-40298 GCA_045645425.1 Barnesiella sp.
ACCACATTGCGGACATCTTTTTCTTCTTGTTTTTTGCATAAAAAATACCTTTGATGAAATGCGTTTCATCAAAGGTATTATAATTGACTGATGTTTAATAATTTACAGGCGGTTTTACCAACCACTTTTGTCCATTATACCCCAAATTGAGAGGCGGGGTGATTTTTTTACGCAGTATAAGGCAATATTATTTGTCACCTACGGCTATAATTGCACCCGATGTATGAGCCGAGAATTGCGGTGCATAATAACTTTGTAGCGTCGCTACACCGGCTTGATAGTGCCCCCTACGCTCGGCATACACTTTATATTCTATTACATACACTCCTCGGGGCATATATTCAAAGTAGATGTTTGTAGTTGCATCACCGGGCACAATATAATGATACAAGCCTTGTGAATAATTGTATCGAGGCAGTTGCTCTTGCGGCTCAAAACAGGCAGGACGATAGTCGCTCAATGTCATGTACTGCATATCTCTTTGCGTCTTTATTGTCAATCTTACCGTCACGACATCACCTACCGCAACAGCTACCCTATCTATCGGTACCAACACACCATCACGCTCAACGTAATACTCTCTTGCAAGTGAAATATCTTGTGTGGCATGAGGCTCAATATTAGCTATATTGTCACTATATTGCCAATATAGAGCGCCCCAAGAAGGCTTGTCGGCATGCTCGGTTATGACAATCTCGGCATCGGAGGCAGCAATATCGCTACCTTGACGCACATACTTGGCATAGCCCATGATTTGCTCGGCTTGAGAGGGTGCAGGCAACGGAGAATGCCCCCAATCGATGCGGGTATGGGGAGTGGAGGAGAGCCAATTTGTACCCGTCGTAAGGAGAATGTTCACTGCATCGAGAGTAGAGGGAACAGCACCCCAATCTTGTGTCTGTTTCTGCAAAAGCAACCATTGTCGCATGGCATCCAATTCGGCAGCACGAGGCGAAACGATTTCAAAGGCCTCGTACAGAGCGCAATGCACCTGAATGGCACTATTGCGATAAAACGAATAACTGCGATTGGCGGGCCAATACATGCCTTGTGAAGACGATACAACGGCATATTGTCGCAATGAGTCAATTATCTTCTCGGCAACATGCGCATAACCACATCTATATAGCGTTACAGCGGCATAGGCTTTTTCTACTTCACTATATTTATACCATTCGGACACAATAGCGTCTAAATGCCTGTGTTGCAGAGCAAGCACATCCTCACTCATAGGCACATCAAGCAAGGCACTACGCACATAGAGATAACATAGGTCTTGGTAGTCGGGAGTGTTGTTATTATTGCGATTACTTCTCACATACATATCATCGAGATAACGCAACGCCTCACGCATTATCATTGATATTTGTTCGGCATTATCCATATCACCCCAACAATTCAATCTCGATAGTACCGCTACAACATCGAGGGTTATAGAGAATGACGATTGCATACCCTCAAACCACGGCCATCCGCCATCGGCTTGTTGCATCACTTGCAACCTATCGAGTAACTCTTGTTGTAAATTTCGGGTGCGAGAAGCATCGAGCAAGGATGCAATGTGTTGTAATTGTTGAGAGGCATCGGTAGCATCGAGCAACCAAGGCGTTTCGCTCAAGAGCAACTGTTTGAGCTCTTCATTGCGCATCAACATAGATGTAAGAGCCAAACTATCACCTCGCTCCGTCCACCCGGCAATAGCCTTCGAGAGCTCTTCATTATGTTTCACAATGCCATGAGCTACAACATGGGCATAGAGCGAAGCGGCAAGAGAAATAGTACTATTGTCGGGCGATTGCGCCAAGATGGGCAAAGCAGTAAGGGCGTACCATGCAGGATTGTCGCAGTACTCCAAGGTAACTCGCAGGTTGCGCACTGTGCCATTCTCCACTTTTTCTTTCATCGCCTCAAATGTAATCATCGTATCGCACACATTGGGCGACAGATAGAATGGAAGAGCCTCGGTCACCACCTCTGTTGCGGGCAGTACAGCCAACAAATGCTGTTCGCCATCGCTATACAAGGGTGTCGATGCCCCCACTCGCACGCCCACCAACGACAGCGTATCGGGTATAGCCAGCGTAAAATTCAAGGTAGATGAAGAGCCCGAAGGGGTATCGAAAGGCATCGTTTGCCTTACTATTATCTTCTCATCATCGGGGTTGTAAAGAGTTATTTGCGCCTCTCCTTGCATAGCCGCATCGGTAGCGTTGTGGATAGTTGCAGAAAAAACCACACTATCGCCCTGACGCACAAAACGAGGCATATTGGGTTGCACCATCAAAGGCTTGGACGATACTACCGACGATGCAAACATCCCGCTATATAATTGAGGAGAAACAGCCAAGGCAAGGAAATTCCACGTCGTATTGGACTCGGGAACCGTAAACTCTACACAAACATTACCCTCCGAGTTGGTAACCAAGTGCGGGTAAAAGAAGGCTGTTTCCTCCATATTGGTGCGATACTCGACATGCGACAATGAAGTTTTATAGGCTTGTGTCAATGGCTGTTCAGCCACTTGCTCCTGCGTTTCGGGCACAAGCGCATCGGCATGCACGGCACCCTTGCCTGTGAGCATCACGGCAGTATTTGACACGGCATACTCATCGGCACCCTTCATCATAGAACGATATATGGGATAACCATACCCGCCTTGCATCGCAACACAATAGTTGGGCAGGTAGGGAAGAAGCGAAGCTACATATTGCGCCGTAGCATATTCATTGCGATAGTTTAGGTAGGCATTGTCGATACTTGCCATATTCCACATATAGTCTATTGACAAATAGTAGCGTAGCGAGGGCTGACGAATAGGATTGAAATACCACGAATGACTGCTCAAAGCATCGAGCGAAGCATCATACATTTCGGTCATAAACAACGCATCGACCGGCTGCCCATCGACATTGCGCACCGTAAATTGCCACTTCTCGCCATGCCCGGGAGTCGTTCTGTCGCGGAAGGTTGTAGGCGTGATTATCAATCGCATATCGGGCTGTCGGCGTACAATGGTAACATGACGGCGATGTACCTCTTGGTTGCGCACTACAACACATTGCATCTGCACCACATTGTCACATGCGGCATCAAATGGAAATTCTATGGTTGTCATGCTGTTATCAAGCGCTACACAGCGATACTCGATAGGTTGCTCGTCATTGGCTATAAAACAGTACAAGGCAACATCGTTCAATGACGAGCCAACAGCTATGCGCACGGTATCGCCATTTACTACCTCATATCTATCAATAGGCAACCACACAGCAGCGGGAACAGGAGGACACTTATCGGTAAGCGAATAACAGGTAAAATCGACACTGTCTGTTACCACATCACCCGCTTGTGTATGAGTCGTCATCATGAGTCGATATGCGCCTGAAGATAAGATTGAGTAGGGCAACTCAACTTTATTATTACACGCCGAGAAGTCACCTTGCCACATTGCACTGCTATCTCTTGCACACACATCGGCATGGAGGCGGTAGGGATAGATGCGATAAAGAGAAATATTGTAGGGCATTGCTTGCTCGACACCCGCCCCATTGACAACACTGCAATCAAATATAGGCTTGTCATCGAGAGAGATAATCGACGGTATATTGTTACGGAACTTCACACCCTGACCCGACACAGTCACCACAATATCTCCTTTGTGACTCTCGCCCGCCGGCGAGGTTACAATCACTTCTACAACATAACGAGTACCCCACCAACGAGCAAGAGTCTCTTGGGGTGCAGTAGTTACAAACGTGATTGCAAATTGGCCTTGCGCATCGGTTACCGACTCACCTTGCGCCACCACAGAGGTCTCTCCTCCATACCAATAGCTATATCGACTCACCTTATAGGCCACCTGTGCATAAGCCACTGCAGTGCCCGAATAGTTGGTAGCACAACCTGTCACTTGCACGCTATCGCCATAACTATATACCCCCTCAACAGGATTGAAAGAGAGAGCAAATTGCGGTCGCTTATACTCAGCCACCTCGATATATTGTACGGCATAGACATCATCACCGCTAATACTCAATCGCCATTCGCCTTGTGCAGCAGTGAGAGGCAACTCTATCTTGGCATCAATGGCACCATACTTGTCGGTTGTATAATGATTGCTCAACACCTCATTGCCGGCATTATCGGTAAGTTTTACCAACAGTGTCTTGTTCGGAACAACCTGTCGTATCGTGTCATGCGCACAATAGGCAATAGCCGAGAATTGCAGGGTTTGTCCGGGACGATACAAACGGCGATCGGTAAAGATACGCACCTCTATATCTACCCTCTCGCTTGCGACGCGTGCAAAATTCAACGGCTGTTCAAAGGGGTATTTCTCGACATGAGCAAGTCGCACATAATAGGTATTATCGGTGTGAGGATTGTCAAAACGGCACAATCCATCGGCATTGGTAGTGGCTTGTGACAATATAATACCCTTGCGAGAAGTCAATACAACCTCCTCGTCGGCAACAGGGAGTCCGGTCTTATTGTCCACCAACAACACACATGCTTCGCCGGGCGATGAGTCGATGGTGAGCAACATATATGGAGAAACAACAAAAGTAAGAGTGTCACTATGCGTTGCAGATGAAACGACAAGCCTATATACACCTGCCGGTTGCGACGGAAATAAAGAGCGAACTTGATAATTTTCAAAATCGACACCCTTACCCACAATACGTTGCGAAGCACACACCTCCCACTGCATGGTATCACGGTCAAGATAAGAGATATTACGCATAGGCGTTGTAGTACCACAGCGCCACAACACACACTCGATAGTATCTACATTGCAATAGGCAATATCGGCCACAATACTATCATTGGGATAGGCAACTTGAGGCATAGATATATGCACCGAAGCCGCCGACATATCGCCACACAGCGACAGCAAACAACTTGTGCGATAGTAGCGAGGATAGCGGTTGCTCCACTGCATCAAGGTATTATACAGCTCTCGGACATCGTGGGTTGTTGTGAGTATATCATGTGCATAGCGCGCTATAACAGCCTCTATAACATATTCGTATTGAGTGTTTTGCGCAATAAGATTATCCAATGCCGAGGCATAATCGACCTCATCGGCATCAATAGAATGGGTATATCTCAGACGTTGCAAATCCCACATAAAAAGAGGAGCATGCTGCCGTTTACGAGCATGAAATCGCATAACATTGCCCAACACATGCCACATAGAGGCCTGCGCAAGAGTATCGGGCACAGCAACACTATTGCGCATAAAATCATCTTGCGATGTATAACGACAACCTTGCGGCACAACAGACAAAGGCAACCTACGTTGCGACAATCGACGACAGATAACCGAAGCCACAAAGTCGTACATAGTAGGATAAAACTGTTGCAAGAGGGTATAGTTTACCGCATCATCGTCACTCCCACCCTCAATAGCCACAATCGCACGATAAGAGGCAATAGGCGTTCTTTGCAAATCACGCTCGGGCAGTAAGGCAATACGTTGCAAAGAGTCGGTTTTATCGTAAAAATTCTGAACACTCCACGTTGTCCAATCACTATTTCCCCGCACATAAGAGCGATGCGAGTATCTATAATAATCTTTCGACAAGCAAGCGTCATACAAGTCAATGAGATATAGCGCAATAACACTCCTATCCACCCTCTTTCTACATCTGTTCATCACATGCTCGATATTGTTTGCCACAACAGGAAAACTATCGGCATCAAGTTGTAATTGAGCCGCCGACAAGAGCATAAGAGCATCTATCACCTCCACCGAATTACCATCTTTCATAGCTACATCGAGCGCCTGTTGCGCCTCTTTGACAACCGTTTGCGGGAACTCTTGCATTGCACGCAGCTTCTCATCATAGCTACGAGTTTGTGCAGCAGATAACAATGCAGATATAGTAAAAATAAATAGCAATAGTCGTTTCATAATACAATCACTATTGAGAAATAGACATCTAAATATACTATAATGACATAAAAAGATTAAAATAGTTTAATGAAACAATGTTAAACAGAAAAGAACGAGCAAGTATTTGCACGAATAGTCAAGAAGCACTACCTTTGCTTACAACAAATAAGAAAAAATATGATAGAATTTCTTTCTACACATCATCTGACAGGGCTTGTCATCGGTATCAGCACATTTCTTGTCATCGGGTTGTTTCATCCCCTTGTCATCAAAGCCTACTACTATTTTGGCACACGCTGCTGGTGGGCATTTCTATTATTGGGCATAGTAGGAGTAGTGCTCTCTATTATGGTAAGCGAAGTGATATGGTCGGCCATTTTGGGAGTCTTTGCCTTCTCCTCATTTTGGACCATAAAAGAGCTATTTGAGCAAGAAGAACGCGTGCGCAAAGGATGGTTTCCCAAGAACCCCAATCGCAAATATCCATTCTGATAATCAACACATTACCAATATCGACCAAGGAAGGCGTTTTTTTTAATTAATATTTACCCACAAATTGTGTACTAATAATTGAAAAAACGCTATCTTTGTACAATTAAATAAAGTACACCTAAACTTAATAATATATTATGGAACTCGCAAATCTTGATTGGAATAGTCTTGGTTTCGGATATCTCGACACCGACTATAACGTACGCTGCACTTACAAAGATGGTAAGTGGGGTGAACTCGAAGTAACTGACAAAAAAACTATTGACTTGCACATGGCGGCAACATGTCTCCACTATGGTCAAGAGTGCTTTGAAGGTATCAAAGCCTTCCGTGGCAAAGATGGTAAAATCCGTATCTTCCGCCTCCGTGCAGCAGCAGAGCGTATGCAAACTTCTTGCCGTGGTATTCTCATGGCCGAGATGCCCGTAGAATTGTTTGAAGATGCAGTTCGCTTGGCAGTAAAGAAAAACGAACGTTTTGTTCCTCCCTATGAGAGCGACGCTTCATTGTATATCCGTCCTCTTATCATCGGATCATCAGCGCAAGTAGGTGTTAAGCCCGCTCAAGAATATACTCTCATAGTTTTTGTAACCCCCGTAGGCCCATACTTCAAAGAGGGTATTAAGCCCACCAAGATGCGCATCGTACGCGAATATGACCGTGCAGCTCCCCTTGGTACAGGTCGTTTCAAAGTAGGTGGTAACTATGCAGCAAGTCTTTCTTCTACCGTATTGGCACATGATGAAGGTTACTCAAACCCCATCTATCTCGATGCCAAAGAGAAAAAGTATATCGATGAGTGTGGTGCTGCCAATTTCTTCGGTATCCGCGACAATACTTATATCACTCCCAAGAGCGACTCTATCCTTCCTTCTATCACCAACAAATGCTTGCAAGCACTTGCCGAGCACTTGGGCATGAAGGTTGAGTGCCGTCCTATTCCCGAGGAAGAGTTATCAACATTTGAGGAAGCTGCTGCTTGTGGCACTGCCGCAGTTATCAGCCCCATTTCTCAAATTGACGACCCCGTTCGTGGCATTAGCTACACTTACACTACCGATGGTACAGTAGGTCCTTGGTGTATCAAGCTCTACAATCTCTTGAGCGCTATCCGTAAGGGTGAGGCCGAAGACATCTTCGGTTGGAATGACATCCTCGACTAATCGTTTATAAATCATACAGAGGTGTTGCCTACAAAGGGTAGCACCTCTTTTTTATTACTTCAACATGACAGACATCAGACATATCTTCGACAAATACTACAAACAGGGCGAGCCTATTACCGAGTTGTTATGGAAACACAGCCAACAAGTAGCGACATTGGCACAAAGCATAGCACAAGCCAATCCCCAACTACCCATAGACCTTGCATTTCTCTATGAGGCCGCCATGCTACACGACATAGGAGTGTGGCGCACCCACGCACCCTCGATACACTGTCATGGAGAAGCTCACTACATACAACATGGCATTATAGGAGCCGAGCTACTGCGACTCGAAGGCTTGGAAGCTCACGCACTTGTATGCGAGCGACACATTGGTGTGGGTCTTACAATCAACGACATAGAAACACAAAATCTACCTCTCCCACACCGCAATATGCTACCCACAACAATAGAAGAAAAACTTGTATGCTATGCCGACAACTTTTTCTCCAAATCGCAACCCGATATTCAACGCACATTTACCCAAGTACGCAACTCAATAGCAAGATTTGGCCAAGAGAACATCGAGAGATTTGATGCTCTTGCACAACTCTTTGGTCGCATAAATGACGATATGTAACAACACTACCCGGTCATTGAGGCATAGCTATTTTACACAATTCCTGCCGGATTTCATATCGTTTCGTTCATAAAATACGAGCAACTTTTATTGGAGTTTTCACACTACCCTAAAAAATTATTAAAAGCCTCAAAATGGCATATTTGTCGCAGAAAAAGTGTAACTTTGCAGTTTGTTGATTATAGTCACACGAATGGTGCGTAAGAGCAATATACACACAATACTTGCAATACTGATTATCAGTCTGTTATCATACAACACTATGGCGTTTTCACTCCATAGCAATGATACTATCTCGCAAGTATCGGCCGACACCATTGCACCAACCCGCAACAAAGTACAAAGAATTGCGCCCAAAGGCAGCTTGGAAAATAACGCAATCATCCAAGCTCCCCTCAACACCAACAAGCAAGTAGCCGACACAACAATCGCACAGGTAGCCGACACGGTAGAGATACAAAATACCGATAGCGTACAGAAGCCATCAACTACCTCTGTGACAACGGCTAAAGTCAAGACCGAGTCGGCTCTCGATGCTGTGGTAGATTTCACGGCACAAGACTCACTTGTATTTGAGGCTGGCAACATGGCCTTTCTCTATGGAACAAGCGTTGTCAATTACCAAGACATCCAACTCGATGCCGACCAGATAGAGTTGAGCCTCAATGACAATACGGTATTTGCAATAGGCCGCACCGACAGTTTGGGACAGGTTACCGGCAATCCTATCTACAAGGATGCAAGTGGCGAGTATGAGTCGGAAACCATGAGTTACAACTTCAAGACCAAACGCGGCTACATCACCAACGTCATCACCGAGCAGGGAGAAGGCTACCTCACCGGAGGTCGTACCAAAAAGACCGAAGATAATGTGCTCTTTATGGAAAACGGCCGTTACACGACTTGCGACAACCATGAGCACCCGCACTTCTATCTGCAACTGACCAAGGCCAAAGTGCGACCTCAAAAGAATGTTGTAGCAGGTCCGGCATACATGGTGCTCGAAGATGTACCATTGCCCTTGGCCGTGCCATTTGGCTTTTTCCCATTCAACAAGACCTATTCATCGGGTATCATATTCCCCACCTTTGGTGAGGAGATGAACAGAGGTTTCTATATACGCAATGGCGGATACTACTTTGCCATAAACGACTATATAGACTTGGCTCTGACAGGCGAGATATATACCAAAGGCTCATGGGGCTTACAAGCACGATCGGCCTATGTCAAGAAATATAAGTTCTCGGGTAGTATCGATATCAGTTATATCAACACCGTAACAGGCGACAAGGGTATGCCCGACTACTCCAATCAGCAAAACTTCAAAGTAGCTTGGACTCACACACAAGATGCCAAGGCAAGCACCAACTCGTCATTCTCGGCAAGTGTAAACTTTGCCACCAGCGGATATAATCGCAATGACATCAACACCTACTACGACCCCAGCCAATTTACCCAATCGACCTCAACATCTACTGTCAATTACACCTATCGAGTACCCAATACCCCATTGAGTATATCGGCAAGTGCCAATATCACGCAACGTACACAAGACTCAACACTCAATGTATCGTTGCCCAACCTCACAATTTCACTCAACCAGATACGCCCCTTCAAACGCAAAAACGCCTCCGGCCCCGAAAAATGGTACGAAAAGATACAACTCTCATATAGCGGACGTTTACAAAACAGTATTACAGCCAAGCAAGATGAGATTTTCAAGAAAAACCTTATCAAAGATTGGCGCAACGGTATGAGCCACAACATACCCATATCGGCTACATTTACCTTGTTCAAGTACCTCAACATGACCGCTTCGCTCAACTTTACCGACCGCATGTATTCCAACAAAATAATGCGCGAGTGGGCCCCCCAAGCATCGGCAGTAGTCAATGATACGGTCTATGGTTTTTACAACGTATATGACTTCAATGCCGGAGTGTCGTTGCAGACCAAGTTGTATGGTTTCTATACTCCCATGAAGTTTTTGGGCGATGCCGTCAAGCAGATACGCCACGTCCTCACGCCATCAATCTCATTTACCTATGCCCCCGACTTCAGCAACCCTTTCTGGGGCATGTACGAAACGTTGCGATATACCAATAAAAACGGAGAATATGTCGAACAAATATACTCGCCCTACTCTCACGGACTCTTTGGCACAGCTCCCATGGGTGAGAAAGGAGTTGTAAACCTATCGTTTGCCAACAATCTTGAGATGAAGGTCAAGAGTAATGCCGACTCGACCGGCGTGAAGAAAATATCGCTTATAGAAAATCTCACGGTAAGCACAAGCTACAACTTGGCAGCCGACTCACTGCGTTGGAGCAATGTCAATGTAAACCTCCTCATCAAGCTCACCAAGGGTCTTAACCTCAACCTGCGCACAACATGGGATCCATATTGCTACCAACTCAACTCGGCAGGCAACCCCGTAAGAGTAGATGTATTGCGCTCGCAAGCCGGTAGAGGCTGGGCAAGATTGTCAAGTGCCGGCACATCATTCTCATACACCATCAACAACGACACATTCAAGAAAAAGGATAAAAAAGAACAACCGGCCACAGCCGAGGAGGAAATAGGCGATGCCAACGACCCATTGGCCAATAGTGCCGCCGCAAGTGCCGAGCGCGACAATCGACGACGAAGCGGCAACCAATCGAATGGCAACGACGAGTTTGACAGTGACGGATACTACTCATGGAAAATTCCGTGGAGCCTTACCTTCAACTATTCGATAAACTATACCTATGGCAAGTTTAACAAAGAAAAGATGGAGTATGATGGCAAATTTGTCCAAAACCTGAGCTTATCGGGCAATCTCAACCTCACAAAAGGATGGTCATTTAACTTCACAGCCAGCTATGACTTTGAAGCAAAGAAATTGGCATATATGAACTGTAACATATCGCGCGACCTACACTGTTTCACCATGTCGGCCAGCTTTGTACCCGTAGGCCCCTATAAGTCCTACAACTTCCATATTGCCGTAAAATCATCGTTGCTCAAAGACCTCAAATACGACAAACAAAGCAACGCATACGAACAACTTAATTGGTATTGATGACATGGAACTACCATTGGCCTTTGTAGAACGCATGCAACGATTGCTGGGCGACGACTACACCAAGTTTGCTCATGCACTCACCAACATCGAGCAACCTGTAAGTATTCGCCTCAACAATCTTAAAGGAGCGCAAGCACCCGACAATGCAACAGCTGTGCCATGGTCGGGAGGCCAAGGATATTACTTACCTCAACGCCCCACATTCACCTTCGACCCCCTATTTCATGCCGGAGCATACTATGTACAAGAAGCAGCCTCAATGTTTCTGGGCAATATCATCGCTCAATACATAGAACAACCCGTACGTTATCTTGACCTTTGTGCCGCTCCGGGAGGAAAATCCACCTTGGCCTTATCTCAACTTCCTGCCGGTAGCATGGTCGTGAGTAACGAGATTGTAAGACAACGCTCGCAAATTCTTGCAGAGAATATTGCCAAATGGGGCAATCCCTACTCGGTAGTAACCAACAATACACCGGCCGATTGGGGCACATGGCACAACTACTTTGATGTCATCGCCGCCGACGTTCCTTGCTCAGGTGAAGGCATGTTTCGCAAAGACGACACAGCCATAAGCGAGTGGTCACTTGCCAATGTGGCGCATTGTGCAGCCCGCCAAGAAGGCATTATAGCCGATGTCTGGAACGCACTGCGCCCCGGAGGATTGTTTATATACAGCACATGTACTTTCAATATTGAGGAAAACGAGGCCATGATACGACACCTCATAGAACAGTATGAGGCAGAGCCGTTGGAAGTAAATATCAACGACACATGGGGCATCACCGGTGCCCTCGAAGGCAACATCCCGGTATATCGCTTTATGCCACATCGCACACAAGGCGAGGGATTGTTTATGGCTGTATTGCGTAAAAAAGGAGATATAGAAACCCCTTGCAACTCGGCTCCTCGCACACATGACAAAAAGAAAAAACAAGCCAAGAAGTCGCAACCCATACCCGGCAAAGTAAAAGAATGGCTATCGTCACAAGCCTATACCATCGTGTGCGACGATGCAACCATCAATGCCTACCCCAACGAATATGCCCTCGATATGCAAGCCATGCAACAATGTTTCAACGTGCTACATGCCGGCATACCATTGGCAACACTCAAAGGTAGCGACCTCATACCCGGTCATGCCTTGGCATTATCCTCTATGCTCAATCGTGAGGCCTTTGCGCAGTGCGAAGTTTCGCTCACAACGGCACTCGCCTATCTGCGTCGCGAAGCAATAACACTACCCGAGGGGACAGCACACGGATATGTCTTGCTCACCTACCAAGAATTTGTACTTGGTTGGGTAAAAAACTTGGGCAACCGTGCCAACAACCTCTACCCACAAGAGTGGCGCATACGCAGCAAACACGACCCTGACAACATCATAGAAGCCGGTGTGACAAAGTACATCGAGCAAGCATAAGCACACAGTGCATGATATTTTACAAGAATTGCAAAATATTTTCGGCCAACTATTGCATAAGTCAAAAATAAGCCCTATCTTTGCACCGCATTTGAGAAAAATGCGCCGATGATGGCGGGATAGCTCAGTTGGTTAGAGCGTCGGATTCATAACCCGGAGGTCACGAGTTCAATTCTCGTTCCCGCTACAAAAGACTGCATCACACGATGCGGTCTTTTTTTTATCTATTACTCTTGCATTTTGCGGTAATGTGGCAAAAAGGAGAAGGCAAACCTTACAATACAGGACTGAACTAATCACTCTCTCGCTTTACTGCGACTCACTATTACTACACCCGAGAATACTGCGATAGCTGCCAAAACCTTTTGCCAGCCGAGCGTGTCCATACCCAAGTAGATACTGATGGCTGTGGCAATAATAGGTTGCACATAGGAGTACATACTCACCAAGGTAGGACGAATACGTTTCTGTCCTATGGGTATAAGGAAGTATGTAATGAAGGTAGAACAGATGATAAGAAACAGCAACTCGGCCGCTATATGGGCAGGTATTGCGGTATAGTCGAGAGAAACCAACTCACCACAAGATATGGGCAATGACATGAGTGTCGAGTAGAGAAATATCCACTTCATAAATGTTACTACCGAATAGCGACTTATCAACGGCTTGAACATACCCAGATAGAGAGAAAAGCAAATACAGTTGAGTATCATCAACACAAGTCCCATAGTCGTTGTATGAGAAGCGCCACCCGACGACACGCTATTGAGCAACAAGAAGATAACACCCGAAAAACTCAAGATGACGCCTCCTGCCTTCTGCCATGTTATAGGCTCTCGCAACACTATGGCGGCTATAATCATTGTATATATGGGCGACATGGCACTCGTTATAGAGCAATCGAGCGGTGTAATAGAGGGTATGGCTATGAGAAAAGTGAGTTGCGTGAGCAAGAAACCCAAAATAGATGCAAGTAGTATGCGAGGATGATCGCTCCATGCAACTTTCTCGCCGGGCATGAAAAATGAAATAATCCAAAAGAGCAAGCCGGCTCCTACCGACCGCAGGGTAAACAAAGCAATAGGAGAAATAAGATGAGAGCTCGTGAGATCTTTGCACACAATAATATTGACACCAAAGATGGCATAAGCTACAAAACATGCTATATGCCCTATTGCTTTACTCATATTCATGACTCTCCTACATTAGATTGTATCTTCGGGAATACTGCCCGATTGTACGATAAACGAAGCGATAACACCCGGCAACCAGCCCAATAACGTAAGCAAGAGAACGATGAGAAATCTCTTCATACCATATCCCACTACCATGAGAGGCGGGCATAAGATTGTTACTAATATTACTTTGAGGCGTATCATGGCTATATCCCTTTTGTAGCACAAAGGTAATGTAAAGGAGGCAAAAAAATCAATCCTGAAGAAACAAAAAATAATTTTTATCGACAGATGTGACATATATCAACAATAGATTGTCAAGCTCGGTTTTTTATCACTACATTTGTCAAACACAAACAAGACAGATACAGCTATGAACAAAAACACCATAGAAACAATCAACTCCAAATATACACATGGCGAAGAGATAGCCAACTACACTACTCACATCATAGGAGGCATACTCAGTATAGTTGTATGTGGTATCTTCCTTTGCGAGGGTTACAGCAGTGGCTCGATACTCACCATCCTGAGTTTGTGGCTCTACACGTTTGGTCTTCTCTTTTCATACACCACATCATCTATCTACCACGCCTATCCGGCAACACGCACGCAAGGGAAGGCTTTTATACGCAAGCTCGACCACACTGCCATTTATTGGCACATAGCAGGATGCTATTCGCCTGTTGCGCTGATTGCCCTCCTACAAGGAGGCGCTACCCTATGGGGCTGGACAATCTTTACATTCGTGTGGCTGTGTACCATAGTAGGCACCATATTCAGTTTCAGAAAGATGAGCAGTCACAGTTATCTCGAAACAGCTTGTTATGTTCTCATGGGGCTCACTATATTGGTAGCATTCAAGCCCTTTTACGACTGTGTAGGATGGAGCGTCGTAGGATGGGTTATTGCCGAGGGAGTGTGCTACCTGTCGGGAGCTGTACTATACAGCATACACAAAGTGCGATATATGCACACGGTGTTCCACATTTTCATCATATTGGGTGACATCTTTCACATGGTAGCTATATGGAAGATTTTGAATATCGCAGTCTAAAATGCAGCAACCGCAAAGCAGCAAAATAGATTATTTTCTATAAAATAGATAAATTTATAGAAATTAATCTTGTTTTATTGGAAATATAGTCTATTTTTGCAATAAAATTTAGACCATGAAAATCAAAAACACAATAACCTCCATCTGGAATTTTTATAGAGATGGGTTCCGAAACATGACTTGGGGACGCCCATTATGGGGGCTTATCTTCCTGAAAGTCATCATTCTTTTCTTGGTATTACGGCTATTCTTCTTCCAACCCATACTTGCCGGCAAGAGCGAGGAAGAGAAGATAGACCATGTGGGAACAGAACTCACACAACAAGTTGCAGAGAAACAATAATAACAACAAATAATAAGTATTATGGTAGAAACGGCGTTAGTAAATTGGTCGAGAGCACAATTTGCCCTCACTGCCGGTTATCACTGGATTTTTGTACCCCTCACCTTGGGATTGGCAGTGATAATGGCAACAATGGAAACCATCTATGTAATAAAGAAAGACGACTTCTGGAAACAGACAGCCAAGTTCTGGATGAAACTCTTCGGTATCAATTTTGCCGTGGGTATCGCTACCGGCATCATTCTCGAATTTGAGTTTGGAACAAACTGGAGCAACTACTCATGGTTTGTGGGTGACATCTTTGGTGCACCATTGGCCATCGAGGGTATTTTTGCATTCTTCATGGAGGCAACATTCTTTGCAGTAATGTTCTTTGGATGGGATAAAGTGAGCAAAAAAGTGCATTTGGCATCGACATGGCTCACCGGCATAGGCGCAGCCATATCGGCAGTGTGGATTTTGGTAGCCAACTCATGGATGCAACATCCCGTAGGAATGGAGTTTAACCCCGATACCGTGCGCCATGAAATGGTAGATTTCTGGGCATTGGTACTCAATCCGGTAGCAATATCTAAGTTTTTCCACTCGGTATTTAGCGGTTGGATGACAGGAGCTATCTTTGTAATAGGTATCAGTTGCTGGTACCTGCTCAAAAAACGCAATACCCGCTTTGCCCTTGCCAGCATACGCGTTGCTGCCATTGTAGGTATTATAGGCACTTTTGCTGTAATGTTGAGTGGTGACAAATCGGGCATACATGTAGCCGAATATCAACCTATGAAACTTGCAGCGGCCGAGGGCCTTATGGATGGTGGTACTCGCGCCCCATTCTCTATTGTTCCGGGAGTAGAAGTACCCGGCGTGCTATCGATACTTGCCACACACGACATAGACGGATATGTACCGGGCATCAACAACTTGCTCGATGGCTATACCACCCCCGATGGTACAGTGCATCTGTCGGCCACCGACAAGATAATGCGAGGTAAGACAGCCCTACAAGCCTTCAGCGACTACCGCCAACTGAAAGAGAGCGACCCCGTTGCTGCAGCTGCAGCCCGTGCAACACTTGAAGAAAATGTTCAATACTTTGGCTATGGCTACATCGACTCTCCCGAAGAGTTGATACCCCCTGTTCCCATGGTCTATTGGGCATTTCGCATCATGGTAGGATTGGGTAGCTTCCTCCTACTGCTCATGATTGTAGTACTATGGGCCGAGAGAAAAGGTCGCATCCAAGAGATGAAATGGTTGCAATGGGTATCATTGCTCTCCATACCCTTGGTATATATGGCAGGACAAGCCGGATGGATTGTAGCCGAGGTGGGTCGCCAGCCTTGGACAATCGAGGGATTACTACCCGTAAAGGCTGCCATATCGAGTGTGAGTGTAGGTGCAGTACAGACTACATTCTTCCTATTTGTAGCCATCTTCACCCTCTTCCTTGCCATCGAGTTACGCATATTAATCAAGGCCATCAAACAAGGCCCCGAAACAGCAGAATAGAAAGGAGATAGAGATATGATTACATACGCTTTTTTACAACAATATTGGTGGTTTTTGATAGCCTTATTGGGCGGTTTGTTGGTATTTTTGCTCTTTGTACAAGGAGGTAATGCCCTTATATTCTTGGCGGGCAAAAACGAAGACGAGCGACAACTCATCATCAACTCTACCGGACGCAAATGGGAACTAACTTTCACAACATTAGTAACCTTTGGTGGAGCATTTTTTGCCTCTTTCCCGCTATTTTACAGCACAAGTTTTGGCGGTGCATATTGGGTGTGGATACTCATTCTCATCACCTTTGTATTGCAAGCCGTTTCATACGAATTTCAGGGCAAAGCCGGCAATATCTTGGGCAAGAACACGTTCCGCATCTTTCTCACCCTCAATGGCTGCCTTGCGCCCTTGTTGATAGGTACTGCGGTAGGCACATTCTTTACCGGCTCGCAATTTATTGTCGATAAAAATGCCGTTGGCGACATTGGCGCACCCGTCATAAGCCGTTGGTGTAGCGAGTGGCGCGGACTTGAAGCTGTTGCCAATCCTTTCAACGTTGAGTTTGGACTCATGGTGGTATTCTTGGCCTTGTGCTTGGGTGCATTGTATATGATAAACAATATCAACCATGAGAAACTTGCCAAGCAATTACGCCGCAGTCTATTGATATGCTTTGTATGTTTTCTTGTCATGTTCTTGCTTGTGGTGGTGCAACTTGCTACCATGGAGGGATATGCCGTAGATGCAAATGGAGTCGTGACAATGGAAAAAGGCAAATATCTGACCAATCTGTTAGAAATGCCCATCGTTCTTGCCATGTTCCTTCTTGGTGCAATATTGTTTGTGGCAAGTGTGCTACTCACTCTACTCAAGCAAAACTTCAACAAAGGTATATGGCTGGCAGCACCGGGTACAGTCTTGGTAGTGATGTCGATCTTTATGATAACAGGCTACAATGGCACAGCCTACTACCCCTCAACAACCAACTTGCAAAGTTCGCTCACATTGAGCAATAGTTGTTCGAGTGAATTTACCCTCAAAACTATGGCTATCGTATCGCTTATCATCCCCTTTGTGGTGGCATACATTGCCTACTTCTGGCGCAAGATGGACAAAAAATCGCTCACTACCGAAGAGCTTGACTCAAGCGAAAAGTACTAAACAAGATAAAATAAACATCATTTGCCCCATGTCGCATTCCTTCGGCATGGGGCTTTTTGCTTCATTCTATATAACAACGGCACAATAATCTTTAGAAAGATTGTATATTCAAAATCATTTGTATATGTTTGTATATTGAAGAACTCACAAAACATAACAAGAAATATGAAAACAAAGCTTATCCCATTGGCTATTATCGTCATCCTCGCTGCCGGCGGTATCATAGCACTGCTCACACCGCAAGAGACACAAGAAGCAACACAACAAGTAACCTCTGGAAGACTGGACTACTATCCCGATTTTCCATCTCAACACATCGTTGCGCGTGATGTCAATGTGTGGTTGCCCGACGGTTACAAAAAAGGTGATAAATGCCAAGTATTGTATATGCACGATGGTACAATGCTCTTTGACTCCACCACAACATGGAACAAACAAGAGTGGCAAGTAGATGAGGTCGTAGGCCGACTCATAGCCGAGAACAAAATTAAAAGCACTATTGTAGTGGGTATCGATAACACCGACAACCGCCTCAACGAGTACTTTCCTGCCAAAACCCTGCAATACACTCCCGACGAGATAGATAACTATGGACAAATGGAGCCTCTCGGCGATGCTTATTTGAAGTTTGTTGTAGAAGAGCTCAAGCCCTTTATCGACAATCAATATCAACCCCTCACCGACCCAAGCAACACATTTGTGATGGGATCGAGCATGGGAGGTCTTATATCTATGTATGCACTATGCGAGTACCCACAAGTATTTGGCGGAGCTATCTGCATGTCCACTCACCTATCATTTGGACATCTGCCCCTCGCAGGCGACAACCACCAATGGGCTATGGCTTTTGAGAAATACATGAGCGAGAAACTACCCGAAGCCAATACACACATGGTATATATGGATAGAGGCACAGTAGGCATTGATGAGCCGTATGCACCCTACCAAGTACAAGCCGACAGCCTCATACAAGCCAAAGGCTGGGACAAAGAGCACTACGCAAGCCTTGTGTTTGAGGGTCATGAGCACAACGAAACATGCTGGGCACAACGCCTCGATATACCCCTGACGTTTGTACTGAATAAATAAAAAAAATGCCGTGTCGCAAAATGAAGTGACACGGCATTTTTTGTATAGTAAGGATAGCTATTACTTATTGAGAGCAGTAGCAACGTCCACGGCGCAAGCTACGGTGCAACCTACCATGGGGTTGTTACCGATACCGAGGAAGCCCATCATCTCAACGTGTGCGGGTACTGAAGAAGAACCGGCAAATTGAGCATCGCTGTGCATACGACCCATAGTGTCGGTCATACCGTATGAAGCGGGACCGGCAGCCATGTTATCGGGGTGCAATGTACGACCTGTACCACCACCCGAAGCTACAGAGAAATACTTTTTGCCACGCTCGTTGCACTCTTTCTTATAAGTACCTGCAACGGGGTGTTGGAAACGAGTGGGGTTGGTAGAGTTACCTGTGATAGATACATCTACACCCTCGTGCCACATGATAGCTACACCCTCGCGTACATCGTCGGCACCATAGCATTTCACTTTGGCGCGATCGCCTTGCGAGAAGGGAACTTCGCGTATTACTTTCAACTCACCTGTTGCATAGTCAAGCTCTGTTTGCACATAAGTAAAGCCATTGATGCGAGAGATGATATAAGCGGCATCTTTGCCAAGACCGTTAAGGATGCAACGGAGAGGCTCTTTGCGCACTTTGTCGGCTTTGGCAGCAATCTTAATAGCACCTTCGGCAGCAGCAAAAGACTCGTGACCGGCCAAGAATGCAAAGCATTTTGTTTCTTCACGAAGCAAACGAGCAGCGAGGTTACCGTGGCCAAGACCTACCTTACGGTCGTGGGCAACAGAACCGGGGATACAGAATGCTTGCAAACCGATACCGATAGCCTCGGCAGCGTCGGCAGCCGATGTGCAACCTTTTTTCAAGGCGATAGCAGCACCCACAACGTATGCCCACTTGGCATTCTCGAAGCAGATAGGTTGAGTTTCTTCACAAGTTTTATAGGGGTCGAGACCGTAAGACTCGCAAATAGCGTTAGCCTCTTCGATGTCTTTGATACCGTTGGCGTTCAATGCAGCAAGAATTTGCTTGATACGACGGTCTTGGCTTTCAAATTTTACTTCTCTTATCATAGTTTCTTCCTCCTATTATTATTCGTGACGGGGGTCAATGTGTTTAACAGCACCTTGCTCGGCAGTGAAGCGGCCATAAGTACCGGTAGCTTTCTTGAGAGCCTCATTGGCATCTTCGCCTTTCTTCACCATATCCATAAACTTGCCAAGGTGAACAAATTCGTAACCGATAATCTCGTTGTTCTCATCGAGAGCCACGCGGTTGCAATAACCTTCGGCCATTTCGAGATAACGAGGACCTTTGGCCAATGTACCATACATAGTACCTACTTGGCTGCGAAGACCTTTACCAAGGTCCTCAAGACCGGCACCAATCATCAAACCACCTTCGCTGAAAGCCGATTGAGTACGACCGTAAACGATTTGCAAGAACAACTCGCGCATGGCAGTGTTGATAGCATCGCATACGAGGTCAGTATTGAGAGCTTCGAGGATAGTCTTACCGGGAAGAATTTCAGAAGCCATAGCAGCAGAGTGAGTCATACCCGAGCAACCGATTGTCTCAACGAGGGCCTCTTGGATAACACCTTCTTTGACATTGAGAGTGAGCTTGCAAGCACCTTGTTGAGGAGCGCACCAACCCACACCGTGTGTCAAGCCCGAAATATCTACCACTTCTTTAGCTTTCACCCAACGACCCTCTTCGGGAATGGGTGCAGGACCATGATTGGGTCCTTTTTTGACAACACACATGTGTTCTACTTCGTGTGAATAAATCATAACTTTAACTTTAGTTTGTTATATGAATAAATTACCTATTCGAGATTGAAAATCTACCTTTCTTTACCTTACTTGTGCGACAAGGGCAATATTCGCAAAGCAACAATATATCAGCCCATTCGTTTTGCCGCATTTGAGCGCAAAGTTACAATTTATTTTCTTATTAACGCAACTTAATTGTGCAAAAGTTTAACACTTTTCAGTGCAACGTTTGTGCAACATTTACGCAATTTTACACGCATTATTATTGTTGCGAGTGCTATTTTCACTAACTTTGCAGTTTGAAAAGAGTATTAATTTTAAGATATAAATTCATCCAATGAAAAAGAGTGCATTACAGATTGCTCGTGCAGCTTATGCCCCCAAGTTGCCCGAAGCAATAAAAGCAGGAGTTCGTTGCGTAGAAGGTGCTGCAACTGAGTCGGTTGCAGATCAAAAAGAGATTGCCCAGCTATTCCCCAATACATACGGTATGCCCGTGCTTCGTTTTGAGAAGAGCGAAGAGAAACACGCCTACCCCGCAATGAACGTAGGTGTCATCCTCTCGGGAGGACAAGCCCCCGGTGGACACAACGTTATTTCGGGTCTTTACGATGGCTTGAAAATGATGAATAGCGAAAATCGCTTGTATGGATTTCTTTTAGGCCCTGCCGGTCTTATCAATCATCAATATAAAGAGCTCACATCGGATATTATCGACGAATATCGCAATACCGGAGGTTTTGACATCATAGGCTCGGGTCGTACCAAATTGGAAACAAAAGAGCAATTTGACAGCGGCTTGGAGATATTGCGCGCCCTCGACATCAAGGCTCTTGTTATAATAGGTGGTGATGACTCAAACACCAATGCTTGCGTGTTGGCCGAGTACTACAAGAAAATAAATGCCGGTGTGCAAGTGATAGGTTGCCCCAAAACTATCGATGGCGACTTGAAAAACGACATGATCGAAACATCATTTGGCTTTGACACTGCATGTAAAGTGTATGGCGAAATGATAGGCAACATTCAACGCGACTGCAACTCGGCACAAAAATATTGGCACTTTATCAAATTGATGGGTCGCTCGGCCTCGCACATCGCTCTTGAATGTGCCTTGCAAACACAACCCAACATCTGCCTCATCTCGGAAGAGATAGAAAAGAAACAACTCACACTCGACAACATAGTTACTTACATTGCCGACATTGTTGCCAAACGTGCCGCCAACGGACAAAACTATGGTGTAGCTCTCATTCCCGAGGGTATCATCGAGTTTATCCCTGCTATGAAAAATCTCATCAGCGAGTTGAATGATTTCTTGGCACACCACGCCGCCGAGTTCTCACGCGTACCTCGCAACGAGCAAATTAAATATATCATCAACAACATTTCGCAAGAAAATGCTGCCATATATGCCAGCTTGCCCGAGCGTGTAGCCCGTCAGCTCACACTCGACCGCGACCCCCATGGCAACGTACAAGTATCGCTCATAGAAACAGAGAAATTGTTGGGCGAAATGGTAGGTCGCAAACTTGCACAAATGAAAGAGGCCGGCAAGTATGTAGGCAAGTTCTCTACACAATACCACTTCTTTGGCTACGAAGGTCGTTGCGCAACTCCCTCTAACTTCGATGCCGACTATTGCTACTCACTTGGCTACACAGCAGCATTGCTCATAGGCGAAGGCAAGACAGGATATATGTCGAGCGTACGCAACACTACTCGTCCCGCTGCCGAATGGATAGCAGGAGGTGTACCCGTAACCATGATGATGAACATGGAGCGTCGCCATGGAGAGATGAAGCCCGTTATACAAAAGGCTCTCGTCAATCTCAACGGAGAACCCTTCCGTTATTTGGCCGAAAATCGCGAAAAATGGGCTCTCGAAACCAATTATGTTTACCCCGGCCCCATTCAATACTTTGGCCCCGCCGAAGTGTGCGACCAACCTACCGTAACGTTGGCTCTCGAACAACGCACACACATCAAACATGGTGGACGACTTGTATAAATAGACCAAACTATACGGATTGCCCTCCTCACAGCTTGCATTATCGAGGGTATATCCCATTGCGACAACCACATTTGACTTACTGCAAATGTGGTTGTTTTTTTATATACTTTCTTCGTTATTGGGATGTGCAATAAAGATGGCAAGAATGAACAGGACAAGTTATAATTAAATAAATTTTACTAACTTGGTATAGTAAAACCAATATAATAGTTTGCCCCAAAACAATGGATAATAGCATAGAATGCAATACCGGAGAGTGGATATATTCAGGTGAAAAGTTTAAAACCTTTTTACAACGACGCAACATATCATATAAGGAAGCGTCGGAAAACCTCGGTATTGACAAGAATACGGTAGGTAAAGCAGTGCGAGGAGGCAACCTCAATATTGATATCATCTTACGCATTTGCAACATCTACGGCTTGTGCATATACGACTTTTTTAAGCATATCGACTCGGAAAATAGAGAGGACGATGCAAACTATTATTTTAGTCCCGACAAAGAATTGAACTCTATCTCACATAGTGCCGAGCCTCAATTAAATTATAAAAAATCTAAAAATTCGATTGTCCAGATAGAAACATTGAGCGAGTACCTCTTTCAGATAAAATCTATCATGAACGAGTTGGATGAGAAAATCGAAAAGAGCAATACGATGCTCAAAGAGATGAGAGATAACAACGAGTAAGAGCAGAAACAGCTATATACATACGATGCGTCGTAATTGACAAACCTCTATATTGCGCCCAATACTGAGGCTCTGCCATGTACCTAAGCACACTCCCGAAGCCCCCAATTCCATTGTCTTGTATTATACTACTCATACAAAAGTAACGAGGCTGTGTCACTTCTTTTTGACACAGCCTCGTTGTAGAGATATATCGCTATTAATATGAGCGAGCAAAAAGTACTCGGCGAGCCGAGGGCTTACCGGTAACCATACATACACCGGGAGTCATATCACCATCGAGAGGCAGACAGCGGATAGTGGCTTTTGTTTCCTCTTTGATACGAGCCTCGGTTTCGGGAGTACCATCCCAATGTGCAAGGATAAATCCACCCTCTTCGATGCGCTCTTTAAACTCTTCGTAAGTATCCACCTCAATAGTGCGGCTTTGGCGGTAGTCGAGAGCCTTCTTGAGCATATTGCTTTGGATATCGTCGAGAAGATTGCGCACTACTTCTTCTATACCATTGAGCGACATTGTTTCTTTTTCGAGCGTATCGCGACGCATCACCTCGATAGTACCGTTCTCCAAGTCGCGACCACCCAATACCAAGCGAACAGGAACACCCTTCAACTCATACTCGGCAAACTTGAAGCCGGGACGACGCTTGTCATCGTTGTCATACTTCACCGAGATACCCATAGCCTTGAGGTTGGCTACAATGCTTGCTACACGCTCGTCGATGGCTGCGAGTTGTTCGGGGCCCTTGTAGATAGGAACGATAACCACTTGAATGGGAGCCAAACGAGGAGGCAACACAAGACCGTTATCGTCGCTATGTGTCATGATGAGAGCACCCATCAAGCGAGTAGATACACCCCAAGAGGTAGCCCACACATATTCGAGTTCGTTATTTTTGTTTACAAATTGTACATCGAAGGCCTTGGCAAAGTTTTGTCCCAAGAAGTGCGATGTACCGGCTTGCAGAGCCTTACCGTCTTGCATCATAGCCTCGATAGTGTATGTGTCGAGTGCGCCGGCAAAACGCTCGCTTGCACTCTTCACACCCTTCACAACGGGCATAGCCATGTATTGCTCGGCAAATGTACCATACACATCGAGCATGCGACGTGTTTCTTCCTCGGCCTCCTCACGAGTAGCATGAGCAGTGTGACCCTCTTGCCACAAGAACTCGGCAGTGCGAAGGAACAAGCGTGTACGCATTTCCCAACGCATTACGTTGGCCCATTGGTTTACCAACAAGGGGAGGTCGCGGTATGATTGTATCCAATTTTTATAAGTATTCCAGATAATAGTTTCCGATGTAGGACGAATGATGAGTTCCTCTTCCAACTTTGCAGCAGGATCGACGATAACACCCGAGCCATTGGGGTCGTTTTTGAGGCGGTGGTGTGTTACCACAGCACACTCCTTGGCAAAGCCTTCTACGTGTTCGGCCTCACGCGAAAGGAAAGACTTGGGAATGAGCAACGGGAAGTAGGCATTGACGTGACCTGTTTCCTTGAACATATCGTCAAGCGTACGTTGCATCTTCTCCCATATGGCATAACCATAGGGCTTAATAACCATACAGCCGCGCACAGCCGATTGTTCGGCAAGGTCGGCTTTCATAACCAAGTCGTTGTACCATTGCGAGTAGTTGTCGGCACGCTTGGTCATTTCTTTCAATTCTTTAGCCATTGCTATTGTATATTTTAAGTGTGTTAATATCCTTATTTTTGAGCCTACAAAGGTAATACTTTTATATGAACAAAGGAAGTGATGTTGCGAAAAAACATCACTTCCCTTATTCTTTTGAAACAGAGGTTTAAGAATAGCTTTTATTCTTTATCCCAATAGAGATCGAGAAAATATTTCAAATCGTATGTCAATTCCTTCTCAAGACTCATCGAGCCACCGGGGCGTAGAGGTTCGCATACACTGAACACGATTTGTGATGCCGATACGTCGAGCAATCGCACATATTCAAAGCCATCGAAGGGGCACTTCATACCTACACCTATTTCTTTTGTTCCGGTTCTTATATCGTATTCTCCTTCTAAGATACGTGTCCACTTGTAGCGCAAGGTTACAGGAGTAGCACTTATCGACAGGCCATTCTTCCACTCACACTCTTGTGTAGTATTCTTTTCATGGTCGGTAAAGACGATATGTCCATGACAACGGCCACGCTCAAATGTACCTTCGTAGGTAAAACGCCAAGTATCACACATCTTGCCATCTATATAGGCTTGCGAACTCACATCCTTGAATATACCTTGTCCATGAGGCATATCATCTACCACATCACCATCATACATCATTTCGCACCGATAACCATACTCAATGTGATTGCCCCACACGCGAGCTGGCATCTGTTCTTCGGGATTAATGGGATTGGGAATAGATTTCTCAACGGCACATGCGGGATTCCATTTTTCGCGCTCGATACGCTCCAGTTCATATTCTTTATAATATTCGGTGCACATCTTGCCATTGGCATAGTATCTTGTACCTACTCCACCATAGGGTTGAAGGTTGCGTATATTGTAGTTGATACTCTCATATACATCGCCATTTTCATAGAGGAGTTTGCCCATCAAGTAGTTTTCGTAAACATAGTTTTCATATCGGTTGGGCACGATGCGACCACCCACCATTGTTATCGACACGCCATTGGCAAGCTCTACAACGAGTTCACGACGGTCTTTATCGATGGCGTTGAGCGTATAGTTATTTACATCATAACGGCCTTGCTCCTCGCCATTATACCACTCAACAACCTCTACCTTGGGTGCAAGCAAGAGCTCTATGCCATGACGCTCATTGACCCAAAATGAAGTGATAGATGCCAACGTACCATCGGCGTTGCGCACCTCGTACACACCTTTCAGTCCAAACTTTGTCAGGTCTTCTGAGGTATTAATCCAAGCATTTTCGATATACTTACCATCGGCAAATGTATATTTTCCATCGGCTACATAACAGGGGCCTTGTATTTGGGCAAAACTAAGATGAAAACAACCCTCAAACGTATCGCCATTAGGGAATTCTACCCGACCTTCGCCGATAGGGCCTTCAAGTTTCTCAAGAATGACACTCTTTGTTTGCCACCTTCCAATGTATTTTACTGCTTCATTCATGGTAGTAGGTATTAATGTTTCGTCTTACAAATATAGAAAACGCCTTTATATTTTGCAATATAAAGGCGCTATTTCTTTATGATTTATATCATTTTACACATTTCACGACTACACTATCATGTGTAGTGCAAGCCTTAACGACGACAACACCATGGTAATTATCGAGCGCTATTGTATGCGTGTTGCAATGAGGTTGTGCCACATATAGCAACTGTCCTGCTACACTCCACACCTCTACTGCCTGCAAGGCTTCATGTGCAACAATCTCTATGCCATTGGCAAGGGTATTCACTACGATAGTATTGTCGGCATCAACATCGTCAATAGCCTCGGGCCATGAGGGAATGACTTGACAAGCATTTACTATCTCGCCGGTTGCTATCTCGGTAATAGCGGCTATTACCTTCACCATATCGTATCGTTGCACCTCGGGCATATCAATAGTATATGCAACAGTCATAGGCGTGTGACGAGGCGTACCGGCGGTAAATGCTGTGGCATCGCCCCCAAATGAGGGATATAACGAACGAGCAACGTTGGCAAAGTAGTACTCACCGGCGGGTATAGGGTCGGGCAACTTTTCGTAGCCACCCATTTCTTCCATATTGCCACTGAATGCGTTGGCTTGTTCATATCCCGTTACACTATCTTCTACAATGATATACAACAATCCATACTCACCTTCTCCGATGACTTTTCCAAACTCTACGGTAGCTTCTACTTGGAGTTGATTGTTGGCATTGAAATGGGCTGTTGTTTCTATTTTTCCTATTGCACCACGATTCATGGCCACAGTCATGAGAGAGTCGCCATCGAAATATGGGTCACCCACCAAATCATGACATCTATCAAAGACACTATTGGGGAATGAGCCTTGGAAATAGGGATATGTACCCACATAGTAGGGAACATACATCATGGGGTCGGCACCACCATGCACAGCAACATCAATCAAGCGTCCGGGATATTTCTCGTGCAACATCTCTATGCCGACAGTACCTCTGGGACAATACATACACCATGTACCTGTACCCTCCTCAAGCAACACCAAGCGCTCGAAACATGTAATGCTACATGCCATTTCCATAACATCATTGCCACCGAGCGAACTTATGCGCAACGAATAATCGCGTGTTGCATCAAGAGGCACATCAATAGGTACTTGGAAGGCAAATGTTGCCACACTATCCGAAGCAATTATATCGGTACTGCGGTCTATAATAGTCGTCTGGCCGTTGTAAGTAAGTTCTACTACATAACCTTCAACCGGCATAAAGCCCGAAGAGGTTATTTCGCCCGACACATACACAGCTTGCGGAGTGGCGATTGCATTGGGAGTGGTATTGGTAACGACAAAACTATGCTCATAAGAGAAGATATTAATATCGTCGAGAGCCAAGATATTACAGTTGGTACTATTGTTTACAAACGCAATATATATCTCCTCACCTACCCAATCGGCCAACGAGATAGCATGTTGTTGCCATTGACCTCTCTCGGCATCCACGACATATACCGGAGCATCGACAAAGTCCGACGGGGTGTTGCCTTGAGTACTTATATACACAGCATAGCCATCGGGGTGAGTAGTACTCAATGCACGGGTGTTCCACGACAAGATGTTGCGAACATCCTCAACACGAATAGCCGATGTTACCATCCAATCGTTTGACTGTCCCGGAGTCTTGTACCAAGAGCCGCTATATGCAGCCGTATTATTTTCTATCGTATCGGTATAGGCAGCCCAAGCGACACCATCGGTGAGTCCATAGCTCTTCATACTGCGCGAGGGGGCATTGCCATCCATATCGTATGTTGCAAATGTTGCCGGTATGCCCTCTTCAAAATCACACGAAAAGAGTATCGTTTGAGCTTGTGTTGCAACCGCAACCCATATAAGGAGAGTTGCCAATATATTTATCCTTTTCATAGTTCTATTATTCTTACTTAATGATTATCTTCTCAACATACCACACACCATCTATTTGCACACGCAACATATAGACTCCTGCACCATACGCTGCAACAGAGATATGGTCGGTGTGAGCAAGATGCGTTACTTGTACACCATCGGCGGTATAAAGCACAGCCTCTTGCACGGTGCAATTAAAGTGCAATTTATCGCCTATGCAATTTACGGCAAAAGCCTCGGCTGTCACACCCTCAATAGCGGTTTTGTCGAGCGTGAGCACATTGGTATAGGTGGGAGCCGACTCTTTGTTATTGGCATAAACTGCAGTAACGGCATAGGTATATTCGCCGTCGGGCAAGGTGAGCCACGCATCGTCGGTGCATGCTTGAGTTGCGATGTTATTGAATACAACCTCGCTCATTGCCGATTGGTTTTCGCGTGTTACCTTATAGGTTACTTGCGGTGCTTCATCGCCGGCAAAGGCAATACCTTGGAAGCCCAAGTAGAAGTTCTCGCAATAGTCATTACCCAATCCCTCGACATACTCCATCTTGGCCTCAACGAGATAATCTTCGATATAGGCATTGAATTGAGGCACAAAGGGTTTTTCGGGCGTATTGACAGCAGTAACAATATCGAGGAAGCCCTCATCGGTACTCAATCCGATAAAGCAACCATTGGGTGCATAGACATCCTCACTAAATGTATATTCGGTGGGGTTGAATTGCACATTGGGAGCATCGCCATCTACATATAGCTCTTGGCCGGTCACATTGCCATTGCCATCAAGTGCCAATACAACGACATTGATAGTTTCGTCGGAGCTTAACAAGAACCAGTTGATACTCTTGAGAACAATAGGCTCATGGCACACAACACCTATGAGCGTGCCAAATGTACCATCCGAAGCACCGAATGTATAAGATATTTGTTCGCTATATGCCGCAACAGCACGGTCAATACCCGATTTTGACCACTCGATGTGAGCCTTGGTATCGCCCATTGTGTAGCTTGCAAAAGCGACTGCGGGCGACAAGATGTCGTCGTTGAGCACTGCATTTATCTCCACATTGGCATCGGCAATGGTAATTGCCTCCTGTGCGGTAACATAAAAATCTTTTGTTATAACAACATCGTAAGGCATTTCCGACTCATACACATTGCTTATCGAGTAGGTACCATTATCGGCAGTATAGGCAGTGTATTTATTATATCCATCTATGGTTACCAAAGCATTGGCAAGAGGATTATTATACTCGTCGGTAACCACACCACTCACGGTATAGGCTCGGCGTTTTATAACATCCAACTCAACATTTACATCTTTAAGAGCCTCAACAGTGACAGTTTGGGCGATACTCTTGTAACCCAACTTGGTACTGTTTATCGTATAGGTACCATTGGGCACATTGGGTATCTCAAAGAAACCTCTTTCGTCGGTATAGGCACCATACTCGGTATCATCGAGGCTCACATATACATCGGCAACAGGTCGAGAACTGTCGTCCCACACATCACCACGAATGTTACCGTCGCCATTGTTGGCAACCTCTACACTATACACCGACAAATAGTTGCTGCCATACCCGCCCGATACGCATTGAATAGCTAACGAATATACTCCGGCAGGGACACTATCCACCTCAACACGGAAGAAGTCATAGTGGTCTATATCAAAGGTCTCGCCTATCTTAACCGCTGTTGAGATATTATAATCTTTTACAAGATATACATTAAATTGTTCTCTTTGCTCGGGCGTAGCAGGAGAAGCCTCAATAACCACCTTATAGGGGGTGTTGCCCTCAAATACAAGAGGCGGTGATATGAGCCAATCGTTGGCGGGGTGCATATTGAATGTCTGATAATAATATGCTCCCATACCATAATTCTCGTCATATATCCAGAAGAACGAAACAGCATCGCCATTGGCGTCACCTACCGACCACAAGTCGGCTTCTGAAGAGTCAGGGGTATCAAAGTTGGAGAACATGGGCAATGTGCGAGCGGGACCGTTTACGATATAACCGCTTGTTGTCACACCACCTACTCCATCGGCATTGTATGACTCGATGGCATAACGATAGCTACCCAATTCTATAATACTATTATCCACAATAAGCGTATCGGCAAGGTCGGTAGCCAACACCACATTGTCCGATATACGGGTTACTTTGTATCGCAAAGATGCGGTGTCGATATATCCGCCATTCATACCCTTGGTAACAGGCTTCCAAGACAGGGTTATCGAGTTGGGGGTTGTTCGTTGGAGTTTCAATCCGGTAATGGCGGCCGGATAGTCGTGACCCACATATGCCGACACAGTGCGCAACTCACCGGCACCTACACTGTTTAATGCCTGCACAACATAGGTATATATACCTGCCTCCTCCACGGTATCACTCCACGACATTGTTGCTCCGGGCACGGCATCGGTGAGTGTTGCCACCACCTCACCATTGCGCATTATCTGCATACAATCTATATTGGACAACGGTGTACCATCGACACACTCGGTAGGACAAGTCCATTCGAGAGTCACGCTCAATTCTCCACCTTCGTGCGGTGTCATCTTGAGTCCTGTCACAGATGAGGGCGAAGCCGAGTCGTATAGTGAATAAGGCACATGAAGACCCACTACTTGATGTTCATTCTTGCCACCTATATATCCCAATCGTGTAGCTACACCTGTTGTCACATCGAGCGTATATAACATACCCATGCGGCTCACATCGCTATAAGCCCAATAGACGATGCCGGTTTTACGGTCGAAGTCCATCGACTGACGATAGAATGGCGAAAGGCCTGTATCGGCCACATCGGTAGCATTACCGGTGGCTTTGTCTATCTTTCTCAACATACCCGAGCCATCGACGGCATACATTTCGCCCAAGGCATTGATAGCCATCGCATAGTAGTGAGTACCCAAGTTTTTGTTGATATATGTTTGCTCTCCGGTTTTGAGGTCGATTGTGAGTAGAGCCGAATTGTTCATGTCGGGGTCATAGGGGGATGTTGCAAACATATACATACGTTTTTCTACAACATCGTAACTCATCTCAAATGCTTGCAAGCCTTCGCCACCGTCGAGTGTGCATGATGCCACGCTCTCAACCTCACCTGTTTCAAGGTCTATTGTACACAATGTGGGGCAGAAGCGATTATCGTAAGCCATCACATAGTATGCCTCGGAGGCATAAGCACCGGCAGTGGCCCAATCGCTCACTTCCTTTACATAATTTACTTTTGTAGGCTTGCCGGTATTGAGTTTGACAAGACCTCTCTGATTTTCATCAAGCGTGTTATACTCGACAAAACCATAAATATCAATCGACTCGTCAGCCGTCACTTGACGCTGTGCCGGTCGATTATTTCTCACTGTTACATAATCATTGATGTTGCGTACTTGGTTTCTATCAAATTCCAAAGTAGCACGCTCAATCGTAGCATCTGTTTTCACATCGGCCGAGTGCGAAAACGAGCTGCTTGTTTGTGCCTCGGCAATGACACCTACCAAGAGAGCACACAAAAGGAGAGCAAACGTTCTTTTCATTTTCTTAATTTTGCATTATTACATTTTGCACACAAATGTGCATTGCAAATGTAGTTATTAAATCACAAAAGACAATTTTTTTGCATCGAGAAAATTGAGACACAAAGAAAAAAACCGATATATACCTGCGGGTACATATCGATTTTTCAACTTTATTATCTTACTTATAATTAATCTTCTACGACCGAGAAGTCTTCTTTACCTACACCGCACAAGGGGCATACCCAATCTTCGGGAAGGTCCTCAAATGCTACACCGGGAGCAATGTCACCATCTGTATCACCTATTGCGGGATCGTAAATCCAACCGCATACATCGCAAACATATTTTTTCATATACTTTGTTTTTAATAGTTATTATAATTTTTGTATTTCAATAACAAGATGTCACACATCTTGTCGTTTTGTTTGACAAATATACAACATATACATCAAACAACAACTTTTTGAACAAAAATATTTTCACTATTAACAATTTTTATTAAAAATACACCATTCGATGGCATTTTAACAACCAAAGTATCATCTTCTACATCTTTGTGATAGCACAACATGCCTTGCATATCATATATAGACACCGTCGCATCGCAAGGCAAATTGTACAAGCACAACACACCGTTGTTGATACTATATCTTATATCCGATGCTTCGATATGCGATACTTCCGAAGGCAACTTGTCGGTGGTAATAGCCACAGCATCGGACCATTGCGAATACGAATAGCCCAACACCGACCGAACACTGATATAATATGTTGTGTTTGGATGCAAATTGATGATTGTAGCTTGTGACTCTGCCACATACATATCATCTTCAACATAGACCTTTTCGAGTGCGCCATAAGTCACCACAACATCATCGATAGCCATATTGCCACTCACCTTGGTATAGGTAAAGCGGAAAGCTCGCACATTGTCGGCTGCATCAAAGCTGTAATCGAGTGTTTTTTTGGTAGTATTGACATACTCTATCTCTTGCAATGTTTGCCATTCTCCACCCTTTTCACACTCCACAAGCAATGAAGAGCCGGTAGCGGTAGAAGCAAATCGATACATAAACGACATGGCTGTAATGGGAGCATCGTATCGAGGCGTTTCAATATACTCACCGGTATTTTTGAGAGATACAGAGGGAGCAGAAGCACCAGAGCTGGCTGTTGAAGTGTAATTGCCCGATGCCGTGCCCGTCCATCCTTCGGGAAGAGGCTTACCTTTTGAGCCAACAGTATCAAAACCCTCGCTCACAGTAACCGACTCCGTTCCTTGCAATGTGTAACACTGCACCTCATAACCTGCGGCATCGTCTGTTTCACTCCAGCCGCATACAATACTATTGTAAGTAACCTCTTGGGCACACAAATCGACAGGTACAGCAAGGCTGTTGGTTGTAAATGCACAAGCATAGATAGCAGCTTGCTCACGACCATCGAGGTGTGCTGTAACATTATAGGTATAAATCGTTGTAGGCAACAAATCGCCCACCCACAGTTGCGTACCGGCAGCGAGAGTGTCTATTATGAGTCGAGGATTATTGGTGATACCCGTCATACGATGCGAGCGCAAGCGGGCAAAATCGTCTTGCGGAGCTTGCTCCCACTGTGCAACATCGTAGTTGATAGAGGGACCTAACGTATTGTATGAGCGATACAATGTCATATCTTTTCCCCAATTTTCGGCCTCTCCATACAAGCCCACAACATCTATCAATATCTGATGATGGTAGAGGGCAATGGCATCATTACCGTTGAAATTGATGGGCGATGTCTCCATCGAAGGCACTAATTTATCGGCATAACCGCGCAACTCATCGTTGTCGCACTGACTATTCACCAATATATAGGTTTCACCCGTTTTGAGTGTTGCATTGGGCAATTTCCAATAATCTACAAATTCGCCTGCACCATTGTGCTGACGACCCAGAGCATAATCGGAGAGGTTGATGCTGCGTCCCGTACCATTATACAAGGCAATAGCTTTATTGTAACTACTACCCTCGACATAGGCCGATATGAACAAATCGGTAGCGGCACTTGCCCCTTCATATAGTTGCACTTGATATGATTGAGCATCGGGAACAGCCACCCATCGCAACATAGCTCCGGTAGAGGTCACATCGACAGGTGCAAGAGGAATGAATGATGATGTACCTTGCAACTCAACCGGCAACTCAACCTCTTGCAACAATCCTCCACCCGAAATAATGAGTGTATCACGCAACATACCCACATGATCGTCATTGGTATATCGCAACTCAACATTGGCGCCGGTCATAGCTTGCTGTGCAGAGAGAGTATTGGTACTCAATGCAATTCCTGCATTATTGCGCCATGAGAGCGTGAGATTTTTGGTCAGATTGGCACCTTCTACATACAATTTGTGTACGAGAGAAGAGCCTGTCATGACAGTACCCATATCTACCTTCTCGCCACGCGAGGGTGTGAGCAGATAGGGCATCTCGCTCACCTCTGCCGTAAAAGTACAATCTATACTGTCGCCCCACAAATACTCGGCCAGCAAAGGAAAGTCAATAAAGGGATTGCGATTGTTTTGCGCCTCATATACAACTTCATTGCGATTGATTTCCTTGGCACTCACGGGGTCTTGCCTATGCCATGTCATGAGCAAATCTTGAGCATACTCGTTGAGAGTCGGATAGGCCTCGGTATTAAACATATTTACACCTTCCGACATCCAAGTATAGTCTTGATAACAAGTGACTACATACATATACATGCGAGCAAAGTCACCCTTATAATCGTCATGAGGCTCAAAGACCGAGAAGGTCTTGTCACCGATAGTAGTTCTGCCGGTTTTTGTCACACCGTTATCGAAGGTAACAGTTTCGACAACACCCAGCATGCGATTACTCTTGGACATATTGGCCGAGGCATCCGAAGGCACAAGATGATGCAAGTCGAACGAAGCCTCATATATAAAGGTACTCTCCTCGCCCCACCAGCTCTTGGGAACACTATGCTCGATGTGCATCTCGGGATGAGAGCCCGATTCCGGGAAATATCGCACCACATCGGAATACATATCCCATATCGCCCCATTGCTGCGCACATCGCTTGAGCGGAACACCACCCAAGTACCTTTTGCACCATAATCTATGCGTGTATGAGGCTTTATAATCTCATGCATAGCCGTTTTCAACTCGGCATTTTTCTTACCTACGGCCTTATTGTAGTAACCGGCCGGAATATCGGCATATACATTTGCTACACATAGAGCCAAAGAGAATAGGACAAGGAAACGCATCTTCATAGCACAACTCTATTTATATGTTATCAATACACTACAAGTTTGGTTGCATAACATGCACCCTCTGTTACAAGCTGAACAATATATATACCGGCACGATTTACCTCCATCACTTCGCGTGTGGCATGTGTAGTGCGTGTAGCGCATAATTGTCCGTCGAGGGTATAGCAGTTGATGCGAGCATTGGCAGGAGCATCATCTACATATATTGCTCTATTGTAAGCATATACATATACATTCTGAGGCCATTCGTTGAGCACGCTCTCTACATCGGTAGCCAACGCCACCAATATAGTGTTTGACTCCTCAAGTTTTTGATTGCCTTTGTAGGCAGTAACTTTATAGTAATAGTCGTGACCGCCAATGAGGTTATCGACTTGATAGCTCAACACATTTCCTACTCGTTGAGGATAACCATCCGACATCACCTCTTGCGAGCCGCCTGTTGTCAGAGTAGCCGATTGCAGATAGACGCGATGCGACTTGGTTGCCTTGAACGATATGGTAGATTGTTGTGTTGCAGGTTCGAGCGAAATCTCTTGTGTCACAGCACCGGCCGCACAATCTACTTGTGCTACCTCCTTGCCATCAACCAATATATACAATACCGAGTTGTCGGAAGTCTTGTAAGGACTGCATGTAACGGTAAGTGTAGAAGCCGATGAGAGATCTATCGCAGGTGTTGTCACAACACCATCATTGCTACCCGATGCCAATCTGACAGCATTATTTTCACTGCCTGTAAATCCTGTTTTTGACCATCCTGAGGGAACACCGTCGGCAAAATTCACATCAAGAATTGTTTGTGATTGCTGAGCACCACCCTCGTTGTACCATACAGCCAACTCATAATCGGTAGCTTGCGAATGGCGCGACCAGTTGGCTTGAAATTGAGTAGGAGTCATATTGGTAGCTTTGAGAGCCATAAAGTCTTCGGTAGCATAACCTTTGAGAGTAACTGCAACACTTCTTGACATACCGCCACCGGCAATAGTAAGTATTGCCTCATGATTGCCACTTACTTTAGGTGCATAGGTTACTTGTACATTCTTGCCTTCATTGGCCTCGGCAGCCGAGAGAGTTGTAGGTGTGATGGTGAAATATCCATTGCCCGACAATGACAAGGTGAGGTTTTCCGACATGTCACGACCTTTTATCATCACATTTTTGCTCACCTGTGCATTTTCTTGGGCCAAAGAAACAGCACCCATATCTATTATTTCATTGGCAACAGGCGATTCCAACACGGCCGATTGAGTAGCGCTACCGGGATTAAACGGAGTAGAGGTGCTATTGCCAAATATAAGTTCGACCAACTCGGGATAATCGACAAAAGGATTGCGATTGCCCTGTTTCGAGGCATAGACTGCGTCGTTACGATTTATCTCTTTTTCACTCACGGGGTCGAGTTCATGCCAACGAAGCATCATCACACGCACCCATTCGTCAAGATGGGGGAAAGAGCCGCTAAAACCATCACCGCTCCAGCTTCCACACTGCGAGTAGTAACGTGTAGCCGCATAGAAATATATACGGGCAAAGTCGCCCTTATATTCGTCATTGGGCTCAAAGACAGTACCAGAATATCCCGATGTAACACAAGTACCCAATTTAGAGAAGCTATTATCCGAAACATAGCTCGATGAGCCAACCTCGCCAAAAGGATAGTTGCCACGACGATTGTTTACATAACCATCGGTGGGCACAACGATATGCGCATCGGAGTACTTTGTACCACCGCGCCAACTCTTGGGTATCGAGTGTTCACGATTGTAACAATCGCCCTCACCACTATAATTACCACATTGGTCGCTACCAAACGAGAAGTTGGAGGTATTGGAATACATATCCCACACCTTGCCATCATCGCGACGGTCGGTACTCTCATATATACTCCACAGGCTATCGTAACCCGGGTCACTGTGGTCTATAATCTTGGCCAATGTCGATTGAAGATTACTACCACTCTTGCCTATCGCTTCGTCATAATATCCTGCCGGGACTTCGGCATTCATGCTATTAATTGCAAACAATGCAATCATTACAAATATTACTCTCTCTCTCATCTTTGTGATTTTTAATGAAATAATCTACAAAGATACGCACTTATTTTTGAGTTATAACAACTTTTTAACAATTTATTGATTTCTTTTTTACCCACTACAATTATAAAGAGGGCATGCAACACAGCGGGCCGAGAGCCAGCACTTGCGACATCGATTGTTGAAAATAACGCTTTATCACAAAGAAGAAAAGCACCGGGCACAATGCAAAAAAGCAGCTCTTATGCAAGTGACCCTTATTTTATAAAAGAAATTGGTTTGTACATTAGATTATCCCCGCCATATAGAAAGGCAAATACATCAACTCCCGCTCTCCAACTTGCAGATCTTTCGTGTAGAGAAGATAACTATTCTTAATTCTCGCCGAGTATTTTGCTCTAAAAGCATCAAGCAAGCATGAGTTTTGTACCCGGAAGATTTAACCTCAATAGGGCAAATCTTATTGCCTCTCGACAACCTTGCCGCATTCGCGAACTTATCCCTCCGAAGTCGGAAGAATTTGTAAGCTGGAATTTTTTCTTGGCTATTATTTTTTTATCCCTGATAAAATAAATAATTTTGCGTTAAATTCAATAGATTGATTATAATGGAGGATATAAATCGTCTTAAAATAGTGCTTGTAGAAAAGAAACGTACAGGCAAATGGTTGGCAGAGCAATTAGGGAAAAATCCGTCAACCATATCTAAATGGTGTTCCAATGTGGCACAACCTGATTTGGCAACATTTGTAAGGATTGCAACCATACTACAGGTAAATGTAAATGAATTACTGGTTTCTTCAAAAAAGATAAGTCATAATTCAATATATTAGTGATGACAAGTTATACAAATATTTCTCGATGGTTGAAGAGTGGTGAATATCGCTCTCAGTTAGATTCTGTTTTAACCAAAATCGTTAGAGAATGGTACTCCAGTTTTTTTAGAACCATAAGGAATCAGTATTGCATTTACTTATCATTTTATTGAAAATGTACATCAGCTTACTGTAATATTATTAAGAAACTTTGGAATTGCTTACAAATGATTTTATAGAAACCTTTAGAAAAATAGTATAATAGAAATATGGGACAATACATTACCGCCGGTTTAATAGGCTCGTTAGTTACAATAATAATACAAGCCATCATTAATGCTATCTCTGATAGAGTTAAGCATAAACGCGAACTACATACTATGGTCTTTCAACGTAAATTGGAGGTAGTTGAAAAAGCTATGTCGTGGTATCAAGAAACGCTTGATATGTATTATATGCTTCAAACTGCATTAAAAGAGTATGACAAAGATTGTAATCCTATTACAGTACAAAAAATACAAGTGGCTTGTATGAAGTCTAACAAGCTATTTCAAGAAACAGAAAGCCGGTTGAATTCCATTTACTTGTACTATGATTTTTCTGACATAGAAAAGAAATATCATGGAAGAGAATCTATGGATTGCATAAACAAATTACTTACTCTTGTTGCTGAAATAGGGCACAAGATAGCAACAGTTGAACCGTCTGAATTTGCAGAACAATTATGTGCGGCATTGCATGAGCAAAGAGTAAAAGCCTCTCATATGTTGGCCGATGCCATAGATAACCAGGTGTTCATAATAGCGGAGATTGGACAGAAATTAAGAACTGAATATAAGGAGTATTTAAAATAATCGACAACTATTGTATGAAACGCATAAAAATATTCATAAGCAGTGTTCAAAGTGAGTTTGCCGAAGAACGAGCTATGCTTTGTCATTATATCCGAACTGATGTTTTGTTGGGTAAATTCTTTGAGCCATTTATATTTGAAGAAGTTCCGGCCAATGAATATCCTACGAGTCATGTCTATTTGAAAGAAGTAGAGCAGTGTGATATTTATTTGGGACTATATGGCAACCTATATGGATATGAGGATGAGGAAGGTATTTCTCCGACAGAACGCGAGTATGATTTGGCCGCAACGCTCCATAAAAGCCGTTTAATATACATCAAGAGCATTGGAGAGGAGAATAGACATCACAAAGAAACTGCTTTAATTCGAAAGGTCGAACGAGATATTGTACGTAAAACTTTTGTGGATATTGATGGGTTGCGAACGTCTGTATATGCTTCGTTAATCCGCTATTTGGAGGAAAAGGAATATATCCGTTGGCGACCATTCGATGCTTCAAATGACAATGGAGCGACATTGGGAGATTTGGACGAGGATAAGATGAAGAATTTTATCCACATGGCACGCTCAAAGCGTAATTTTCCTCTTCCTGTTGAAACATCACCAGTATCATTGCTTACACATCTTGATTTAATTGATGACAAAGGAAAATTGGCAAATGCAGCAGTTCTGCTGTTTGGAAAGAAACCACAAAAATACTTCATTACCTCTGAAGTTAAATGTGCGCAATTCTATGGGAATATTGTGGAAAAGCCGATGCCTGCATATCAGATATACAGAGGTGATGTATTTGAACTTGTTGACCAAGCTACGAGTTTTGTAATGAGCCGTATCAATAATTGGGTCGGAACACGTGCTGAAGGAGAAAAAGCGGATATACCGACACGTCCTGAATTACCTATTGATGCTGTCAAAGAAGCCATAGTAAATGCTGTATGTCATAGGGATTATACAAGTAATGCAAGCGTTCAGGTAATGTTGTTTCGTGATAGATTGGAGGTTTGGAATCCCGGCACATTGCCATATGGATTGACAGTACAGAAGTTGCATGGTCCTCATAAATCTTTACCTGCCAATCCGCTACTTGCCGACCCTATGTATTGGAATGGTTATATTGAAAAGGTGGGTACAGGAACAGAGGATATAATAAACAAATGTCGCGAATATGGCCTAAAAACTCCGGAGTTTTATCAAGAAGAGGATTTTAGAGTTGTCATTTGGCGTGCTGATAACGAAGGAGGCGTTCCAAAGCGTTCCAATGATGATCCAAGG